>JAEZDF010000006.1 GCA_023429685.1 Bacillota bacterium
CCCATTCTTTGGCTTAAGGAGGATGAATTAAAAACATGGCAAAGTCCACAACCGGTGTGCCGTTTTGCGGCACAAAAGAGCAGGAGGCGGAGCTGTTACAGCTAATTGCCGAGCACAAGGCGCAGCCCGGTGCGCTCATGCCTGTCCTGCAGGGGGCGCAGGAGATTTACGGGTACCTTCCTTTAGAGGTACAGCAGATGATCAGCGAGGGGCTTAACGTTCCGCTGGCTGAAGTTTATGGCGTAGTAACCTTCTACTCTCAGTTTTCACTTTACCCCAAGGGCGAGTATAAGATCTCGGTATGCCTTGGCACAGCGTGCTACGTTAAGGGCGCGGGCGATATCTTCGACCGTTTGTCCGAGCGTCTTGGCATCAAGGGCGGCGAATGCACACCCGACGGAAGGTTTTCTCTGGATGCGTGCCGTTGCATCGGCGCGTGCGGTCTCGCACCCGTTCTCACAGTGAACGAGGACGTTTACGGTCGTCTCGTAGTAGACGATGTTGACAAGATACTCGCAAAGTACCGCGACCAATAAGCGGTTATGCAGGAGCTTTCACTCAATGTGCTGGACATCGTCCAAAACTCTGTAAAGGCACAGGCGTCGCTGATTGAGATTGGTGTAACCGAGTGCGCGCAAAGCGACACACTGGTTATCACCATAACCGACAACGGATGCGGTATGAGCGAGGAGACGGCGCAAAGGGCGCTCGACCCGTTTTATACCACCCGCACCACCCGCAAGGTTGGGCTGGGGCTGCCGCTACTTAAGATGGCGGCGGAGCTGACGGGCGGAAGCGTTACCATCGAGTCACAGCCTGGTATGGGCACGACGGTTAAGGCGGTGTTTGGGCTTACCCACATCGACCGTATGCCGCTGGGCAGCATGTGTGAAACGATGACGACCCTGATCTCGTGCAACACGCACATCGATTTTGTGTACACCCACACGGTGCGCACCGCACAGCTTAGCGAAAACTCGTTTGTGCTTGATACCAGACAGTTTCGCGAGGTGCTCGGGGATGTTCCTTTAAACTCCCCCGAGGTGATGACGTTTATCAGAGAGTATTTTGCCGAAAATGACGTTGTTTTAAAGACATAGAGTAGGTTAAACCCTTTTGCATGGATCTCTTTGCACATCTTATAGCTCGGTTTTACGCGTACCGCGTATAAACCCCAGAGAAAGGATAAGGAACTGTTATGAAAAGTCTTGCGGAACTTGCGGCTCTTCGCGATTCCATGAAGCATAAAGTTGGCATCCGTACCGACGAGCACGACGCCATACGCGTTGTGGTGGGTATGGCAACCTGCGGCATCGCCGCTGGCGCACGCCCTGTACTTACCGCCTTTACCGAGGAGATTGGTAAACGCAACCTGAGCCATATCGTGGTCGGTCAAACCGGCTGCATCGGCATCTGCCAGTACGAGCCTGTTGTTGAGGTTTTTGTACCCGGGCAGGAGAAGGTAACCTATGTAAATATGAGCCCCGAAATGGTGGCTCGCGTGGTTAACGACCACATCGTAAACGGCAACGTGGTTACCGAGTATACCATCGGCACCATGGGAAAGTAAGGAAATAGGAGGAAGAACACACAATGTATCGTTCCCACATACTTGTCTGCGGCGGCACCGGCTGTACCTCCTCTGGTAGCCTGAGTGTAATCGCGGAGCTGGAAAAGGAACTTGCGGCAAACGGGCTGCAAGACGAGATCAAGGTCATTCAGACCGGATGCTTCGGCCTGTGCGCGCTTGGCCCGATTATGATCGTATACCCCGAGGGCAGCTTCTATTCAAGAGTAACCCCCGAGGATATGAAGGAGATCGTGTCCGAGCATCTGCTCAAAGGACGCATCGTTACCCGCCTTCTGTATCAGGAGACGGTTGCCGAAGACACCATTAAGTCTCTTAATGAGACCGGCTTTTATAAAAAGCAAAAGCGCATTGCGCTGCGTAACTGCGGCGTAATCGACCCCGAGAACATCAACGAATACATAGCCTACGACGGCTATCAGGCACTGGGCAAGGTGCTTACCGAGATGACCCCCGACGATGTAATCAACATCATGAAGGATTCGGGTCTGCGCGGCAGAGGCGGCGGCGGCTTCCCCACCGGTTTGAAGTGGAGCTTTGCCAAGGCAAGCGTTTCGGATAAGAAATACGTCTGCTGTAACGCCGACGAGGGCGACCCCGGCGCGTTCATGGACCGTTCGGTGCTGGAGGGAGACCCCCACGCGCTGATTGAGGCAATGGCGATTGCCGGTTATGCCATAGGTGCCGACGAGGGCTTTGTGTATGTACGCGCGGAGTACCCCATTGCGGTTAAACGCCTGCAGATAGCCATCGACCAGGCAAAGGAGATGGGACTGCTCGGCAAGAACATCTTCGGCACCGACTTTTGTTTTGACCTTGAGCTTCGTCTTGGCGCCGGCGCGTTTGTGTGCGGCGAAGAGACGGCGCTTATGACCTCTATCGAGGGCAAGCGCGGCGAGCCGCGTCCCCGTCCTCCGTTCCCCGCGGTTAAGGGTCTGTTTGGCAAGCCCACCGTGTTAAACAACGTGGAGACCTACGCAAACGTCCCCCAGATTATCTTAAACGGCGCCGAATGGTTTGCGGCAATGGGTACCGAAAAGAGCAAGGGCACCAAGGTGTTTGCGCTCGGCGGCAAGATCAACAACACCGGTCTTGTTGAGGTTCCCATGGGCACAACCCTGCGCGAGATCGTCGAGGAGATCGGCGGTGGCATTCCCGGCGGCAAGCAGTTTAAGGCGGCGCAGACCGGCGGTCCTTCCGGCGGATGCATCCCTGCTGAGCATCTCGACATTCCGATTGACTACGACAACCTGATTGCCATCGGCTCGATGATGGGCTCGGGCGGTCTGATTGTTATGGACGAAGAGACCTGCATGGTGGATATCGCGAAGTTCTTCTTGGAGTTCACCGTTGAGGAGTCGTGCGGAAAGTGCACCCCCTGCCGTGTAGGCACCAAGCGCCTGTACGAGATGCTTGAGCGCATTACCAAGGGCAAGGGCAAGGCAAGCGACATCGACGAGCTTCAGGATCTGTGCCACTACATCAAGGAAAACTCGCTGTGTGGTCTGGGTCAGACAGCCCCCAACCCCGTGCTCTCTACCCTTCACTACTTCAGAGACGAGTACGAGGCGCACATCAAGGATAAGAAGTGCCCCGCAGGCGTATGCAAGGCGCTGCTCAGCTTTGTGGTTGTCGAGGATAAGTGCGTAGGCTGTACGCTGTGCGCAAAGAACTGCCCCGTCAACGCCATCTCCGGCGCTGTGAAGCAAAAGCACATAATCGACCAGACAAAGTGCATCAAGTGCGGAGTATGTATGGATAAATGCCGATTCGGCGCCATTATCAAGAAGTAAAGGAGTGTACCAAACATGGATAACGTAAATATCAAAATAAACGGTATGCCCTACTCGGTGCCGAAGAATTACACTATTCTTGAGGCAGCGAGGGATGCCGGCATAGATATCCCCACCCTGTGTTATTTAAAGGGCGTCAACGAAATCGGCGCATGCCGTATGTGCGTGGTAGAGGTTAAGGGCGCAAGAAGCCTTGTTGCCGCCTGCGTATACCCCGTAAACGAGGGCATGGAGGTTGTTACGACCTCCGACAAGGTGGCAAAGAGCCGCCGCCAGACGCTGGAGCTTATCCTCTCTACCCACAACAAGACCTGCCTTTCCTGCGTGCGCAGCGGCAGCTGTGAGCTACAGACGCTTTCCAACGAGTTTGGCGTAGAGAACGAGTACCGCTACAACGGCGAGAACATGACCTACCCGGTTGACCGTTCCGCTCCCCATATGTACCGCGACAACTCCAAGTGCATCCTGTGCCGCCGCTGTGTGGCCGCATGCGACAAGATTCAGAGTGTCTCGGTTATCGGACCCAACGACCGTGGCTTTAAAACCCACATTGGCTGCACCTTTGACAACGGTCTTGCGGATGTAGCGTGCGTATCCTGCGGTCAGTGCATCGTGGTGTGCCCCACCGGCGCGCTGAACGAGAACGACCAGACCCAAGAGGTTTGGAAGGCACTCTCCGACCCCGCAAAGCATGTGATTGTTCAGCCCGCGCCGTCTGTGCGCGTAACGCTGGGCGAATCGTTTGGCATGCCTGTGGGTAGCAACGTCAAGGGTAAGATGGTTGCAGCACTGCGCCGCTTAGGCTTTGACGGCGTGTTTGACACCGACTTCTCGGCGGACGTCACCATTATGGAGGAGGCCACCGAGTTCTTACACCGCTTTACAAAGGGCGGAAAGCTACCGCTCATTACCTCCTGCTCGCCCGGTTGGGTAAAGTTCTGCGAGCACAACTTCCCCGATTTTCTTGACAACCTGTCCAGCTGCAAGTCGCCGCAGCAGATGTTCGGCGCCATTGCAAAGACCTACTACGCGAAGAAGATGGGTCTTGACCCCAAGGACATCGTTGTTGTCAGCGTAATGCCCTGCACCGCCAAGAAGTTTGAGGCGGGTCGCGACAACCAGTCGGCTGCCGGAAACGGCATCCCCGATGTGGATATTGCGATTACAACGCGTGAGTTTGCCCGTATGATTAAGCGCGCGGGACTGAACTTTACCGCTTTGCCCGACGAGGAGTTTGACGCACCGCTTGGCATGAGCTCCGGCGCTGCGGTCATCTTTGGCGCGACGGGCGGCGTTATGGAGGCTGCACTGCGCACCGCCAACGACGTTTTAACCGGCAAGGACAACGACAGCATCGAGTTTAACGAGGTGCGCGGCACCGAGGGCATCAAGGAGGCAACCTATAACATTGCAGGCAACGAGATTCGCGTTGCGGCGGTTTCGGGTCTTGCCAACGCAAGAAAGCTGCTTGACGACATCCGTGCAGGTAAGCGCGACTACCACTTTATTGAGGTAATGGCGTGCCCCGGCGGCTGTGTAAACGGCGGCGGACAGCCCACCCAGCCCGCGTCGGTACGCAGCTTTGTAAACCTTGCCGCCAAGCGTGCTGCAGCCATCTACGACGAGGATAGATCTCTGAAGGTTCGCAAGAGCCATCAGAACCCCGCCGTACAGGAAGTTTACAAGGACTTCTTCGGCGAGCCGGGCAGCCACAAGGCGCACGAGATTTTGCATACCAAGTATGTGGCGCGCGAAAAGTATTAAAACTTAACAGCGGTTTGGGGAGCGGCAGCAATGCCGCTCCCTGTTTGTTGTAAACAAGTGATGTATTATTTGCATACAGTTCAATCAACAAATTGTACGATACAAAGGTGGCGGATTGCCTCGTAACCCTTGCAATCAAACAGCAAAAGGTGGTACTATAAGTGCAACTGATTTTTCGGGCGTTTTTGGTCGATACTTGCACTTGATGATTCGTAAACACACGCCGGTCTGACCCTTACCGCCCGAGTGCACAGAGTACATGTGAGACAGGGAGAGTGATTCGCATGCCGCCTTTTACAAAGCGCCGCAAAGACGGAGTTTACATTAAAAGCCGCGAGGCATACAGTCGTTTGATGCCACATATTATGCCCACACGAGCCCAGTCACTGGTGTTTTACCCGATTGAGCTGAATGTGGAAAATGCACTGCGTTATATGGATGAAAAACGTGCACAGGGCATTAAGCTGACGCTGTTTAACCTTGTGCTTGCCGCCATCGCGCGCACCGCAATGGAGTACCCAAAAATCAACCGCTTTGTGGCGGGGCGCAGGTTGTATGCGCACAAGGAGTTCCTCGCCGCGTATGTGGTCAAGCGGCAGATGACACTTGAGGGTGACGACAGCCTGGTTAAGGTCGTGTTTGAACCGGATAAAACGCTGTTTGATACCGCAACCGCTATGAATGAGCGCCGCCGTGAGGTGAAAAAGGGCTCGCAGGAGGGTGTGGATAAGATTATCGTGTTTTTCTCAAAGCTGCCGCGCTTTGCCTTGTGTATGGTGGCGTCGCTTATCGATGTTCTGGAGTTTTACGATATGCTGCCGCGCAGCTTTACCGAAAGCCTGCCCTATTATTGCAGTGTGTTTGCCTCTAACCTAGGCAGCATCGGGGCGGACGCACCGTTTCATCACCTGTACGAGTGGGGCACCTGCTCGATCTTTTTGACGCTGGGCAGAACGTACGACAAGCTGGTGCTGGATGAGGACGGGAGTGTACGCAACGCAAAGCATGCGAACATCCGCGCGACCATAGACGAGCGCATCTGCGACGGGTTTTATCTATCCCGCGCGCTCGACCGTTTTTCAAAGCTGATGCAAGACCCCGCGCAGCTGGAGATAACGTATGACAACCGCCGCGTCAAGGGCGATAAGGTGAGCGTAGCGACCCAATCGGTTTAGTGGCTTTGCGTCCCGCAAAGCATGCGAACATCCGTACTACCATCGACGAGCGCATCTGCGACGGGTTTTATCTATCCCGCGCGCTCGACCGTTTTTCAAAGCTGATGCAAGACCCCGCGCAGCTGGAGACAACGTATGATAACCGCCGCGTCAGGGGCGATAAGGTGGGCGTAGCGACCCAACCAGTTTAGCGGCTTTGCGTCCCGCAAAGCATGCGAATATCAGCGCGGCTATAATAATTGCATTTCAGGCAATAACAACGGACTTTTTTGCCTACAATGACATCAGCGGAACAAGGACAGTCGCACTTAAGACCAAAGGATAGAATGGAGTGACCTATCGTGAACCGATTTCTGTATAAACTTGAGAAGGCAATACAAAAGGTAGCCATACCAAACCTGATGCTGTACGTTACCGCCGGTATGTTGATTACCTACATCTTAAGCTACCTGATGCCGGGCGTCGTCGTGTTTATGGGGCAGGAGACAAACATCCTCGGTATCCTTAGCCTCGACCGAAGCGCGCTGTTTGCGGGGCAGGTGTGGCGGCTTATTACCTATATCTTTCTGCCACCCAGCTCCAGCCCCATCTTTGTGATTATTTCGCTGTATTTTTATTATTTTATCGGCACGAACTTAGAGAACCAGTGGGGCACCGCGAGGTTTAATCTGTACTACCTGCTCGGGATGCTGGGCGCGACCGTCGCCGCCCTTGTTTCGGGCTACGGCACGAATATGTACCTGAACTACTCACTGTTTTTTGCCTTTGCGGTATTGTTCCCCGATATGCGGGTCATGTTGTTCTTTGTGATTCCCATTAAAATGAAATACCTTGCGTATATTAACGCGGGCTTTTTTGCAATCAGCCTGATATTTGGCACGTGGGCAACACGCGCTGCGATCGTAATGTCGCTAATCAACTTCTTTTTGTTCTTTGGCGGCGACTTTATTAGGCGCATCCGCGAGCAGCAAAAGTACTCTGCTACGCGCAGAAACTTCCGCCGACAGATGAACAACAACCACTGGCAATAACCAGCAGGCACCTTGCCGCATTCGAGGAAAGGCGGATATTAACACGCTTTGGAAACAAAAAAGATACGCGTCATCGATGCGAAAACCCCGTTGTGGAAGATTACCTACCCCATCTTTATCGAGATTTTACTGCATATGCTGGTGGGCAACGTCGACCAGCTGATGCTCAGCCGGTATTCGGATAGCGCGGTTGCTGCCCTTGGCAACGTCAATCAGCTGATTGGCATCGTGTTTATCCTGTTCTCGGTGCTTGCCACCGCGATGACGATTGTCGTTTCGCAGGTGCTCGGCGCAAAGGACTACGATAAGGTCAGCGAGATCTATTCAATTGCGGTGTTTGTCAACCTTGCGTTCGGCGTGGTGATGAGCATTGCAATGACGGTGTTTGCAAGCCCAATCCTGCGGCTAATTCAAACACCAGAGGAACTGATGGGCGACGCGATGACCTATCTGCTGATTGTGGGCGGCGGTCTGTTCGGGCAGGCGGTTATCTCCGCAATGAGCGCCATCTTTCGCGCAAACGGGCATGCGATGTACGGCACCATCGTGTCGTTTGGCGTTAACCTCATCAACATCGCGGGCAACGCACTGCTGTTATTCGGCATGTTCGGCTTGCCCCGCATGGGCGTTGCGGGCGTCGCCATCGCAACACTGGTCAGCCGCGGCATCGGCATGGTTGCGCTGCTTGTGCTGTTTCACTTTAAGGTTTCGGGAAAGATTAGCCTAAAGTACCTGCGCCCCTTTCCAAAGGCTACGCTGTTTAAGCTACTAAAGGTTGGCGTGCCGTCGGCGGGCGAGGAGCTGATGTACAACTCTGCCGAGACGGTGCTGCTGGGCTTTGCCAACACCATGGGCGCCGTGGTGCTGGCGGGCAGGGCGTACGGGTATATCCTGTCGTGGTTTTCGGTGTTGTACACCGTAGCGGTCGCCGAGGGCACACAGATTATAGTCGGTCACCTCATCGGCGCGGGGGACGAAAACGCCGCGGACAAACGGGTAATGCGCACCCTATGGCCGGCGGTTTTGGTGTCGTTGTGCATTACTGTCACCCTGTACCTGAACGCGGACTTTTTGCTCTCGCTTTTTACCACCAACCCCGAGATAATCAGAGTAGGCAAGCAGCTTTTGATGATGGAAATCATTCGAGAGTTTGGCAGCACCTTTAACGTCGTCATCATCCGCTCGCTTCAGGCGGCGGGGGATGTGCGCTTTCCTGTTGTTATCGGAATTGCGTCGATGTGGGGCATCATGGTGCCGGTGGGTTACCTGTTCGGGGTACACCTTGGCATGGGACTGCTGGGGCTGTGGATCGGCGTTGCACTGGATGAATGTGTGCGCGCGGTTATCGTCTTTGTTCGATGGAAGAAGGGACGCTGGCGTGGCAGAGCGCTTGCAGGTGTAAATGCCGGTGCATAAACGCGCGTTTATATAGCTTGCTACAATCATTTTTTGGTACGAAGGGTGGACTTAGAGTCACTTTGAATAATAAAAAGATGCGCGTCCTAGACGCAAAAACCTCCCTATGGGTGGTTACGCTGCCTATTTTTATTGAGATGTTATTACATATGCTGGTGGGCAACGTCGATCAGCTGATGGTAAGCCGTTATTCCGACAACGCAGTCGCCGCCATCGGCAACGTAAACCAAATCGTGAACCTTGTATTCATTCTGTTTTCGGTGCTTGGCATGGCAACCACCATCATGGTGTCGCAGGTGCTGGGCGCGAAGGATTTCAGCAAAACATCTGAGATCTACTCGATTTCTGTGTTCGTAAATCTGGCGTTTGGGCTTATCATGAGCGTGGTGCTTACTACGTTTGCCCGCCCTATCCTCAGCTTGCTGCAAACCCCAGCGGTGCTGTTTGAGGATGCGCTAAACTACCTGAAAATCGTAGGCTCGGGGCTATTTTGCCAGTCGGTTATTGTCACCCTAAGCGCCATCTTTCGGGCAAACGGGTACACCAAGCACACGATGGTGGTATCCTTTGCGATGAACCTCATCAACATCGTTGGCAATGCGCTACTGCTGTTTGGCTGGGGGGGTCTGCCCCGTATGGGTGCGACGGGTGTAGCCATCTCTACACTGGTCAGCCGTTTTATCGGCATGCTGCTATTGCTTATTCTGTTTAAGACCACCGTTTCGGGCAGCATCAGCCTAAAATACCTGCGCCCGTTTCCGTTTGCCACCCTTGCTAAACTGTTGCGTATCGGTGTGCCGACGGGGGGAGAATCGCTTATCTACTCGTTTGCGCAGACGATACTGCTTGGCTTTGCCAACACCATGGGTGCCGAGGTGCTTTCTGCCAGGGTGTACGCAAGCATTATATCGTGGTTTTCGTGGCTGTACGCCGTTTCGGTGGCGCAGGGCACGCAGATTGTTGTGGGGCACCTAATCGGCGCGGGAGATGAGGACGGTGCCGACCGCAGGGTGCGAAAAACGCTGTGGCCCGCCTTGCTGGTTTCACTTGGTACAACCATAATAATCTATTTAAACGGTACTGTGCTGCTTTCACTGATTACCGACAACCCGGAAATTATCGCCATAGCAAAGAAGGTGCTGCTTGTAGAGATTGCACTCGAGCTCGGGCGCACCATTAACGTGGTCATCATCAAATCATCTCAGGCGGCGGGGGATGTGCGCTTTCCCGTTATTATCGGTGTAATTTCAATGTGGGGCATCATGGTGCCGGTGGGCTACCTGTTCGGGGTTCACCTCGGGCTGGGGCTTGCGGGGCTTTGGATTGGCATTGCGTGCGATGAATGTGTGCGTGCCGTCATTATGTTTGTGCGCTGGCGAAAAGGACATTGGCGCGGAAGAGCCCTTGCGGGGGCAAATACTGCTACATAAGCGGCGCGTTCGCCGCATAACTAATGGGTTTGGGGGAGCAATATGAACAAGCAAAGTATCGACCGCATCAACGAGCTTGCCCGCAAGGCAAAGACGGCGGGCTTGACCGAAGAAGAAAAGGCGGAGCAGCAGCGCCTGCGCGCGGAGTATATCAAGGCGTACCGCGAAAGCCTGCGCCAGACGCTGGACAGCATGGTAATCAAAGAGCCGGACGGCAGTCTCCATCCGCTGAAAAAGAAAGACGAGCCATTGCATTGACAATACAGCCGTGGGGGGAAGACAGAATGAAGAAAAGACGCTTGTTTATCGGCACCGCTGTTATCGTCATCGTGGCATTGGGGGTATTTATGATGTTTATTGCAAAAGGCAACACCGAGGGGTATCCCGACAAAACCATTTCCGTCACAAGCAGTGCGTTTGAGGATGGGGGCACAATACCCGTTCGCTATACGGGCAATGGAGAGGATGTCTCGCCGCCGCTTACCATAACAGGGCTTAGCGCGGACGCAGTATCCATCGCGGTGGTGATGGACGACCTTGATTTTCCGCTAGGCACCTACAACCATTGGGTACTGTGGAACATGCCGGTCTTAGATGCCATCCCCGAGGCGGTTTCGCACGGCGGCACCGTGGATACGCTTGGCGGGGCAGTGCAGGGTGTGGGCTACGGGCACAACCGATACAGCGGACCTAAGCCGCCCTTTGGCAGCCATCGGTATGTGTTCCGTGTGTATGCACTGGACACAACGCTTGACCTGCCCGAAACGGCGGGCAAAAAAGAGCTGCTGGGCGCGATGGATGGGCATATCCTTGGGTACGGAGAGCTAATGGGTAGGTACCGCTAATCACGAAAACAATACTATCTAGGCTGCCGAGCAAGACCGATGAGGGATGGGTTTGCGCGGCAGCCTCGTTTTGTGGTATGACAAAAGCTTTAGGGTCCTAATTGTATGGTAATACTATACATAAAAATTAACATATGCTATATTTAAGACAGAGTATATCGAGCGATAAAGGAGGGGTGTTGCCGTGACGGTACAGTTTGAGAGCTTTATGGAGCTGATGAACTACCTCAGGGAGGTAAACCTGCTTTCGACCTTTGTACGGCTGCTGCTTGCCGTTTTGTTGGGCGGCGTAATCGGCATGGAACGCGGCAGGCGCAAGCAGGCGGCGGGCTTTCGCACCCATATCCTTGTGTGCGTGGGCGCAACACTCGCCATGATAACCAACCAGTACATCTTTGCGTTTTTAACATTCGGGCAGACCGACCCTGCCAGAATCGGCGCACAGGTAATCAGCGGCATCGGTTTTTTGGGTGCTGGCACCATCCTAATAACCGGTCGGCAGCAGATTAAGGGGCTGACCACCGCGGCGGGGCTTTGGGCGTGCGCCACAATGGGGCTTGCCCTTGGCATCGGCTTTTACAGCGGGGCGATTATCGGCTGCTTGATTATCGTAATGGTTATCACCCTGCTGCACCGGCTGGATGAGGCGTTTTACAAAAGCGCCCGCGTGGTGCGGCTGTATATCGAGATTGACGGGCTTGACCGTTTTAAAGAGGTGCTTACCTATCTGCGCACGCACTACGGCGAGGTGGATTCGGTGGAGCTGATTCGTCAAACCGAGGCGGTGGCATCGATGGGCGTTTTTGTGAACATCGGGCTTTCCGCTAAACAGAATACACAGGAGGAGCTTGCGAGTATTCGCACCATCGAGGGCGTGGTGTATGTCGAGGAGCTAAGCTGGTAAAGTAAAAGTGAACCGTTGTGTGAAAAAGGGCATGGTATGACAAGCGCAGCATCGGCTATCCATGCTATCCTTAATCCATAAGGAGGTGCTGTTATGCACGCATGGGAAGCCATACAAAAAACCCTAGACCACATCGAGGAACATCTATCCGAGCCGCTTAAGCCCGATACCCTCTCAGAGATTGCCGCGCTTTCGCCCTTTTATTTCAGGCGTTTATTCACGAAGCTGGTGCGGTGTCCGGTCAGCGAGTATATCAAGCTGCGCAGGCTGGCACGGGCATGTGACATGCTAAAGCAAGGTAATAAGCGAATATTGGATATTGCACTTGAGTGCGGCTTTTGCGACCACGCGGGGTTTACCCGCGCCTTTAAAACCGCATACGGTATAACGCCGGAGCAGTACCGCGCCGAGCCGCGAAGCTTAAACCAGTTTGTAAAGCCGGAGCTTTTGCTGCACTACGTGATGGTGGATGAGGATGTTCCGATAATCACAGACGGAATCGTCGTTGAGGTAAAGCGTACGACGCTTACCAAGGAGCGGTTGTACCTCGGTGCAGCGGGGGCAGTTTCACTTGAGGAGCTTTCGGGAGGAACAACGACGGGGGTTTCCTCCGCAGGGCTGCTTTGGGACGAATTTCACCGCGGCAAGTCGGAGATACCGGGGATGCTACCCGGCGGCAACGAGCTTGGTGTACTGTACATGGGCGACGCAGCCCCCGGTTATTGCACCTATTTTGCGGGGGGAGAGGTGCAGGACGGCACCGAGAAGGGCGAGCAGACAGCCTTTGTATTGCCGTGCGGCGAATATGTGCGATGCTGCTTTGAGGCGGAGAATTTTGAGCAGCTGGTTGGCTCGGCAGTGTTTTTGGCGTCAGAATTTATGGGCGGCTGGCTGAAGAAGCATGACATCCGTTGCGGTGACTTTGCGGCGGAGCTGTACTTCGATACCACCCCCGACGGGTGCTATATGGAGCAGTGGATGCCCATAGTCTGATGTGCCAAGACGAAAGGCGGAGCAAAATGAACATGCTGTGGAATAAGGAAGACGAGACAATCCGCCCCGACAGCGATACGCTCATTGCGTATGTAAACAGCCCGCTGTGGGACAGGTTGAACGACCAGATGCGAGATAGCTACGCCTGTGCACCGCAGCTGAACTACAGCCGCTGCTCAATGCAGCGCGGGTGGAATGTGCGGTACAAAAAGGCGGGCAGAAGCCTGTGCACGCTGTACCCGATGCAGGGACATTTTATCGCGCTGGTTGTCATCGGGCAACGGGAGAGCGCGCAGGCTGAGCTTGCGCTGCCCCTTTTATCGCAGTACCTGCAAACGCTGTACCGCGAAACACAAAGCGGAATGGGGCAAAAATGGCTGATGATATGTGTAACGACCGAGGAGATACTAAGCGATGTATTACAGCTTATATCCATTCGGGCACAGGCATAAACAGGTAAAGTTGCGACAGAGAGGAATTCGATACCGTGCAGATTGTAAAGGACTATAAACACGACGACCGCCTACGCGCGCAGCTGAATGCCCTTGCGCGTGAGACCTTTGGGCTGGATTTTGAGCCATGGTATCAGGCGGGGTTTTGGGACGAGCGGTATGTACCCTATTCCGTTTTTGAGGATGGTTGCATTGCTGCCAATGTATCGCTCAACCGCGTTACCGTGGTGTACGACGGAAGGCCCCATGCCGCCGCGATGATCGGCACGGTGATGACCGCACAACCCTACCGCGGCAGAGGCTATGCAAGGCTGCTGATGGACACGGTGCTGCAGGACTGTAAGCAGGACGCAAAGTTTGTGTACCTGTTTGCCAACGACACAGTGCTCGACTTCTACCCGAAGTTTGGCTTTGTGCGCATGGATGAAAAGCAGTGCGTGGTGTCGCTTGACGGGCAAGGCATTGCTGTGGGCGAACCGCCACGGCAGCTTAGGGTAGCGCACCCGGAAGACCTTACGGTGCTGCTGAGGCTGCTCGAAACAGGCATCCCTGCACCCAAGAGGCTTTTGGTGCCCACCATCCGTGCACTGGTGCTGTTTTACTGCATGAGTGTGTACCAAGATAGCGTGTACTACTACCCGAGCCGCGACCTGCTCGTGTTTTACCACGACGGGGTGCTGCTGGACTATTACAGCGGTGCGCCGATGTCGCTTGCAGAGGTCTGTGGGCTTATAGCCCCCGAGAAGAGGAAACTGCCACTGGGCTTTACCCCGATGGATACAGCTGGGCTAACCTGCCAGTACCGCGTGTATGACGACAACCTGTTTATCACAAACCCCGCGCCGGTAGCAGGCGGGGCGATGTTCCCGAGCCTTTCCCGCGCATAACATAGCCAACCTTCGGTTGGCATTGGGAAAACCTTCGGTTCTCTGGTTTTCAGGTTTTCCGAGTAATGTCAAGACAAACCGTAGGGGCGATTAGCAATCGCCCGTGTTGCATTGCATCGCCAAGCTAAAGCTTGGCATTGGGAAAACCTTCGGTTTTTTGGTTTTCAGGTTTTCTGAGTAATGTCAAGACTAACCGTAGGGGCGATTAGCAATCGCCCGTGTTGCATTGCATCGCCAAGCTAAAGCTTGGCATTGGGAAAACCTTCGGTTTTCAGCTCTATCCTAGCCTTTGCGTTAAGTCAACCTTTGGTTCTCTGGGTTTTCGGCTCTATCTAATCCAGCCGTAGGGAGCGACGCCCTCGTCGCTCCGTCCCTGACTGGTTATAAATAAGCGTCAATCATTTTGTGCGATGACAAGCCGAACGGTCAAGACCGTTCCCTACGCATCGCCCGCGTTTTTCTCTTTTTGTGCAGATACACTCTCCAAAGACACACAGCCCCCCGCCGATTACACGTCGGCGGGGGGCTGTTGTTGTGTTGTCTGTTCATTCAGGTAGCTTGGGTAGCGTGATCTCTGTAAGGGGCGGGTGGGAGGTAAGGTAGGCGGCCTTTTCTGTCGACAGCCGCTGCTCTATCTGCTTGCGGTCGGGGCGCGCGGGCTGTGTGACCATCTCCTGCGCCGGAGCGTCAAGCTCGCTCTCGCACGGCGGCAGGGTCAGCGCATACGCACTCGGTTCTTCGAGAAGACCGCCCCAGCGGTGGTCGGTCTTCATCTGCTCGTCGCTCTTTAAAAAGTAGCGGTAGCGCAATACCGCGCCCCGTATCACGTTGTCCTCCAGCTGGGGGTCGGCGTGGTACCACTGCCCGTCAAGGCACACCATCGCCCACGCGTGGTCGACCAGCACCCCGTCCACCGAGTAGGTAAGCCCCGGCACATACAGCGCGTCAAAGCCCATGCGGTCGCACAGGGTCACAAATGCGGCGGTGTAGTCCTCGCACGAGCCGATGCCAAACAGCAACGGGCTGATGCTGCGCAGCTCCATTGCAGTGGGCAGGTTGTCGGGGTCGCCCCGATACCGCCAGATGTCGGTGCCCACCGGCTCGTTAAAGAACGCGGTGTGTATTACAAGATGGCGGTAAACGGCGGCGAGCTTTTCGTAATCGGTCATGCCTGGGGTGAGAATGCCGGATAGCGTGTCGTCGATGACCGAGCAGAGGTAGTAGTTCTGGATGTGGGATAGCCCGCTGAGGTCGGGCAAGGCAACCTGCGACGAACCCGCGTCCGACGATGTCTTGGGCGGGGGCAAAGGGCTTGCGGCAGGAGCGGACGCGTCGCCCTGAACGGGTTTAACCGTCGCAAGCGTTTTTGGCACGCAGGCACAAAGTGCAAGGGCTAAGATAAAAGTAAGTACAATTCGTTGCATGAATGCTCCCTGATAATAATATCAAATTAACTTATAATGTCTACGAAAAAATCTCCATAAAAGCCATAAACGCAAGCATTTATGAAGATTTTGTTCGGACATTATTGAAGTTATTTAGCTATACTTAAGAGCGCGGCAGCACGCCGCAGGGAAATGACTATGGGAGGGGTGGACATCGTGACGCAGACCGACCTAGAAACGGTGCGCGCACTCAAGGCACTGGCGGATGAAACGCGGTTTGAGATCGTGCGCATGCTATGCAGTCAGCCGATGTGCGGCGGCGACCTGCTTGAGCGGTTTTCCATCACCCAGCCAACGCTTTCTTACCACATTAAGATTCTGACCGATTCGGGGCTTGTGCTGGGTACAAAGGAAGGCGCGTTTATACGTTACAGCCTAAACCGAGCCTACTTTACCCAGGTGCGCAACCGATTTTGCGGCTTTTGCGAGCCGGAGGAACCAGACGGCGCACACGGCGACCCGACCGAACAAACCAATTGACGCACTACAGAAAGGAACGAGTACGAAGTATGGACAACGAGAACAAGAAGAGCCCAAACAAGCAACTGATCATTCGGATTTTGGTGCCGGTGTTGCTGGTGTGTATCGTCGCGGGCGTGTGGCTTGCAAAGAACTGGAGCGACACGAGGGACGCGCTGACCGACAACAAGGGTGCGTCCAGTCAGGATGTTTCTGCGGCCAACGGCGAGGAAGACGACGAAGTGGCAGATTGTTGCGTTTCGCCGCCGCAGGAAGCCCTAGACGGGCTGGAACAGAGCGAAGCCGACCCGTCTGGCACCGATGAAATCACCGCCGAAGACGCATCGATATCGGTGGGGGATGACTTTGACCTTACAAGGCTGACAGGCTACGGCGTGCCGGTTATCATCAAGTTCGGTGCCACGTGGTGCGGACCATGTCAGGCGTTTGCGCCCATCCTCGAAGAGGTGCATGCCGAGATGCAGGGCAGGGCGATTATAAAGGACGTTGACATTGATAAGTACGGCGACATTACAAGGCAGTTCCCCGTTAGCGTGGTGCCTACTATGGTGCTGATTGACAGCGACGGCAAGCCTTACACCCCAGAAGAACCAAACCGAATGCTTAAATTCTATAACCACAAGGATACGGGCGAGCATGTCTACACCACGCTGGAGGGCGTTATGAACAAGGAACAGCTGATCGCCCTGCTTGTGGATATGGGGATGGCGCAGTAAATGCCCAGACAACATAAGCAGTCATTCTAAGGACAAGATAAGACAGGTAAAGACATCCTGATACAGTCAGGCAACGGATAATAATCATATAAACGGCGGGGTGGCTGCGGTTTGCGCACGACCCGCCCGAAAGGGATGGATACGACCATGGATGCAATCATTAACGGATGGCTGGAGCCGGTTTCTGCCATAATGCTCGAAAGCGTGTGGCTTGCGCCTGTGCTTGCGCTGTTTGCGGGGGTGCTTACCTCGTTTTCGCCCTGCTGTCTCTCCAGCGTGCCCCTTGTTATCGGCTATGTGGGCGGGGTGGGTGACCACAACGCAAAGCGCTCGTTTTTATACTCGCTGGTGTTCTCGGGTGGTATGGCGATTACCTATACCTCCCTTGCGGTGGCGGCGTCGCTGCTGGGCAGGCTGATGAGTGGCGCGGGCAAATGGTGGTATGTGGTGCTGGGTATCTTGATGCTGCTGATGGCGCTGCAGACCTGGGGCGTGTTTCAGTTCATGCCCTCGACCAATGCGCTGGCAAAGAACAAGAAGCGCGGTGCTTTGGGCGCATTGCTTGCGGGCATTTTGGCGGGGCTGTTTTCGTCGCCCTGTGCCACCCCCGTGCTGGTAACGCTGCTTGCGGTGGTCATGCAAAAAGGTAGCTTTGTGTGGGGCGTGATGCTGCTGCTCTTGTACTCGATCGGACACAGCACGCTGGTGCTGATTGCGGGAACCTCGGTGGGGTTTGTAAAAAGACTTTCGGCAAGCCCGAAGTACGGCGCAGCCAGCCGTGTGCTGAGCATTGTGCTGGGCGTTGCGATGGTGCTGCTGGCAGTGTATATGTTCTACATCGCGTTTTAGTAACTAAAGCGGAGTTTATAACAGCATGGGAGGACGAAAGATGAGCGGCTTGTTTGTTTGCTACCCCAAATGCACCACCTGCCAAAAGGCAAAACGGTGGCTGGATGAGCACGGTATTTCGTACACCGAGCGAAACATCAAGGAGCACAAACCGACCGAGCAGGAGCTACGCACGTGGCATGAAAAGAGCGGTCTGCCCCTCAAACGCTTTTTTAACACCAGCGGGCTCTTGTACCGCGAGGGCAATGTTGCGCAGCGGCTTGCGACCATGAGCGAGGAGGAGCAGCTTACCCTGCTAGCCTCGGACGGGATGATGGTAAAGCGACCGATCTTCGTGACGGAGGGTGCGGTTTTGGTCGGCTTTCGCGAGAGCGAGTGGGCGCAGGTGCTGAGTTAACGGTGACGAGTGCGTCACTCGGATACGTCAGCTTGCAATTGAATACTTGACTTCAAGGGGTATAAACTTGCCAAATGCCTTGAAATAAGCGGGGAAAAATTAAGAAGCTTCAAAAAAGAGATCATCTCCTTTTTGAAGCTTCTTTTTGTGTGCGGTGCGGTCATATGCCTTTGGGTCTTGCGGCTTGCGGGTTACGGGGTTGAGTGCGCCCCATGTCGCGCGTTTTTCTTTGTTGCGTTTTTCGCGCTCTTTTTTGGACAGCTTTTCGTACGGTACAAAGCGGTTCATCGTAATCCTCCATGTATTTTTATTTATAAAATGGGGCTGATGCTGCATCAGCCCCATCATGATAACACGGCGGCTGCCAAAATGCAACCTGCCGCATCGGGGCTTATGGCTACTTACAGTATGCCGCAAACGCGTCACTCATAAACTGCGCAAGCCCTTGGGCGCGCTTGTCGATGTTTTTGGTAAACCGCTCGTCGGCGATGTACATCTCGCCAAGACTAGCGAGCATCTCCTTGGGGCAGTCATAGAAGTTTTTGCTGATGTGCGCCTGCCAGTCGGCGACCAGCTGTTGCACGGCGGGTGACGCGGGGTCGTTGCCCATCTGTGCGACAAAGCCGTCGTAGATTTCCTCAGCCTCGGCGTTAATACGCGCCCAGTCCTCTTTGTTGTAGGACGAGGTGCGTTTTGCACTCTGCTTGTAGGCATCGGTTGCTCCCCAACGATGCTTTGCCTCGTCGGCGTACTGCTTTTGCGCCTGCTCAATCTCGGTCATATCAAACTCTTTAAAGCTCATGGTTTTCTCTCCTTTTAAGGTGGTGTCCACCAGGGCAATCAGACGCTCGAGCCGCTCGCGTTTTAGCAGTAGCAGCTCTTTGTGTGAGCGCATTGCCCGGTGTCGGTCGAAGGAGGGATTGTCAAGAATCTCGCGGATCTCCGAGAGGGGAAAATCCAGCTCACGAAAAAACAGAATCTGCTGCAGGCGGGCAAGTGCTGCATCGTCATACAGGCGGTAGCCCGCTTCGGTTGTGTCGCTGGGGTGCAGCAGACCGATTTGGTCGTAGTAGTGGAGCGTGCGCACGCTCACACCCGCCGCTGCCGCCACCTCGTGCACCGTTTGATTCATAACCGTCACTTCCTTTCAAAACACAGTATAGACTATGACGCAACGTGAGAGTCAAGGGGGATGTTTATATTTTTTTATAGAAGTCTTCATTGTGGCAATAGTATAAACCAAAAACGGTACGGATGCAAAGCATCCATACCGTTTTGTATTGTTAAATAGTAGTTACTTATAAAGCGAAACGCGGATAATGCCTTCAATCTCCGTAAGCTTTGCGGCAGTCTTTTCGTCGAAGTCGCCGCTGATGTCCAGCAGGGTGTAGGCGGTGTCTTTCTTAGACTTGTTGGTCAGGTTGTCGATGTTAATCCCAAGCTGCGCCATCGCCGTGGTGATAGAGGAGATCATGTTTGGGATGTTCTTGTGAATCACGCCCACACGAACGGGGGTGGAGCGGGGCATCTCGACATTCGGCAGGTTCACCGAGTTGCGGATGTTGCCGTTTTCGAGGTAATCAATCAGCTCGTCGGCTGCCATGCGCGCGCAATTGTCCTCCGACTCGGGGGTGGAGGCGCCAAGGTGGGGGATGCTCAGCACGCCGGGGTGACCGATCATCTCGGCGGTGGGGAAGTCGGTAACGTAAACGCGCACCAGCTTTTCGCCGAGTGCCGCAAGCATATCGTCGGTGGCAACCAGCTCGCCGCGCGAGAAGTTCAGGATGCGAACACCGTGCTTCATGCGCTCGATGGCGGCAGAGTTCACCATGCCCTTTGTCTCGGGGGTAAGGGGAACGTGCAGGGTGATGTAGTCGCAGTTCTCGTAGATCTCGCCAAGGCTCTTGGCGTGGCACACGCTGCGCGAAAGTCCCCAAGCGGCATCTACCGATAGATAGGGGTCGTAGCCGTAAACCTGCATGCCGAGCTGCTCGGCGGCGTTGGCAACCAAGATACCGATTGCCCCAAGCCCGATAACGCCAAGCTTCTTGCCAGCGATTTCGGGACCCACGAACATGCCCTTGCCCTTTTCAACCTGCTTCGAGATATCGCCGTCCGCCTCTGTTAAGGTCTGCACCCACTGCATTGCGGGGAAGATTTTACGCGAGGAGAGCAGCAGTGCGGCAAGCACAAGCTCCTTTACGGCGTTTGCGTTTGCGCCGGGGGTATTAAACACGGCAATGCCCAGTTCGGTGCATTTTTCGGTGGGGATATTGTTGGTACCGGCGCCCGCTCTGGCAATCGCCTTTAGGCTTGCGGGCAGCGCCATCTCGTGCATTGATGCCGAACGCACCAGCACGGCGTCGGGGTGTTCCATCACGTCCGCAACGCGGTATTTCGCGCCGTCAAAGCGGTCAGTGGCAACGGGCGAGATCTTATTGAGCGTCTGAATGTTATACATCAGGCGTTTTCCTCCTCAAACTTCTTCATAAACGCGACGAGCGCCTCTACGCCCGCGATGGGCATTGCGTTGTAGATCGAAGCGCGCAT
>JAEZDF010000078.1 GCA_023429685.1 Bacillota bacterium
CGTGCGACGTACACGTCATCGGCAAGGATATCCTGCGTTTTCACACCATCTACTGGCCCATTATCCTAATGGCGCTGGGCGAGCCGCTGCCAAAGCAGGTGTTCGGTCACCCGTGGCTTTTGTCGGGGGTGGACAAGATGAGCAAATCCAAGGGCAACGTGATGTATGCCGACGACCTGGTGCGTCATTTTGGCGTAGACGGGGTGCGCTACTACCTGCTTAGCGAGATGCCCTACGCAAACGACGGCACCATCACCTACCAGAACATCATCGCACGGTATAACTCCGACCTTGCCAACACCCTAGGCAACCTCGTTAACCGCACCGTGGCGATGATTCACAAGTATTTTGGCGGCACGGTGGCAAAGCCCACGGCTCTGCCCGAGGCGTTGGACATCGAGCTTGCCGCGGCGGCTACAAACGCGACGCAGCGATACACCGGGCTGATGAACGGGTTTAAGACCGCCGACGCACTGGATGCGGTGATGGACCTTGCCCGCCGCAGCAATAAGTACATCGACGAAACCATGCCATGGGCACTCGCAAAGGACGAGGATAATAAGGAACGGCTTGCCGCCGTGTTATACAACCTTGCCGAGACCATCCGCTTTATTGCGGTGCTCACAGCGCCCCTGCTGCCCGAGACAGGTGCTGCAATCTTAAAACAGCTCGGAAGCCCTGCGCAGGACTATGCGTCGCTTGCGTCGTTTGGCGCGGCGGGGCAGTACTCGGTGGGCGAAGCGGTACCGCTGTTTGCACGCATTGACGAGCCCAAAAAGCTCGCGGAGCTGGAGGCGGAGGTCGCCGAAAAGGCGGTGCCCGAACAGCCTAAGGCAGCTGAGCCAAAGGCGAAAAAGGATGAGGACATCCCCGGTGTGATTGCCATCGACGATTTTGCAAAGGTCGCGCTGCGCACCGCACAGGTAACAGCGTGCGAGCCGGTGGAAAAAAGCGACAAGCTGCTAAAGCTTACGTTGGATGACGGCACGGGAGCCCGTCAGGTCGTGTCCGGCATTGCGCAGTGGTACAAGCCCGATGACCTTGTAGGCAAAAAGGTGATTGTTGTGGCAAACCTTAAGCCCGCCAAGCTGCGCGGCGTGGAATCAAACGGCATGATCCTTGCCGCCGACATCGCAGGGCGCGCAAATGTAATATTCGTGGACGACTCAGTGCCCAACGGCTCGGTGGTACGGTAGTGGTCACAGTATAGTTTACACAAAGAGCCAAGGCTTACGACGCGTAGTAACAAAGCGTTACGGCTTTGGCTCACAACGGTTATATAGATGAAAGGAAACAGAATGAACAATATCTTTGATTCCCACGCACATTATGACGACGAGCGGTTTGATGAGGACAGAGAATCGTTAATCCCCTCTCTTACGGCGGGCGGGGTTCGCGCTGTTATCAACGCGGGGGCGGATATGAAAACAAGCCGCATCGGGCTTACCTATACCAAGCAGTACGATTTTTTCTATTGCGCGGTGGGCATCCACCCCCAGGCGGCGGGGGAATACACCCCCAAGGATTTGCTCGAGCTTGCCGCACTGTGCCGCGAGCCGAAGGTGGTTGCCATCGGCGAGATTGGGCTTGATTACCACTACGAACAGCCCGACCGAGAGGTTCAAAAGGCGGCATTTACGGCGCAACTTTCGCTTGCAAGACAGTTCGAAATGCCTGTGATTATCCATAGCCGCGATGCAACCGCCGATATGATTAACCTTCTAAAAAAATATCGACCCAAGGGCGTGGTTCACTGCTATTCGGGCAGTGTAGAGACGGCGAAAGAGCTACTGAGCATGGGTTTGCATCTGGGCTTTACTGGGGTGGTAACCTTTCAAAACGCAAAGCACGTGGTTGAGGCGGTAGCGGCAACTCCACTTAACCGCTTACTGCTGGAAACCGACTGTCCGTATATGGCACCCGCCCCCCACCGGGGCAAACGCTGCGACAGCCGCATGATTGAGCTGACTGCCGAACGCATTGCGGAGATTAAAGGCATATCCGCCCAGGAGCTTGTGAATATCGCCACCGAGAACACCTGCCGATTGTTTGGCATAACATTGGACGACTAAAGATGATGGGATATCCCAAAACGGTAGCAATATTCCAGCCATATATGGCTAAAAAGGAATGAGAACCGCATGTATATTCTGTTGGCGCTGTTGGTGGTGGGTGTGGGGGTATTCCAATGGGTGGCCCCGGGCGTTTGGTATGATTTTACCCAGTCGTGGAAGAACGACAGCGCAAGCGAGCCGTCCGACCTTTATATTAAGTACACACGCATCGGCGGTGCGGCATTTGCGCTTATCGGCATCGTGTGCTTTATACTGCTTATTATTCTTTAGTTAGCCAATCGCTACGTGATACAAAAAAGCGTCCGTGCAGGCAGTAGCCCGTACGGACGCTTTGTGATAATAATCGGTTGTCTTTGGTTACTTAAACGTGCCGAATTCCTGTACGGCGTATGCTACCTGGCCCTTGCCGGATACATAGCCGTAGTAAACGCCAATACCCACATGGGTATAGTTACTGCGCACCATGTTCTCGTAATGACCGGGGCTGTTGATCCACAGATCCATGAAGTAGGTGGCACTGGGCGACATGCCCGTGGTCTTGGCTAGGTTTTCGCCGAGGTAGGAGTAACCGCTTAAGGGAACCTCTACCTTAAACACGCTGTCCCAGCTGCCGCCGTCGGGACGGCTGTGTGCAAAGTAGTTGTAATCGTACATCTCTTTGGCACGAATGCGTGCGCCGGACGCAAGGGAAGAACTCTTTTTGAGCTCATGCAGCCCTTGGGCAACACGCAGCTCGTTTAGCTGCTTAAAGATCGCGTCCTCCACGCTGGAGTAGAAGCTGGTGTCGGAGGACTGGCTCGGGTCGTCGCTGATGCGGGGACCATAATCGATCTCGGTACCGCTGCTCGGCTTAGAGGAGCTTACGGCAGAGCTTGTCGCCTTGGAACTTACTGCCTTGGAACTCGCCGCGCTGGAGCTGGGCGGTTTTGGGCTGACTGGTTTTGAACTGGAGACGGCAGAGCTTGCAGCCTTGGAGCTTGCGGCCTTGGAACTTGCAGCCTTGGAACTTGCAGCCTGCGAGCTTCTGGACGCAGAATCAGCCGCTTTTGAAGAAACGGCAGAAGAAGCGGGCTTAGACGAGTCTTGCTCCGACACCGCATCGTTTGCGGGGGATGAACTGGAAGAAGTCACAATGTCGTCGTTTTCGGTATCGGCATTGTCTGGTTCGGAGGTCGCTTGCCCCACTGCCGAATCGCCGCCGGAGGTGTTTTCGGATGTAGAATCAGACAAAGTTGACGAAACAGCCGCACCATCATCGGCGCAGGAAAACAGCATAAGGGAGGCGGACAAAAGCAGGCACAAGACGACAGCAAAGCGTTTAAAATTCTTGCGCATTTGGATATCATCCTTTCCTGTATACGATATGTTTGGTCTTTTAAAGCAAAAGCTTGTCCTCACTGTGTTTGGCAACCCACCGATATGGGGTAGGAGGGGGGTGTACGGGTTGGGATACGGGTGACGAACACCGAACAAGCCTGTGCCTTGGGTTATCAACATTGTAACACAGTTAACATAAAAGCTCAAAAATAATAATTGCCAACCGCGGTTTACCTATATAAATACCCTTAGTTTTACATTTTTTCATTGTTTTATGGTAGTGTTTGGTCAGTTTACAAATAGATTGTTTTTTTTACCTGATATTTTTGGTATAATAACCACACAAGCAAACAGCGCAGACAATATGAGTAAGGGGAGGACATGCTGTGTTTGATAACCTTGTTTT
>JAEZDF010000146.1 GCA_023429685.1 Bacillota bacterium
GAAGGGCGCAGCGGCTGTGACTCGTGGTTTTGGGTAACAACACCGATGATGCCGTTGCTTAGCCTCACACAGGTGCCCACAGGGTACGGGGCAACTTTACGCAAAAACAGTCGCACATACTCTTCATCAAACAGAGTACCCACACCGCCCATGATATACTCTATTGCCTCGCTGGGCAGATTGGGGCGACGATAGGGGCGGTTGGAGGTCAGCGCGTCGTAAACATCGGCAATGGCGAGGATTCGCGCAAAGTCGGAGATATCACTGCCCGCAATGCCAAACGGGTATCCCGTGCCGTCATACCGTTCGTGATGGCTCAGGATGCCGTCGTAGGTTGCGGTGGGAATCATCTTTTTGCCTTTAAAGTAGTTTGCCGCATACAGGGGGTGTAGCTTTACAATTGCGTATTCCTGCTGGGATAGGCGACCGGGCTTATTTAATATTTCAAGCGGAACATCCAGCTTGCCAATATCGTGCAGCATGGCACAAAGCCCCAGCTCATACAGCTTGTTGGTGTTAAACCCGATGGTAAGCCCCATCGCAATGGCAAGCACCGCAACACTGAGCGAATGGTGATAGGTGTAGTCGTCATACATCTTCAGGTCGATGATGTTGGTCATAAACTGACTATTGCGCGAGATATCCTCAATCAGGTTTTCGGTAATAGAGCCGATGGAATCAATCTGCCTAAGCACAACCGCATCGCTTTGACCCTTAAAATTGATGTAAAGCTGTTTAATGCTTGCAACAGCTTTAATCTTAAGTTCTTCGTTGATACCGCCTTCGATTACAACGTCATCATTGACCCCGTCGTTGACGTAAGCGCCCGCAAACCCGCACGCCATCAATCGCTTGATATAGCCTTCTGTCAGTGTTTCGCCCCGTTTTAATAACACGGTGGTGAAATCCTCGTAGTTATACAGTCGGATATCCCGCGAGATGACCATGCCCGAAACCAGTTGATTGGTAGGTAAAAAAATCATAGTCGTCCTATCCTAACTGCCCGCCGCTTTCTATCGTGCAATGATAGTTTATGCCGCGTTTGTGCACATCTAGATAAGTCCATCGAATAAACAGACATCTAGTTGTATAAAGCAGAAATCAGTCTGATTCATTTTACCATAAAATATCCTGTTTTTCAAACAGATTAGTTAGAAAGACTTACGCAATATATTGGTTTATTACGGGAATCTTACGCAACAGGTAGACAATCGGGGTGCATAACAGCATAATCCAGCACGAAAAAGCAAGAACCGAAAGGGTGGGTTGCAAAATGGATATCGACATCCCGCCAAGCCCAAGCTCTAGCGGGATGATAAAAAAGTCGTGAATCAGATAAATACCATAGGTCAGCGATGAAAACAGCGAGATGCGCTTATCCCACCGTGCCCCAAAGCTCAGCGCATACAGCCGCTTTCTGCCAAAGGCGAGTAGTCCCACCGCGGTAATCACCACGTTGGCAGCGGTATTCGTGTATAAAATCTGTGTTGCGGTGCCGGTGTACAGCGAAAGGATTGAGGTGCCGGCAATCGTAATTACGACGCCGAATATCCCCGCTAGGCACAATATGCGCAGCGTCCGCGCGCTAAGGCGCAGCTTTTCCAGGCAAAAGCCCAGAAGAAACAACCCGATAAAGCCGGGCACCTGCATTACATATTGCATATACGCGTAGCTTGGTAATGAGCTAAGTAAAAAGGGCGACCCGCCCGATACAATCAGCAGGGCAATGCTTACGGCGGTAAGCGTACGCACGGTTAAGCGCGCCACCAGCTTGCGCAGCAGGGGCGTTAACAGGTAAAGTCCTATCATCATGTACAAAAACCACAGGTGCCGTCGGGCACTCAGTGTAAATACCGCCACGACCCCGCCCAAAAGATCCCGCGCCGTGATTGTGCCATTGACCAGTGCGGTTTCATACAGATGGTACGCGGTTGCCCAAAACAATAGCGAGCACAGCATACGCGGAATGTTCTTTTTTATCAGATCAGCGAAGGAGAGCGATTTTGTCAGGTCTAAAAAGGCGCGACCGCTCATCATAACAAACGCCGCGATACACCAGCGGTTGGCGGCGTTAAACAGGTTTAGTACCTGCCAACGGATGGATGAAACCGGCAAAGTGCTCCACTCGCACGCGGTAACGTGTATTACAATGACCGAAAAGATGGCGGCAATGCGGAAAATGTCGAGATACACCATGCGTTGCGTTGTGCTTGCTGTGGGCGTCTTTTGCATCTCCTAGACCTCTTTTCAAAACACAATACCCCACTCCGTTTGGCGAAATGGGTGGTTTGCTCGATAACTCGTATTACGATAGGCCGTGTGGTATTGGCCGCAGGTTTATTTTGCCCGCGAGCGGCGGCGAAAAACCCATTCGCGCTGAATCTGAAAGCTAATAACAAACAGCAGCATGTCCACAAACACCTTGACGGGGATTGCGCTGATACCCAGAAGCTTGGTCAGCCAGAAAACAGAAACATAGGACGCTGTGGTTTGCAGGACGCACACAAAGCCATAGCGCACCAGAGAGTGCTTTTGCCCCTTGCAAAACACAATGTTGCGGTTAACCTGATAGTTGAACACAGCCGAGCCCACTCGCGCAAGATAGGTGGCAAAAAGGGTATTGTACGCAAGTGAAAGCTCCTTGGTCAGCGACAGGATGATGCTAAACAGTACGATGTCTACCAAAAACGACGCGATGGATGAGAATAAAAACAAGATGATTAGCCCATAGATGCGCGCAGAGTCACGTAGCGCACGAAAATGAGACGAGCTGTTGCCGTCGATGTATATGGTCTCTATCTTTACTTCACGAATGGGAATGTCACGTTTCTTTGACTCTATGAGCACGCTGGAACAAAACTCGTACCGCTCCCCGCTCGCACCAATCAGATGTTTGAGCAGCTCCCGCGAATAGGCGCGCAGACCGGTCTGCGTATCCGAAACCTTGATGCCGCACAAAAACCGGAACACATTGCGGGTTATTACGTTGCCTGCTCGGCTTTTCCACGGAACATGAGCCCCGCCAAAATCACGCGAACCAAGTATCAGACAATCGGGGTACAGCATCAGTTCCTGCGCACAACGCAGGGTGTCGGCAGCGGCGTGTTGTCCGTCCGCGTCAAGCGTAACCACACCCACATGCTCCGGATAGTTAAGTAAAAAATAGTTGAAGGCGGTTTTTAAGGCACGCCCGTATCCCTGGTTCACGGCGTGGGTAAGCACCGTACAGTCAAAACGGGTCTGCGCCTCGCTGAAGACGGGTTCACATCGGGGATGACTGCCGTCGTTTACAACCACAATCTCGCTAAAGCCAATCTCTGCAAGATGCGCAATGGTGTCTATCAGTTTTTTGTCCGGGTTGTACGCGGGTATAACCGCCACAACATTCACTTTGCTCATGAACAGGCTCCTTTAGGCTTGTGAAAAGCGTGTGTACCGCCCCCACAATGGTAGTTTGAGAATGCGCTGTGCCCATGTGTTAAGATTACCGCAATCAAATTGCACTGATACAACGATTTATGTATGCCAAATGATTCAGCACTCATCGTCTTTGCGTCAATACTATAACACGAGAAGAAAATAATGTAAATGTCACAACCGGTTCGCAATTACTGATATGTATGTGTGCAGATCTCCCTGATTTTACTGCGCAAAACTATCGTGTCTTCAAACGCTGCAGGTTTTAGCGACGAATTTCGCAGCAAGGCCGCGGGGTGCAATGTACCCATAATAAACCGACCGTCCCGCTCGATCCACTGCCCATGCTGTGCCGTTACCTTAAAATTTTCGCTGATAAATCGCTTTGCGGCAATGCGCCCGACGCACACGATAATCTTCGGGTTTATCAGTTCAATCTGTCGCGAGAGGTGCAACGCGCACGCCTTTTGTTCTTCGGGAAGCGGGTCGCGGTTTTCGGGCGGGCGGCATTTGATGATGTTTGCGATATAGATGTTTTTGTCTCGGTACAGCTCGATGGACGCAAGCAGGGTATCAAGCAGCTTTCCCGAACGCCCCACAAAGGGTATTCCCTGCTTGTCCTCCTCCGCGCCCGGTGCTTCACCGATAAACAGCACCTCTGCGTCGAGTGCGCCAACACCAAACACCACATTTTGCCGTGTGTGGCACAATGCGCAATCGGTGCAGCTAATTACCGACTCTTTGAGCGTATTTAAATCGTTTATCATATGCAATATTTCCTCCGAATGGCGTTTGCATGGTATCTGCCGATATTATACCATATTTCAGTTGCTACAACTACTATAAAACAAAGGAAACGTCCCTGCGTGATTCCGCACTTTTCCCCGGCTAAAATGTGTGATATAATATTTTGGTATGAGCCGCCCCAATACAAGGAGCAAAACAGACCCCACCTTTACTGGGTTGACGCGCGGCAATCGCAACGGATACCGAGGTTAAGACGCAGATTTTTTGGAGGTGCCCCCAATGTTGACAGATATCGAAATCGCTCAGGGCTGTACCATGCGCCCCATCACCGAGATTGCAAAAAATCTCGGCATCGGTGAGGAGGAACTGATTCCTTACGGGCGCTACAAGGCAAAGATAGAAGACGGTGTGTACGAGAGGCTGCAAAACAAGAAGGACGGCAAACTCATCCTGGTTACCGCCATCAACCCCACCCCCGCCGGTGAGGGTAAAACCACCACCACCGTGGGGCTTGGTCAAGGCATGAACAAGCTCGGCAAGAATGCGGTAATTGCCCTGCGCGAGCCGTCGCTGGGTCCCGTGTTTGGCATGAAGGGCGGCGCCGCGGGCGGCGGCTACGCACAGGTGGTGCCGATGGAGGATATCAACCTGCACTTTACAGGGGATATGCACGCCATCACCGCTGCGAACAACCTGCTGTGTGCGGTGCTGGACAACCACATCCATCAAGGGAACGCGCTGGGTATTGACCCCCGCCGCATCCTGTTTAAACGCGCAATGGATATGAACGACCGCGCGCTGCGAAACGTAGTCGTCGGGCTTGGCGGCAAGGCAAACGGCGTACCGCGCGAGGACGGCTTTATCATCACCGTCGCAAGCGAGGTCATGGCAATCTTGTGCCTATCCTCCGACTTTGCTGACCTCAAGCGTCGCTTGGGGGACATCCTTGTTGCATACCGCTATGACGGCGCTCCTGTGTACTGCAAAGAACTGCAGGCGGCAGGCTCTATGGCGGCACTGCTGAAGGAAGCCATTAAGCCAAACCTTGTTCAGACGCTGGAAAACACCCCCGCACTCGTGCACGGCGGTCCGTTTGCGAACATTGCGCATGGCTGTAACTCGGTTCGCGCCACCCGCCTTGCACTGAAGCTGGGCGATTACTGCATCACCGAGGCGGGCTTTGGCTCCGACCTTGGCGCGGAGAAGTTTTTGGACATTAAATGCCCGACCGCAGGGCTTTCGCCTTCCGCCATCGTGATTGTCGCGACCGCAAGGGCGCTGAAGTATAACGGCGGCGTCCCTAAGAATGAAACAACCCTTGAAAACGTCGCAGCACTCTCAGACGGGCTTGAAAACCTGCGCGCGCATATAGAGAACATGAAGAAGTATGGCGTGCCGGTGGTTGTCGCCATCAACCGCTTTGCCTCGGACACCGACGCGGAGCTTGCGCTGATTCAGGACGCCTGCACCGAGATGGACGCTGATTTTGCGCTGTCTGAGGTGTTTGCAAAGGGTGGCGAAGGTGCTTTAGAGCTTGCAAAAAAGGTGTGCGCTGCGTGCGAAAAGCCGTCGAATTTCCGTCCCTTGTATGACGAGACGCTTTCGGTCAAGGATAAGATTGCATGTGTTGCAAAAACCATCTACGGCGCAAAGAACGTATTGTATAGCGCTGTCGCCGAAAAGGCAATCCGCGAAATTGAGGCACTGGGCAAGGGTAACCTGCGCGTGTGTATTGCAAAGACGCAGTACTCGCTCTCTGACGACCCCAAGCTGCTGTGCCGCCCCACCGATTTTGAGATTACCGTGCGGGATGTCCGCCTTTCGGCCGGTGCCGGGTTTGTGGTGGTACTCACCGGCGATATCATGACCATGCCGGGGCTGCCCAAAAAACCTGCGGCATGCTCGATTGACGTAGATGCCAGCGGCACGATTACCGGGCTATTTTAACACAAAAGGGAGTTGCTACCCGTGCAAAGACTGGTCTCACACAGCCCCGAACAAACCGAACAGATTGCCTGCGAGCTTGCCGGTACGCTGCTTGCAGGCGATGTGGTTGCGTTGCGCGGTGGCATGGGTGCCGGCAAAACCGCGTTTGTGCGCGGTCTTGCAAAGGGGCTTGCGGTGACAGGCGAGGTGGCAAGCCCGACGTTTGCGCTGGTGCACGAGCACGAGGGGCGTATTCCGCTTTACCATTTTGACATGTACCGGGTTACAACCATGGACGACCTGTACTCCACCGGCTTCTTTGATTATCTGGATTCGGGCGCGGTGCTTGTGGTAGAGTGGAGCGAGAACATCGAGACCGCCCTGCCCCGCAAGCGTCTTGTGGTGACGCTTACCCCCATCTCGGACACAGAGCGGGAGATTGTGATCCAAAGCACAGAGTAGCATGCTTATTTTTAACGTATCATAATTGTAGTGCGCCGCAAGTGGATGCCATAAAGAAAGGGCGCGGTCTTTATCATGACAATTCTGGGGCTAGATACCTCGGCAGGAGCGGCAAGTGTCGCTGTCTGCGACCAAACGGGTGTACTCGGCGAGTTTTTCATCAACACAAAGCTGACGCACAGCCAAACGCTGATGCCCATGGTACAGTCGTTGCTTGAGAATGCACAGCTGTCGCTTGAGCAGATTGACGCGTTTGCCGTCTCCTGCGGACCCGGATCGTTTACGGGTCTGCGCATCGGCATCTCCGCGGTCAAGGGTATGGCAATGGCAACTGGCAAGCCGTGTGCAGCGGTATCTACCCTGCATGCCCTCGCTTATAATCTGCGTGGGGTAGATGGCGTTGTATGCGCTGCCATGGACGCGCGGTGCGAGCAGGTGTACACCGCTTTGTTTCGAGCGCAGGATGGTGTGCTACTCCGCCTTACCGAGGACAGCGCGATTACTGTGGTAGAGCTTTCCCGCCAACTTACACAATTTTCGGAACCAATATTTTTAGTTGGAGACGGCGCATCTTTATGCTATAATAGATTGAATTCAGAGATTGCGAGCCTGCGTTTGGCTCCCGATCATCTGGTCTTTCAACGCGCCTCCTCGGTATGTGCGCTAGCGGCAACGCAGGTGCTAAGCGGCAATACGCATACCGCCGCATCCCTTGCGCCCGCCTATCTTCGCCTGCCGCAGGCAGAGCGTGAACTGCGCGCACGGCAGGGCGCAGACCAAACGAAGTAACACCAGTTATAGCGACAACACAGCGTCCGCTTTGGCGGTGTGTAGCCGCAAAGGATATGCAGAAAGGAAGGCTAGGTATGCAGCAGAAAAACCCGTTTATTATGGACCACCCGCTGATACAGCATAAGGTTTCGCTTATGCGGGACAAAACCACCGGTTCTAAGGAGTTTCGCGAGCTTGTGTCAGAGATCGCAATGCTCATGTGCTACGAAGCAACCAGAGATCTGCCCCTGAAGGAGGTCGAGATTGAGACCCCCGTCGCCGTGGCTAGAACCAATGTGATTACGGGCAGAAAGGTTGCGTTTGTGCCCATTCTGCGCGCGGGGCTTGGTATGGTAGACGGCGTACTGCGTCTGGTGCCTGCCGCAAAGGTCGGTCACATCGGTCTGTACCGTGACCCAGAAACCCTCGCCCCTGTTGAATACTACTGCAAGCTGCCCGGCGATATTGAGGAACGCGAAGTGATTGTTCTTGACCCGATGCTTGCTACCGGCGGCTCGGCGGTCGATGCCATTTCGATGATTAAAAAGCGTGGTGCAATGCTGATTAAGTTTATGTGCATCATCGCAGCCCCCGAAGGACTTGATGTTCTGCACAAGGCACACCCTGATGTACAGATCTATGCGGCGGCGCAGGACGACCATCTAAACGACCACGGCTACATTGTGCCCGGTCTCGGCGATGCCGGCGACCGCATCTTTGGCACAAAGTAGTAATTGCCCTTATACAATTAACAGTCAGGCTGCGGAAAAGAAGTCTTTTTCCGCAGCCTTTTGCTATACTAGCTAATATTCATCCCCGCCGAGTTACCAATACGATTTGACGATAAAGGCGTAGTAATAATTTGCGACAAAACCCATATGCCTAAGCTTCAGACTTAATTTTAATATACTATTTACTGCAGTAAAATGTAGTCTTTGCTTACACTATATCGTTATATAGACATAACGAACACAGGATGGGATAACAATGAAGAGATTTTTGACTGCCGTCGCCGCTGTAATGTTATCGGGGCTGCTTATCGTTATCGGCACAACCTATGGAGAAAAACCGTTTGCAAGGCTTAACGCGAGTGATGTTGAAAGTGCGACACTGTATGCCGCACCGCCATCCGCGGAGATTGCAATCAGCGACCAACAGATTCTTTCGGAGCTAGTCGACATCCTTCATTCGGTTAAGGTCTACGACAAAAGTGAGAAAGGGCGCGAGTATGACGGGCAGCTTGTTCGGTTTACCCTGACGCTAAAGGACGGCTCGGTGCTTAATGTCGGGGCATACAACCCATTTTTATACATCGACGAAATCGGGTACAAAACCGCATACGGTCCCTGCCAGCGCCTTAACCAGCTTGGCAACCGCCTGTTGTTGCGGTAATACCAAAAACCATTCGGATAACGAAAACAAAACGGCTGCCGTAAAGACGCTGATGCGTCCTTGCGGCAGCCGAATAGTTTGTCGCTTTTACTAGCCGATGTACTTCTTAATGAACGCGTCAATCGACGCCTCATCCTTGGGGTCTGGCTCTTTGTCTACGCGCCCAAGCTCCCACTGTTCGGTGTGCTCGGCGGTCTCTCCCGGGGCGTACTCTTTAATCTGACCCAGCGACTCCATCTCTAGGATGTTGTTGTTGGTGTAGGTTTCGTACGAACAGCCGTTGTCGGGATAGCTTCCGCCAACAACATGGGTGTAGCGTTTTACAAAATACAGACCGTGGTTTAGGTAGCAAGCCCATCCCGCCTCGTTGTCAAACCCGAGCTTGAAGGCACGGGTGATCTCGGGGTTTTGACGCAGGGTGAAGTAACGGTCGGTAAAATGCGAGCGCGCGCAGCTTAAATCGGTGTACGGCCAAACCGAAATAGTGCGGTTTGCAAGCAAGCCCGTATCCTTCGTATTCATCGGCATAATCTCAAGACCGCCTCGGTCCATTACCGTGATGGCCCACGGGGCATAGGTTTTGGGCTTATCCGATACATTGGTCACCTTATGCACAATGGTAACCGCAGGCGCCGTGTCATCCATTGAGATTGCAAAGCGGTATTGTACATTGTTATGGCACTGCGGCTTGCAGGTAAGCGTTACGGTACTGCCATTGATTTCGTACTCCACAGGGTCGTTGTCGGGGTAGGAGGTGTCTGGGAACGCCTCGGGGCTGACCCACAGGCGGTGACCGCCGTGAAAATGAAACCTTGCCCCGGGATAAAAGGTGCGGTCATATACTTCGGTATCGCCGCCAAGACCGATGCTGTTATCATAAAGCAGCATATTCTTTTCGCCGCTCAGCGTAAAATGCAGGATTCTGGGGCCGTAATCCACCGTAACAAGCAGCTCCGCCGCGCCGTTGTCAAGCGAGATGCAGGTGCCGTAATCTGGATGCTGAATTTTTTGAACATTAACAGACATAGTCATGCTCCTTTCGCCGTAACGGCTGCTGCCGCGGCGTTAAAAATAAGTAAAAACAAGATAATATTTACCTATTCCATTATGACAGGCTTTGCCGTAAAGTCAAGACTGCACGCACG
>JAEZDF010000001.1 GCA_023429685.1 Bacillota bacterium
CAAAATGAAGATTTCCCATAGTAAACAACACCTCCGAATGTATTTTTAACGTAATCCCATGCTTTTATGCCGTTCTCCGATACTTTTTATGGACAAATTATGAAGTGTCGGTCGTACATTTTGGATAACCATATTGTTAGCGTTTTGGTTGTTATTTAGTATGGGGTATGGATAAGAATTTTATGGTAATTTCACTTTCTTCACCATTGACGAGTGCCACACTCAATGCAAATACACTTGATATCCCCAGTGAAATGTCATATACTTAAAAAAATCAGGTGTCCGTCATTGTTCATACCTCGCTATCTCTTAAAACAACACTTTGTGCAAGGCTTGTACACGACTAACAGGAGGTGCACCGATGCAGAACATCATCTACACTGAGCTAGACCCTTTTTTTGAAACCATTGGTCTTCTACTTGTTTCGGGAAGGGTTCAACAAGCAAAGCAAGATATGCTGAGCGCCCTTTCTCAGCATGTACTGGATGCCGAAGGCTTTTACGATAAGCACCTTATGATCTATGACCGTTATGTGGCGACATTTGAAAAATACAAGGTCGCAGACGGGTCGCAGTCGATGCTCGCTAGTCAGGAGGACGACGACTTTGCGCTGATACTACTATCCCTGCTGTGCGCAAACCGCGACGAAATACACAGGCTTGATACGCTGACCGACAGCGACATCAACGCCGAGATTATCGAGATATACAAAGAGTTGTTTTCATCCGACTTCCTGCCGCAACAGGTTGAAACGATGGACGACATCATCGCGTTCTGGGACGCCACTTCTCTATCGCAGAGCACCAAGTGGCAGCTGACAAAGCTTATGCAGACGCCAAAGGCGCATATAGTGCGTATTATTAAACAGATTGAAGAGAATCTCCCCGCGTTTGAACAAGCATACGACGAGATAAAGCAGCCGATAAAAAGGTTGACTACAATGTACCAACAATCGGTAACGGATAAGCAAAACGAGGTGTTTAGTAACCTTGTTGATTCGTTTCCCGAAGCACGCGCCGTCTACCCAACCCTTGCAGTTCCGATTTCGATGCTGATTATATCAAACCGTTGCTATTATGGACTGTTAACCCCCCTTGTTACGAAAAATGGCAGTTCGCCCTACCAAACAGAACAGCTGCTGACCTGTATGAAGGCGCTCTCAGATAGCAGCAAGCTATCCGTGCTTCGCTCACTAAAAGAATCGTCAAAGTATAACATGGAGATTGCGCAGCAGCTTGGTCTTACGGCCGCCACCATGTCACACCATCTGAATGTCTTGCTCAGCTGCGGGTTTGTCGGCATCAAAAGGCAGGGCAACCGCATCTATTATTATCCGCAGACCGATGCGCTCCGTGCTTTTATTACGGCATTGGAGCAGGAATTGTTGTAGCGACAAATTTGGTTCAGGCGTTTTTAAAACGAAAAAGTGGTGGATATTTCGCTAGACAAGTTTGATTTAACGCAGTTTTGGAGTTTTATAATAGACCCCAATATGATTCCCGATACAGATAACCCTCTGTATCGGGAATCTTTTATTCTTTGTGTTAGATGTTTATCTAACACACTTGACATTTATCATATACTATGATAAATTTGTTTTACGTTAATCTAATATGTTTTATATTTATCTAACTGGAGTGATGACTTATGAAGGCGTGTCTAAAGAAATATAGGCTGTTGCTTATTGTTACCATCGTACTTAGCATCCTCTCTTCCACGGCATATGTGTATATTGCAATTATTCTGCAGCAGGTAACCGACACGGCACTTAGCGGGGATATGAACAAATTCCGAGATGTGATACTCGGCGCGGTGCTATACCTTGTTCTAATCGGCGTACTGGGCATTGTGTGCACCGCCGTAGGCAAGCGGCTGACGCGAAGCCTGATGGGCTATCTAAGAACGCTGGTGTTTCGCGGTGTGCTAAAGCAAACCCCTCAGGATTTTGGCAGCGTGGATACCGCGCAGTATCTATCGGCTCTAACCAACGACATGAAGCTGGTGGAAGACAACCTGATCGTTCCTCTGCTGCTCAGCCTGCAGCAGGCGGTGCTGTTCGTCGCGGCACTGGTCGTGCTGTTCACCATCAGCCCTGTGATTGCGCTGTGCCTGATTGGTTTTCTTGTGCTGATGCTGTGTGTGCCTGCTTTGTTCGGCAAGGCACTGCAAAAACGGCAGGATGCGTTATCCCTTGCAATGGCAGCCTTTACGCAAAAGGCCAAAGACCTGCTCGCGGGGTATGAGGTGATAAAATGCTACCTGCTTGATAAACCCGTGCAGGCTGATTTTGACGTTGAAAACAAGCAGCTCATTCATGCCGCCGCGCGCAGTGACCGCGTTAACGCAGCAAACGAAAGCGTCTCGGAGGTACTTGCGTACTTTACGCTGTTTTCGGGTATCTTTATCGGCGCGTATATGGTCATTATCGGCAGCATCACGGCGGGGGTATTGCTTGCGCTGATTCAGCTGAGCAGTTCGTTTGTAACGCCGCTTATGGTCATTATGCAGAGCGCGCCGCGCATGCAGGGCGTCGTGCCGGTATTAACACGACTTGAAAGCCTTGCAAATTATCAGGACACGGCGTTGCAAGGGACTGTGCCCGCAACGCTTACAAGCCAGATTGCCATAGAGGACCTGTGCTTTGCGTATGACGAAGAACAGCCTGTTTTAAAGGGTGTGACCATGACGATTAAAAGGGGGAAAAAGATTGCGGTGACGGGGCGTAGCGGCTGCGGTAAAACAACCCTAATCCGTCTGCTTTCGGGCGACCTACAGGGTTTTTCCGGCAGTATCCGATACGACGGCAGCGAGATTCAAACACTACTGCCCGATTCGCTGCGCGGTCTGCTTTCGGTCATACACCAAAAGGTTACTCTGTTTTGCGGCAGCATACGACACAACATCTGCCTGTACAACAGTTATACAGACAGTGAACTGGACGCCGTACTCCAGGGAAGCGGGCTACAGTCGATGATTGCCCGCCAGCCCGATGGGCTTGAGGTACATACGGGAGAAAACGGCGCTTCTCTTTCGGGGGGCGAGCGCCAGCGCATTGCCGTTGCGCGGGCGCTGATTCGTAACACACCGCTGCTGATACTTGATGAGGGAACCTCTTCCATCGATCGTCAAACCGCCTACGACATTGAGCAACGTCTGCTGAGCCGCGACGATTTAACGCTTATTAGCATCACCCACAATATGAGTAGAGAGACACTGCGGCTGTATGACGAGATCTTCTATCTGGAAGACGGGCGGGTTGCGGAGCACGGGCACCTTGATGACCTGCTCGCTATGCAGGGCGCATTCTCGCGGTTCTTCCATGTAGCGGCACAATAACACCTGTTAAACCATTGCACCGACGACAAAACACCCGGCAGAGCATCCCAATGGGGATACCCTGCCGGGTGTTGTAATGTTTCGTTTACCGCTCTAGGTTCTGCGTGCGCGCGGGACCTACGCCCACCATGCTGATGCGGCAGCCGCACAGCTCCTCTAGGCGTGCAATGTAGCTTTTGCACGTTGCGGGCAGGTCGTCAAAGCTTCTGCATCCCGTAATATCCTCGTTAAAGCCGGGCAGCTCCTCGTAAACGGGGGTGCAGCCCTCCAGTTCTTCGAGTGTTGGGGGGTAATCGTTTGCCACGGTGCCGTCGGGCAGACGGTACGCAACACAAACCTGAAGCGAACCAATCCCCGAAAGGGTATCGAGCTTATTAACCGCAAGCTCGGTTAAGCCGTTTACGCGCACCGAATGGCGCAAGATTACCGAATCAAACCAGCCGGTTCTGCGGGGGCGACCGGTGGTGGTACCGAACTCGTGACCCGCGGTGCGGATGCGCTCACCGATCTCGTTGTCAAGCTCGGTGGGAAACGGTCCCTTGCCGACACGGGTGGTATAGCTTTTGCATACACCAAGTACCGAATCGATTGCGGTGGGACCAAGCCCTGTGCCGGTGCACACGCCGCCCGATACGGGATGCGACGAGGTGACAAAGGGGTAGGTGCCCACGTCGATATCCAGCAGCGTTCCCTGCGCACCCTCAAACAGCACATCCTTGCCCGCTTTTACCGCCTCAAACGCAAGCACCGATACATCGGCAACGTATTTCTTTAGGCGCTCGCCGCACTGGGTATAGAGCGCGATGGTTTTCTCAATATCCACCGGCTCACCGCCGTAGACCTCGGTAATGATTTTATTCTTTAACTCCCCTGTTGTCCGCGTCTTTTCGCGCAGCAGGTCGGGGTTAATCACGTCGTACATGCGAAGCCCTGAACGCTCCGCCTTATCCATATAACACGGACCGATGCCGCGTTTGGTGGTGCCGATATCGCTTTTGCCGCGATAGGTCTCGCTTAGCCCATCGAGCACAAGGTGCCACGGCATAATCACATGTGCGCGGGGGTCGATGCGCAGGTTGTCGCAGCTAATGCCGCGCTCTTCAAGTCCGTCAATCTCCTGCAGGATGCTCACGGGGTCGATTACCACGCCGCAGCCTACCAAGCAGGGCGTGCCTTTGTATAGAATACCCGACGGAATCAGGTGCAGTTTGTAAACCTCGCCGTCGTTCTCCACGGTATGACCGGCGTTGTTACCGCCCTGACTTCTTACCACAACATCCGCACGTGAAGCGAGGATATCGATAATCTTACCTTTTCCCTCGTCGCCCCACTGTACGCCGACTACTACTCTGGCTGGCATAGAAACAGACCTCATTTCTTAGGGAAGCTCGCCCCCTAGATTGTGGCAATGCGTTAAACCACTAAAGTGCTTTCGCACCCAAAACATTATAACAGAAAAAACCCGTGGGCACAACCCGACGGGTTTACATTTTTCCCGAGATCAAACACTAGATGTGAAACCGCTTTTTTAGCTCCCGACCGACATGCCGGTCGGCAAACAACACCGTGGAGCCAAGCGTAATCAGCGCATAAGCCCCCGAAGCTACGGACGGCCACGCCACCTGCTGCACCCCAAACGGCAGCAGAATAAGCGGCACCAAACCAAACGCCCCGATCACAAGCTGACACAACAGGTACTCGCCGCGCCCTACCCGCTTAAGTAGGATTAACAGCGTAATGGCAAAGGTTGCAAGCATTAAAAAGAACGGGATGGCATAGTCCAGCGACCACCCGGTAGCGCCTGAAAAATAGTCGATGATGTAAAGCCCCGCCCCGATGCTGACAATCTGCACCCCATACCGAAACGCAAAGTTACGCATGCTGCGCAGCGACCATGTAACAGTCACCCAAACATAGACAATACCCGCAAGCACAATAATCGACCAGCCAATCCTGCCCCCAGACGTAAAGTAATCCACAAGCAGACAGACGATTGCCGCAGTGTAGGAGATAAACACCGCAAACCGAAGCCAGAAATTGTAGCCAAAAAAGCTTTCCGCTATCACGGGATAGGTGTTTTTACCCGCTACCTGTGGCTCGTTTGGCTCTTCGCTCACGCAGGTTATCAACCTTTGTCCGCACAACGGGCAATGACGTGTTTCGTTGGCAACGTTCACTTTGCACGCGCTACAATGGTTCATGCCGATTCCTCCCGCACCTGTCATCCTTTGCCCTGCTGCTTGCGACGGCGAAATAGCTCTTTAATGTCCTGCTTAAACGCCGCAAGCTGCCAACGATGTTCGGCTCGCTCGAGCTTTCTTTGCGACTTTCTGCGCTGTTTTTCAAGCTTTGTGCGCTGTTTCTCCTGCTTTTTCTCCTGCTTTTCGGCAATTTTTAGCTGCTTGCGCTCGGGGCTGGTCATCTTAAGGGTCTGCTCCTTGACCGACTCCTTCATCGTCTTCTCTCCTTTTATGCCTCTTTATTCCCTTTGTGCTTATCCTCTTCTTTATTCCTTACCCGTTCTCTGCGCTCAGTTAGATAGTTTGCCTCCACCGTCACCCGAATCCCCAACTCGGCGAGATGGCGAAAGAAAGCGCGCGCCACATCGTTTTGTTCAATGGAGGATGAAAAGGTCACCACCATGCGGTCGCCAAAAGAGCACACCGCGCACTTAACGTGGTTTTCTCGGGTGGGCGACAGCGTAAACTCAAACCGATCGATATACGGAGTCTGTTCCTCGGGTACGAGCACCCTTCCCAGATTGGAAATTACGGTGGTTCCTGCCAGCTCGCCGCGCCGGTAGATGGCGCCCAAAACGATATTCTTTAAAAACAACGGCACAACGCGCAACGCGAGCACGCGGGAAAAGCCTACCTTATACGCGTTTTGCGCCATCAGGTTGTCCTTTTCCAGTTGCTTTGCAAGCTGCTCTTTGACTGCATCCAACACCTCGCCAAAGGTTACCGCGCCGCGGTCGAATGTCATACCCACATTCACACATTCAAAAAAGTTCAGCGCGGTGCGGTTACCAAATACCCCGCGCAGGTTTACCGGCAGAGCCACAACAATCGGTTGGCGCGTGGCACGATCCGGGACACAATCGGTGTATATGCTGTAGATCAGAAGCGCCGACAATAGCGCCGTTGCCGTCACCTTGCGTTCCCTTGCCCGCGCAAGCAGCACGCCGGTATCCATCACGCCGTGTACCACCTTCACCGCCGTAAACGGTAGCGCGGTGCCTTTGATATAATACGCCTTGCGCGTATCGGGCTGATACCCCCGCGTCTTGCGGTAGATCTCACGGTAGCTGTCGGTCAGCTCCCCCGCATTGGGGGGCGCGGGCTGGGTATATTCCTGTATTGCCGTTAATGTATCGCTGTGAGAAAGGTGCAGGTAGGCGCTTATAATCTCGAGTAAAAACTCCATTGCGCCCGTTCCGTCGGTCAGCGCGTGGTAGGTTTCAAGCGATACCCTCTGCCCGTGGTACAGCACCCGAAACAGGTAGCCCATGTTCTCCTTGCGGTTCATCGGCGCGCAGGGGTACAGCTCCTCATGGGACACGGTGGGGCGCAGGGGATTATTCTCAAAGTAGTACCAGAACAACCCTGCACGCATGCACACCGCAAACGCGGGAAAGCGCGGCAGGGTCTGTTCAAGTGCCTGCTGCAAAATCTCAGGGTTCACCTGCTCTTTGAGCACACACGCCAGCCGAAATACATTCGCGGTGGTAACGGAGGACGCAGCCGGAAATATCTTTGCCGAATTGTCAAGCCTGTGCCATCTGCCAAAGTCAGACTCTCTGATGATTTTAGTGCTCAATGCGCGTT
>JAEZDF010000045.1 GCA_023429685.1 Bacillota bacterium
TTTTTCACATACTCTTTCATTGCCTTTTCCCTTAACGCAAGATGCTTGCTGTAGTATGCCAGTGCGTCCTGGTCTTTGGGATGCGTATCAAGGAACAGATTCGCTTCCAGCAGCGCAAAGTCACTGACCTGGATTCGCCTGAGAAGCATTGTCTTATTTTCCACGCGGTAAGACCTCCTCGCCTAAGAACGGCTTATCAAGACTGGGGAAGATGGTTCCCCGTACAAACCCGACCTCTGGGTCGTACGGCTTTTCCCACGTTTGAAAAGCGACATATGCTATTGCATACGAGATAGGCTGGTTGGTAAACGCATCGCATGAAATCGCAGCCAATGTTCCCTCTTCGCCATAGCTGTTTTTCATCATGTTATACCTCCATCGCTTTTGATTGGATAGTTTGGGTAGGAAGTCCCCTACCCAAACCATCTTATGCGATGAAAAAGCACGCGGTGACATTTTAGGTCAAAGAAAGTCAAAGTCAAACAAATGCAGTACAACGGCAAAATACCTCGGGATGGTTTTGCATAACGCCAAACCATCCCGGGGTATTATCGTCGTGAAAAGAGTTCTATTTTTTCTTAATAAGCGAAAGTACAACTCGAACAGCGACAAGCAAAACAACGGCGCCAAGTGCTGCATACATAACAACCCGCAGTCCAAGCGGTGGGATATCGGGCAAGAACAGCGTGCGATTAACCGTCTCGGCAAATAGAAGCGGCGCAAAGACCGCCGCAATCATCACTACCGCAAGTGCCGCTGCCAAAACCATGATTATTTTGCGTTTCATTGCAATGTAAGCACCTTTCGTCCTTCAATGGCTATCTGCTCGATGCTACAAAGATGTCTTAATACTTCTTGTTGTTAAAAATCTTGAGCAGATCGATATAATCCTTGTCCTCTTCCTCGGCTGCCTTTTCGTTGACGGGTGGCTCGGAGATGCCAGAAAAAGAGAAATCCATGACATGTTTTGTTACGGTTTGATTGTCAAACCCCGTCGCGATTACGGTAATGCGCATCTCGTCGTCGAGTGAATCGTCAAACGCGGCACCCCAGATGATGTTTGCATCGGGATGTGCGGCGTTAGAGATCATTGTGGATGCACGCTCTACCTCTTCCAGCTCAACATCCTTAGACGCCGTGATGTTAATAATAACGCCTCTTGCACCGTTGATGGAGGTCTCGAGCAACGGGCTTGAAATGGCAAGGGCGGCCGCTTGTTCTGCCTTATCCTTGCCTGCGGCACTGCCAACACCCATATGCGCATAGCCTGCGTCCTTCATGACCGTGCAAATATCCGCAAAATCGAGGTTTACAAGCCCGGGGACGTTAATGAGGTCGGATATGCTCTGCACGCCCTGACGCAGCACGTCATCCGCCGCGGTGAACGCGTTAAGCAAGGTTATCTTCTGCTGGGAGATCATCTTCAGACGCTCGTTTGGGATAACGACCAACGCATCCACACGCTCGCGAAGGTTTGCAATACCCTCCTCCGCCTGTTCCATGCGGCGCTTGCCCTCAAAATCAAACGGCTTTGTAACAATGCCAACGGTCAGTATACCAAGGTCACGTGCAATCTCGGCGACAACAGGCGCAGCACCCGTGCCGGTGCCTCCACCCATGCCTGCGGTAATGAACACCATCTGTGTGCCTTTGAGCGCAGCGGCAATCTCTTCGCGGCTCTCTTCGGCTGCGCGTAAACCCTTTTCGGGGGAACCGCCCGCACCTCTGCCCTTGGTGAGTTTTTCACCAATCTGTATTTTGTGAGGAGCCAGTGAGCAGGACAATACCTGCTGGTCGGTGTTGATGGACAAAAACTCCACACTGCGCACACCGCCTTCAATCATACGATTCACTGCATTGCCGCCGCCGCCGCCGACACCCGCCACCTTTATGTTTACAACTTTGTCGAAGTCCTCGCTGAATACAAACTTCATAGGCATAAAACGTCCCCCTAAAATACTTCTATCGAAACCCTGTGGATGGAAGCTGTTTATTATTGGATGCTCTCTTATATAATTTATCAGATTTTCAGCCAAAATACAACATCTTGACGATTAAATCTGCAAATTGCGATAGATTGTCTACCATATATACGATATTATTCTACTCTATTTGTCCTGCCGCTTGACTTGCGTCACTATTGTCTGCCTCCGGCTGCTCCTGCGAAGCGGATTCGGTTGCAGATGACCCCTCTGGTGGAACCTGCATCGACGGCAATACGCTCACACTAAGGCTTGTCTCTCCATCAATCGCCTGTGCGTTTACAACCATTCCCGCATAAGCCCCCTGCGCTTGATACTGGCTGATAATCTCGCTTACAAACTCGAGCTTATACTCAAGATTGCTAGGTCCACCGAGCAAAACGGTATTGTTGTTTTCACATAGTAGTCGAAGGTTGGAAATGTCGTCAATCTCGATTTCCGTGACACCGGGTATCGTAAACTGATTAAGCGCCGCAAACAGGTTTTTTAGAATGGTTAAGTCTTCTTCGTTTTCTGTCTCAATATCCTCTCCCGCGGTCGGTTTTGTCAGTTCTAGTCCTGTGATGACGGGAGCATTCGCGTCGGGGGTTGGGCATTCGGGTTGAAGCACCTTGTAGTTGTCACTGAGCAACACATAGCTGCCGTTGTGATAAACCGAGGCAATTACCTTCGCTTCTTCTACCGATAAGACGACGGTGTCTGGAAGCTCAAACCGCAGCTGCGCGTTGCCTATGTAGCTGAGCATGCGCTGTATCTCGCCATTCACGGCACTCGGCTTAATCTTAAACATACTCGAGCCGATTTCAAGACCGCTTGCCGCAATGATCTCCCCCGTCTGATAACGGGTTGTGCCCTCGACAGTTATATTTTTAATGCGGATAAGCTTGTACGAAAGTACAATAAGCAGGACAGTCATAACCACGATAACAGGCAGCACATAATGCACTGCACTTTTTTTGCGCCTGCGCCGATTACCTGTTCTGCCTTTTGCTGTACTACCCATGGCTTAGCCCTACGCCTTTCCGCTGCCTTTGTTTTTCCTCGGCAATCATTTATTCGTCAACCCTAATTACACGAGCACCCAGTGCCTTGAGGGTATCCTCCATCCGTTCGTAACCGCGGTCGATGTGCCGCACACCGTTAATCTCGGTAACACCCTCCGCCGCCAATGCCGCGACCACAAGAGCCGCCCCACCGCGAAGGTCGGTACAATCCACGCTTGCGCTGTAAAGTGCGGGAACGCCCTCTACAACGGCTACCCTACCCTCCAGCTTTATCTTTGCGCCCAACCGCGTCAGTTCCGCGACGTGCTTAAAGCGGTTTTCAAAGATATTCTCCACAAAGATGCTTGCCCCGTCAGCGATTGTTGCCACTGCCATAATCGGAGCCTGCGCATCGGTGGGAAACCCCGGATACGGCATTGTTCGAACGGTTTGAATCGCCTTGGGGCGGGCGCTGTTTTTCAGATAGATGCTGTTGTTTGACAAGATCAGTTTACAACCAGCCTGCTCCAACACCGGCAAGATGGCACCAATATGGCGAGACTGCATGCCCTTTAGTAATATCTCGCCTTTTGTGACGGTTGCCGCACAAAGAAAGGTCGCGGCGACAATGCGATCCGGAATTACCTCGTGGGCGGCTGCGCGCAGCTCATGAACGCCACTGATATAGATTGTGCTCTCGCCTGCCCCTCTAATCTTTGCACCGCAGGCGTTAAGGTAGTTGGCAAGGTCAACAATCTCCGGCTCTCTAGCCGCATTGGATATGGATGTCTCCCCCTTTGCAAGGGTTGCAGCTATCATAACGTTCTCTGTCGCCCCAACACTTGGGAACGACAGGGCGATGTGTGCACCGGTAAGCCCGTTTGGCAGCGAACAGTCGATATACCCGTGATCTTCCACAATCTCCGCACCCAGACGTTTTAACCCGTAGATGTGCAGGTCAATTGGACGCGGACCGAGCTCGCAGCCTCCGGGGAAAGAGATTCGTGCTCTGCCTGTTTTGGCTAAGATTGCGCCTAAAAACACAATGGAGGAGCGCATCTCGCGCATGAGATGGGTTGGGATGTCACTTTTGGACAAGCCGGCGGTACGTATGGTAGTAACATGACCGTCAGTTGTTGTGTTGCAACCGAGATAATCGATGATATTACGGGCAGCGTCGATATCAGATAGGTCGGGGCAGTTGCCAATGACGCTTTCGCCGCTGCACATGATGCTTGCAGCAAGAATGGGAAGCGCACTGTTCTTAGCCCCTTGAACCTTGATTTCGCCGGCAATCTTTTCTCCGCCCTCAATCAAGTATTTATTCATGTCTTTGCACCCCTTCAAATAAGCAGAGCAAAGGGATGGGCGCCTGCAAAAGCATTTGCATTTGCAGTAACTTCTCCCTCACAAGCCATACTATGCTTACCTTATCGGGATTGTGAAAGAACGGATATTTACTATAAAAGTTGCTTAATCTCGCGGTAAATACGATCGTTTGCGTCCACGATTGCAAGCTGCGCCGCAGCCGCGGATAGCGCTAGCAGCCTGTCCGGGTGGGTAATCAGTTCCTCCACCGATTGGATTAAACGTCCGCCGGATAGCTGTGCCTCTTCGATAACAACCGCCGCATTGCTGCGGGCAAGCACCATTGCGTTGTGGTACTGGTGGTTTTCGGTGACGTTGGGGGATGGAATTAGGATGGATGCCTTGCCTGATGCCTGAATCTCACTCAGAGTAATCGCGCCGGCGCGAGAGATAACAAGGTCGGCCGCCGCGTTGCAACGGGGCATATCGTCTATGTATTCGCGCACCATAATCTGCGGATTGTCGGCAAGTTTGACGCCGCGCTCAGAAAGCAACGCCATAAACGAATCGTACCCTTTTTTGCCGGTACCGTGGATGTGGTATACGGGTTTGTCTTTGTGATTGCTGTGCCATGCCATTAAATCGGCGACCGACTCATTGATGGCGCGTGCCCCCAGACTGCCCCCAAACGACAGGATGCAGGGGCGGTCATCAAAGCCGAGCTCCGTTCTTGCCTTGTCCTTTTTATAAAAGATAATCTCCTCGCGGATGGGATTGCCCGTAACTACGAACTCCGCTCTGGGTGAAAGGTGCTTCTTTGCCTCCTCCACCGCGAGCAATACCTTGTCCACATGTTTTGAAACCAGCTTTGTGGTCATGCCGGGGAAGGCATTTTGTTCGTGGGTTAGTGTCTTAATGCCCATTGCGGCAGCCTGTATGATAACGGGGGCACTGACGTACCCACCTGTGCCAAGCACCAAATCGGGAGCAAAGTCGGCGAGAATTTTCCCCGCTTCTTTTCTTGCGGTATACAGCTGCATGATGGCATTCACGTTCTTTTTAATTGCACCAAGCCTTGTGCTGCGCACGATACCCCGTGCATGAATGCCCGCAAACGCAAAGCCCTGTGCGGGCACGAGCTGTGCCTCCATGCCATTTTGGTTTCCAATGTATAGAATCTTCGCCTGCGGTTCTCTGCTGCGCAGGTAGCCCGCAACCGCAAGCGCGGGGTTAATATGTCCGGCTGTTCCTCCGCCGGTAAAGATAACGCGCATCATTTATGTTCCTTTCCGGGTTTTTTGACCTTGGTTACACCTTCTCCATCACGGAGAATCGCGAAACCGATAGCACAACACCCATTTGGCACAACAGCATAACAAGGGACGATCCGCCATAGCTGAAAAACGGCAAGCTGATGCCCGTGTTGGGGATGGTGCCTGTGACCACCGCAATATTAAGGATTGCCTGCACACCGATCTGCGTGGTAAGCCCCATGGCAAGCAGCGAACCAAACCGGTCACGCGCGCGCATTGCGATAACAAAACCGCGCCAGACAAAGAGCGCAAATAGAATGATGATAAACGTTGCGCCGATAAAACCAAGCTCCTCGCAGATGATAGAGAAGATAAAATCGTTTTGCGGCTCGGGCACATACAGGTACTTCTGGCGGGAGTTGCCCAGTCCCTGCCCGAGCAGCCCACCCGAACCAATGGCATACAACGACTGCAGGATCTGGTGACCCGAGTCGGTCGGGTCGATGGTGGGGTCTAACCAAATCTGTATTCGCTCTATTGCATAACCCATCTTGTTGGTCAGCGCAATGTACGCAACCGCAAGCGCGGCACCCGCAGAACCAAACAGAACAAACCAGCGAAGCTTTACACCGCCAATAAACATGATAACGGCACCCAAAATGGTGATTAGAATCGTGCCGGAAAGGTGTTTTTCTAAAAATACCAGCACCACGACCGGTCCTAAAAACGCAAAGCACAGCAAAAATCCATTTACGAATTTGTCCATCTGTTGGCCTTTGTGCGCAATAACGTGAGAGAGGATGAGCACAACCCCAAACTTCGCAATCTCCGACGGCTGAAACTGGATACCGAATAACACAACCCAACGATGCGTTCCCTTTATGGATGGAGAAAAAAGCGCAAATATCAGCAGCGCGATTACGATAACATAGACAATCACCGCAAGGTGGTGCAGTAGATGGTAGTCAAAGTACGAGATAAAGAACATCAGCGCGACACCCATCAGCGAGAACAGCACCTGACTTTTGATAAAGATATAGCTGTCGCCATAATAGTACAGCGCGTAGGCATAGCTTGAGGAGAACAACATAATAAGCCCCATGCCGAGCAGCGCCAAGGTGAGCAGGAAGAAGGTGATGTCCATGCCGCCCTTGGGAAAGCGCAGCATCGATTTAATACTAGACTTCAATCAGGACACACCCCTATTCCGTACAAAATTACCCTGTTACACGAGTGTTAACGCCCATAGTGCAAGCGCACCACCAACCACACCGACCAGAGTAAAGGACATTACAATCTTCACTTCACTAAAGCCGGACATTTCATAGTGGTGATGGATCGGGCTCATCTTAAACACCCTTTTTTTCGTCAGCTTAAAGCTGATAACCTGAATGACAACCGACAACGCTTCAAGGATATAAACAATCCCCGCAAGTGCCAAAAATGCGGGCATATTGATGCCAAAGCTGATGGCAACCACCGCCCCGCCCAAAAACATCGAGCCAGTATCGCCCATAAACACCTTTGCGGGGTGAAAATTCCATACAAGAAAGCCGATACACGCCGCCGCGAGTGCTACGGCAAAGATTCCCTGCTTATACTGCCCGAGCATTGCGCACATCAGCATGAGTGAGACGCCGCACACAAAGGTAAGCGATGCGCACAGTCCATCAATGCCATCGGAAAGGTTGACGGCGTTGACCATGAAGTAGATGACGAGCACCGAGAATGGGTAGTAGAACAGGCCCATATTCCAAGCCCCTAAGAACGGGACAATCATGGTGGTCGTGCGGTCGCCGGCAAGGTACAGGGTAAGTAGGTATAGTATTGCCGCAAGTATCTGCATTATTGTTTTTTGAGAAGCGGTAAGCCCAAGATTTCTCTTTTTAACCACCTTAATATAATCGTCGGTGAAACCGATAAAGCCGTTTGCAAGCGCAAGCAGCACCCCTGCTGCCAGCTTGATGTTGTCAAGGCGCGCGGTGACTTCTTGCGTTGTATCGCGAAAATAAGAGAGTGCAAACAACCCCGCCATAAGACCCGCAAGGGTACCGATGATAAACATAATGCCGCCCATGGTGGGTGTACCCTGCTTGTTCTTGTGCCATGTGGGTCCAATCTCTTTAATGGTCTGCCCGTAGCGCAGCTTGGTTAAATACGGAATCAAACCGCGTCCTACGAATGCGGTGACTACGAAGGCAACCAGTGCCGTTACAATCGTTGCTGTCGAGTTCATTTGCAAAACATCCTTTTAATAAAACTGGGGTTAATCCCTCGCTTTGTTACCCGTCTGACTGTAAAAGCCTTCGATTATCTCCTCAAGGCGCATACCGCGACTACCCTTGAACAGAATGGTATCTTCGGGCTTTGCCGTTTCAATCAGCTTTTGCGCGGCTTGCCCCTTGTCGCTATAGTAATACACCTCGGGCACCCCCTCGCACTGTGCCGTCCTTGCGATGTGAACCGCTTCGGTTCCGAATGCAATCAACACATCGGTGCCACTCAGAGCCGCAAGGCTGCCAACCGCTTCGTGCGCTGTCTGCGAGTAGTCGCCGAGCTCCAGCATGTCGGCAAGCACAGCAACGCTTCTTCCGCCCGATTCACCCTTAAGCGTGCTGAGGGTGCCAAGTGCCGCTTTCATGGAGTCGGGGCTTGCGTTGTAGCAGTCTTCAATCACAGTAAAGCCGCCGTACCGCACAATTTTTTGGCGCATGCCGGACGGTGTGTATTCTGTAAGCGCCGCCGTGCATTTAGCAAGGTCAAGGTTCAGTGCGGCGGCAACGCAAAATGCTGCAAGCGCATTGAGTACGTTGTGTGCGCCGATACAGGGTATGCGGGCAGGATACTCCCTATCTTTATATCGGATGATAAACTGCGTTTCTTCACCCTTGCGCAAGATATTCTTGGCGGTAACATCCGCCTGCAAATTTTCGATACCGTATGATAGTATAGCAAGACCACGATGGGTTTTTATGTCGCAAAGAAGGTCGTTGTCATAATTGAGTATCAGCACTGCGTCCTGCGGCAGACCCTCGGCAACCTCCAGCTTTGCTTTTAGAATGTTCTCTCTGCTACCGAGGTTCTCGATGTGGGATACCCCGACGTTTGTAATGACCGCAACGGTCGGAAGCGCCGCAGCAGACAACAGCGAAAGGTCTCCCAGGTGGGTCATGCCCATCTCGAGCACCGCACAGCCATAGCTTTCGTCTAGGCTCAGCAGAGTAAGCGGCAGTCCAATTTCGTTGTTGCGGTTGCCTTCGGTTTTAAGCGTCTTATATTCAGCCCCCAACGCACAGGCAATCATGTCCTTGGTGGTGGTTTTGCCCACACTACCCGTCACCGCTACGATGGGAAGATCGTATTTCAGGCGGTATGCACAGCCTATGGTAATCAGCGCGCGCTGGGTGTCCTTTACATAGATAACCGGCTTATCCGCATCCAAAATCTCTTTGCGGCACACGGCGGCGACAGCACCCTGCGCAAACGCGTCGCGTACAAAGCTGTGCCCGTCAAACCGCTCCCCCTCCAGCGCAACAAACAGGCAGCCTGGGGTGATGGCACGAGAATCGGTGCACACATCCAGTACGGATATCCCTTCGGGAACCTTTTGCCCAAACAAACTAGCGATGTCGTTTAACATCCATGGCTTCAAAATTCGGTTCCTCCACTTCGTAGGGTTTTATTGCTTCGCGTCGCGCGCGGCAATGAGCTTTTTTACAATTTCGTGCTCGTCAAACGATACGGTGCCAAAGCTGAGCACCTGATAGTCCTCATGCCCTTTGCCGCACAGCACAATCACATCATCCTGCTGCGCATTGTCTATCGCCCACCGAATCGCCTCGTAGCGATCCACAATAACCGTATACTCTGCACCCGTCCCCTTAAACCCGGGAAGGGCGTCGTCAATAATCTGAGAGGGGTCTTCGCTACGCGGATTGTCGGAGGTTAGGATGGCAAAATCGCAGTTTTGGCCCACCGCGCGGGTCATCTTGGTGCGTTTGGTTCGGTCGCGGTTCCCCGCACAGCCAAACAGTGCCACCACCCGTTTGGGGGCGAACTCGCGCACTGCGGACAACACCTTCTCCAGACCGTCCGGGCTATGCGCATAGTCGCAGATGATGGTAAAATCCTTACCCGCGTACAGTACCTCCGCCCTGCCTTTAACCCCTGTGCAGCGGTTTAGCCCCTGCACGACCACCGATGCGTCAAGACCCAGCGAAACCATACAGGTAGCCGCCGCCATCGCATTGGAGACCGAGAAAGCCCCCGGCATGCAGAAGGCGACCCGCTCGATAATCCCCTTGCCGACGAATGCAAAGTTTACGCCGCTGCTGTGTTTTTCTACGCTTTTTGCGGTGTAATCCGCCATATCGTCATCCGCCGAATAGCTTACCGCTTTACACGGAATCTCTTTGAGCAGGCGTTTGCCGTATTCGTCATCGAGATTGATAATGCCGACCTTACAGCTGTCAAACAGCTTCTTTTTTGCGTTGTAGTAGTTCTCCATCGTCAGATGATAATCCAGATGATCCTGCGTCAGGTTGGTGAATACGCCAGCCTCGAACATACAGCCGTCAAGACGGTGCTGGTCAAGCGCATGAGAGGACGCCTCCATCACAACATACTCGCAGCCTGCCGCCACCATGCGTCCAAATAACGCGTGCAGCTCGGCAGGGTCCGGGGTGGTGTGCTTTGCGGGCAGAACCATGTCGGCTATCTCTACATGAATGGTGCCGATAAGCCCGGTTTTTTTGCCCGCCGATTCTAATATCTGCTTGAGCAGATAGGTAATGGTCGTTTTACCGTTGGTGCCTGTTACGGCTATGAGCTTTAACTTACTGGCGGGGTTGCCGCTCATCTCTGCACACAACAACGCGTATGCGGCTCGTGTGTTCGGTACGATAATTTGGCGGTCAAGCCCCAAATCGCGCTCAGCAATTACCGCAACTGCACCCTGCTTGATTGCCGCCTCGGCATAATCGTGTCCGTCAAACTTTTCTCCCTTAATCGCCACAAACAGGGTGTTTGCTGCCACCTTACGGGAATCTCCTGTGACTAGAGATATCTCAGCATCGGGTATCTGTATGCCGGACAGGCAATTGACACGTCGCAAAAGCTGTGATAATTTCATTTACCCGCCTCCCTGCTACTTGTTGCGTTTGGTTATAAATGGGGTGTTATTATAGTAAAGTCGAGTATTTCATGTTTTATATCTGCATCGGAAAAGCACCCGTTACGGTGTATCCGTTGCACACCTTATTCTACCGCATCATCTACACCGAATACAACATCAATCACGGTGCCAAGCTCTGCCTCTATGCCAAACATGGACTGGGAAATCGCCTTTGTACCCACCTGATTGCTTCCGCCGCCTACAATACGGATGTTAAAGCCGGCATTCGTTAAGGTTTTGTTTGCCTGCTGTGCAGAAAGCCCGATCACGCTCGGCACGGTGGAGGTTTTGGGATTTTGCGACACGGTGTATAGAATGACCTTTCCGCCCCTGGGGATGGGCTGACCGGCAAGTGGGTACTGCTTGATGACCGTTTCGCCGTTGCCCACAATCTCGGACTGCAACCCAAGCTTATTGAGCGCCGAGGTCGCTTCGTGCGGCTTAACGCCTACGACATTTCCTGTTGACACATCCATTTTTTCCAGCTCCTCGGCGGTGTATGCCGGTTCAATGCCGAGGTAGGTTAAGGTCTCGGAGATAATCGCGCCCGCAACGGGGGCAGCGATGGTGGAGCCGTACGCGTTGGAATCCGCCGGTTCGTCAAGAATGACCATAACCGCTATCTGAGGGTCATCGGCGGGTGCAAAGCCAAGGAACGAGAGCACGTGCTCTTTGACGCCCGTCGTGCTCTGCTTATCGAGCTTTTCGGAGGTACCTGTCTTGCCGCCGATGCGGTAACCCTTTATGTAAGCACTGCGTCCGCTTCCCTCGCTGACGACCTTTTCGAGCATAAGCGCAAGTTCGGCGGAAACCTGTTTAGAGATGGCCTGCCGCTTCACGGTTGGCTCTATGTTTTCTATGATGTTCTTATCCGAATCGATAATCTGCTTCACTACGTGGGGTTCATACAGGTACCCGCCGTTGATGGAAGCGGCAATCGCCGTAATCATCTGCACCGGTGTGACCTTAAAGCTTTGACCGAAGGATGCAACCGCAAGGGTGTCCGGCTCTTTTTGCAGCACTGCAAGCGAGTGATAGATACCGCCTGTTTCGCCTGGGAGATCAATGCCTGTTGGCTCATTGAACCCAAACGCTTTATAATACTGCGCGGTGCGTTCCGGCCCAAGCGCAAGCCCAACCGCCATAAACACGGGGTTGCACGAATTTTTTATACCGTCCACAAAGTTTTGCGCACCATGACCCGCATGCTTCCAACAGCCGATGGAACGACCATTGACCGTAAGGGAGCCGTTGCAATAGAATGAACTACCAGCGTTAACAGCGCCCTCTTCCAGCGCGGATGCCGCCGTAATAATCTTATAAACCGAGCCCGGCTCATAGGTATCGGAGATTGCCTTGTTTCGCCACTGTGCCTCTCGTGCCGTTTGCAGCTGCAAGACCCGTTCGTCCTTATCCTCAATCTGGTTGATTAGGGCGGCAAGCTCTTCGTTTTCAATCGTAAACGGGTCGTTGGGGTCGTAGTCCGGCTCGGTGTCCATCGCAAGCACCTCTCCGGTAGTCACATCCATGACAATGGCGGTTGCGCGGTTCTTTACCCCGTACTCAATTACGGCGGTTTCAAGGTTTTTTTCGACGATATGCTGAATAACCTCGTCTATGGTCAGCACAAGGGAATATCCGTCCTGTGCGTCGTTGCGAGACTCATATTCAACGGGCATATCCTTGCCAAGTGCATTCTTAATGGATACGATCTTGCCGTCTACACCCTTCAGGTAACGCTCGTAGTAGCTTTCAAGACCGTTAAGACCCTGATGGTCGTCGCCGGTAAAACCAAGGATGGTGGCAGCAAAATCGCCGTAAGGATAGTACCGCTTGTAATCCTCATTAAGCACAATACCAGTAATCTTATTCTCGCTAATAAATGCACGAATAGCGTCGGCTTCGGCTTGCTCTACGCGACGCTTAATCAGTTCATAATAGTTCTTTTTTTTAGACTTTTCTAGTACCCGCTGCTCATCTACCTGAAGTAGTTCAGACAGCTTTTTTGCGATTATCTCGCGCTGATCTTCTTTTATGTTGGTGGGGTTTAAGCTAACCTCCCACACGCTTGCGCTCATTGCGAGCACATTCAGATTGCGGTCATAAATGGTACCGCGTTTTGCTTTAACGGTTGTCTCACGCAGCTGCTGATTGATTGCCTTTTGCTGATACGGCTCGCTTTCCACCAGCTGAAGAAAGATAAGGCGTCCGATTAAAACCATAAAACAGATTACCGTCATGAAGACGACGACAATCAGCATCTTCTTTATCATCGCGTTACTTGGCCCCGCCGGCATTGCTTCGCCCCCTTCGTTCACGCCGAGTTGCGCGACATACCAAACTGCAACAGTACGATATGCTTATGTAAAACCATTTAAATTGTATTTGCGTTTTAGTTTATGTATTCCACCAAACGATAAAACAGCTCGTTGATATTGGGAATACTCATACTTTGGCGCGACTGAACTTGATTCGCTTCAATTTTATCGTCACCGGAAAGGGTAATGTAGTTGATCTGGTACTTTTCTGCTCGGCTTAGCCCAAGCGTACCGGCTGCATATGCCTCGATGCTTTTGATTGAGACCTTGCTGTCCAGCTGAACATTCAGCCTTGTGTTCTCGTTTTGCAGCTGTTCAAGCTTTGCCTTTGCGACACCGATGTCTTGCACCGCTTCGGTAAGTGCTACACGGCTATAGATGCCCGCGCACAAAACAAGCCCGACAAAAATGCCTACACAAATACGCCCAAGCACCACAACACCTGTACGCAGACGAGATTTCGGTAGCGCTTTGGGAAGCTGCTTGGGTACCGCTTTTTCCTTGCGCTCCCTGTTTTCAAACAATGAAAGGTCATATGCGAGATTATCCGCCACGGTACTCACCCCTGCTTTATTTGTTGCTGATTATATCTTTTCTATGACCCTGAGCTTTGCGCTTCTGCTGCGGGCATTTTGCGTTACCTCATCTTGCGAAGGCTCTATCGGCTTCTTGTTTACCAGCCTGCCCACGGGAACCTTGCCGCACACACAGATCGGGAACTCCGGCGGGCAGGTGCAGCCCTTGCAGTGTGCTGCGAAGCTGCGCTTGGTAATGCGATCCTCGAGCGAGTGAAAGGTGATGACACACAGTCTGCCGCCCGGCTTAAGCAGGTCGAAGGCGTCGTTTAGCGCCCTGTCAAGCAGCTCCAGCTCACCGTTTACGGCAATGCGTAGTGCTTGAAAGGTGCGGCGGGCGGGATGCGCATCGCGCATTGCCGCCGCGGGCAGTGCACTTTTTATCACATCCACAAGCTCAAAAGTTGTGGTAATTGGCGTTTGCTGTCTTGCGGAAACGATTGCCTGTGCAATCTTGCGGGAAAACTTTTCTTCCCCGTACTCCCATAAAATCCTTGCGATTTCCTGCGCGGTAGCGGTGTTTACAAGCTCCTGCGCGCTTAAACCCTGCGCACTCATGCGCATATCCAAAGGACCGTCCTGGCGGTATGAAAAGCCACGGTCCGCCGTATCAAGCTGATAGGAAGAAACGCCTAAGTCAAGCAGCATCCCGTCAATGCGGTCGATCTCAAGATCTGCTAGTACGTCTTTCGTCTCGGAAAAATCCGCCCGCACCACCTGTGCGCACGGGTACGGCGCAAGACGCAGTGTAGCGGTCTGTACCGCGTCGGGGTCTTTATCGATAGCAATCAGCCGTCCCGTCGTCAGGCGACTTGCAATCTGTGTGCTGTGCCCCGCACCACCGGCGGTGCCGTCCACATACGTTCCGTCCGGCTTAATGGCAAGCGCCTCTATGCATTCGCTTAGCAGTACCGAGATGTGTGTAAAGTCCAAAACGAAAGCGCCCCCTTATATCCAAATCGGCGGTAGCTTAATCAGAAGCCCAGCTCGTCCATAATGTTTTTAATGCTGTCTGCGGTCAGCACGGCATTCTGCTCGTCCCACTTTGCCTTATCCCAGATTTCGGCTCTGACCGAAGCACCGATAATCATGATGTCCTTTTCAAGCCCCGCAAACTGCCTAAGGGAAGGCGGTATTAACACTCGACCGTTTTTATCGACCTCCGCCTCGCACGCACCCGAGAAGAAGAATCGTTGCAACGCACTAGCTTTTGAAAACGGCAACGCGTTAATCTTATCCTGCAATACCTTCCACTGGTCCAGAGGATAAACAAACAGACAATCGCCTGTTCCTTTGGCAATGATAAAACGCTCGCTTAGGTCGACCCGAAGCTTGGACGGAAATACCACGCGGCCCTTGGGGTCAAGGGTGTGCGCAAATTCGCCCATCAGCATTTTTACCACCACCTTTATTATGAGTTTGAAAACGACAAACCATTCTGACAAATATGAAATGTAGGTTTTTTAACCCACTTTAAACCACAGCAAACCACTATGAACCACTTTTCTATCATTATACCGATGAATTATGTAAAATGCAAGTGCCTTCATGCAATATCCTAATTCTACGGTAAGGATTATCACTCTGCACAAAAACAATACCAGTTATTACATATTTTTGATAACCTCTTCGTCGAATCAAAACAGTAAAAAATGTGGCAATTATGCCGAAATTCGGTCACAAATCGCGTACATATGTTCTTTTGGTTCTTGTTAACATAAATAACCGCCTGTGCCCCATGCAGATGCTGCATTTCGGGGTACAGGCGGTTGCGTTACAAAAGAATTATGTATACTAGATATGGGTGTTTTTTGATCCTGACTTCATCTGTTGCCGTACGGTTTTCACCTTATTTAGGCTTACAGTCAGGCTTTCTTCCGCCGAACGTACGATCTCATCCACATATTCGGTGGTAAGTTGGCGTATCTCGCGGGATTTTTGCTGTGAGCTTGTTAATATCTCCTGCGCACGCTCCTGCGCTTGTCGGGTAATCTCATTTGCCGCTACCATGGCACGCGCACGCTCCTCGGCGCGGACAACAATCGCCTCTGCCTCCCGCTTTGCCTCGCTGATAATCTCGGCACGGTCGGATACAATCGCCTTCGCCTGCTTAATCTCGTTGGGCAGCGACAGTCGCACATCGTCCATCAGCTCGCGCAGGCGAACAACGTCTATAACGCATCGCCCACCCGAAAGAGGCATTGCCCATGAGGTGTCGATCAGCTCATCCATCAAGTCAAGGGCTTCGTCAATGTTCATCGTCATATGGTAAAAGCCTCCCTAATCAGCGAAATCAAAATAGTACGGTGCAGCTATTCGTCCCCGTAAAGTCGGTCGCGAATCTGGTCGAGTATCGACGCAGGTACAAAATCCGAGATGTTGCCGCCAAAGCTTGCAACCTGCTTTACAATGCTGGAGCTTAGGTACATATTCTCCATACTGGTTGGCACAAACACCGTCTCGGCCTCGGGGTACAGCTTTTTGTTTAAAAGAGCCATCTGGAACTCGTACTCAAAGTCCGATACCGCACGCAGCCCTTTTACGATGGCGCATGCGCCCTGCTGTTTTGCATAATCGGCGAGTAGCCCTTCAAACGTATCCACTCGCACGTTGGACAGATGGCTTGTTATCTTTTGTATCATGTCCATGCGCTCGCGGGTGGTAAAGATCGGGTTTTTGGCGGGGTTGTGAACCACCAAAACAATAACCTGATCAAACAGCCCCGAGGCACGCGTTATAATATCAAGATGTCCTTTGGTGACGGGGTCAAAACTACCGGGACAGATGGCGAGCTTCATCGTCATCATCACACCTTTCCCGTTTGATGCCACAGCCGCGGCAAAAAACTGTCCGTAATCATGTCTTTAATCTTCCAAAACGGGCACTCGAAACACCTGCAGACGGGTGGTACCGTAACGGTATTCCCTCTTTACGGTGAGTTTGCCCGCCGAATCGGGAAGATCGATGCGCTTGCCTGTCTCGCACAGTAGCACACCCACATCGCTGATGCGCGTGGCGCAGAGATTAAGTATCTCGGCAAGTCCCTCCATTGCATATGGCGGGTCTAAAAGAATAATATCAAACACATCGTGGGTGTTCTTTAAAAATGAGGCGGCGTCCATAACTGCCACTCGCGCCTGTTGTGCAAGACCCGTCTTTGAAAGATTGGCCTTGATCAGCTCCACGTTCGTTCTTGACGAATCGATAAAAACGCAGCTTTTCGCACCGCGGCTGAGTGCCTCGATGCCGAGCTGACCAGAGCCTGCATATAAGTCGAGTACGCGCGCGCCCTCGAGCTCGAACTGAATGATGCTGAACATTGCCTCTTTTACCCTGTCAGTCGTCGGGCGGGTATCCTGCCCTTGGGGGGATATCAGCTTGGCACCCCTTGCCTTGCCTGTAATTACTCGCATAATAGCTTGTCCGCGCCTTTCCGGGGTAAGCAAGTCACGCATCCCCGTGTTTAGTGTATCAAATCGCACGATGCATCAGGCACACCGGGCACTAGCAGCATAATTTCTTTTCTATTATGGGTTATGTTTAAAACGATGTCAAGCACGCTTTCGCAGTTGTGTATAAAAACGCCTATGGATTCCTGTATTATTCTTGCGCGTGAAAGTGGTCATATACCTTTTGCGCGGTCGGTCGGGTCATGCCCGGGACCGCCGCTAACGTGTCCACATCCGCATCTTTAATGGCGCGAAGAGTCTTCATGCCCTTGAGCAGCGCCGCTGCGCGCTTGGGACCGATGCCCTCAATCTCATGTAGCGTGGACGAAAATCCGGTCTTTTTGTGCTTAAGCCGCTGATACTCGATGGCAAAGCGGTGTACCTCGTCCTGAATGCGTGTGAGCAGCATGAACGCGTTTTTGTGCGCGGTAACAGAGATCTCGCCGCCGTCCGCCGCGATCGCCCTTGTGCGGTGGCGGTCATCCTTGACCATGCCAAACACAGGAATGCTTAGACCGCTTGCCCTTACAATCGGGCTTACCACCGAAACATGCCCTTTGCCGCCGTCGAGCAGAATCAGGTCGGGCAGCCGTCCAAAGCCCTTGCCGCTCTCCTTTTCCTGCTCATACCGCGCTAGTCGCCGCGAGATAACCTCGCTCATCGCGCCGTAATCGTTTTGTTCTGTTATTGTCTTAATTGAAAACCGCTTGTATGCACTGCGCAGGGGCTTTGCGTTCTCGAATACCACCATACCCGCCACCATCGACGACGAGCCGAGGTTAGAGATATCGTACGCCTCGATGTATTCGGGCGCTTTGGAAAACCCAAGCAGCCGCGCAAGCTCGTCAAGCGCGGCAACATCCCTACCTATCTTGCCGCTCTGCTGCCCGATAAGCTCCGCGGCATTGGTCTTTGCCATCTCAATAAGCCGAACCTGTTCCCCTCGCTGCGGCAGGTGAACGATGCATTTTTTGCCCGCTTGCTCGGATAAAAATCGCTCAATCAAGCTGAGGTCTTCCACCTCGCCGTCTAAGGAGACTTGACGGGGTATTTCGTTGCGCGAGGAGTAGTAGCGCACCACAAACTCACTGCGTGCAGCGGTTAACCCCTCAATCTCCCCAAGCGGAAAGCTTTGTTTATCTACCAAGCGGTGCCCGCGAAACTTGATGACCACGGCGTACGCCTGTTCGCCGCCCTGCGCAAGGGCGATTACATCCTGGTCGGGCGTACCGTTATACATGACCTTTTGGTGCTCGCCAATCTTACGGATGCCTTCAATGCGGTCGCGCAGACGTGCGGCAAGCTCAAACTGCAGGTTTTCCGCAGCGCGCTCCATCTGTTCGGTCAAAGTCCGAATGGTTCCTGTGCTGTCGTTGCGCAAAAACGAGATTGCCTGCTGCAGCGTTTGAGTATATTCCTTTTCGGTGATGTTGCCCCTGCACACGCCCATGCATCGTTTGATATGAAAGTTTAGGCAGGGTCTTCCCTTTTTTAAGTCGTTTGGAAAGCGCCGCGCACAGGTGGGTAGGCGAAACGCGGTGTTTGCTTCCTCAACCGCCTGTGTAACGGCAAACGAGCTGACATAAGGACCGATGTAGGTTGCCCCGTCGTCCGCAATCTGCTTTGCCGCAGAGATGCGCCCCCACGTTTCGCCTGAGATGCGGATATAATGGTAGCCCTTATCGTCTTTTAGCAGGATGTTATATTTTGGGTTGTTCTGCTTAATGAGGCTGCATTCGAGCACCAGCGCCTCGAACTCGCTATCGGTAACGATGTAATCGTAATCGTGTACCTGTGACACCATCTTCTCTACCTTTGGCAGGTGGTCCGCCCCGTTTCGGAAGTAGCTGGTCACACGCTTCTTTAGATTCTTCGCCTTGCCAATATAGATAATTTCGCCCTGATTGTTCTTCATTAAATAACAACCCGGCGATGCGGTTAACGTTTTTGTTTTTTCGCGCAGAAACGGAAGTCTTTGATTATCCACCGTCAATCATCCCATATCTATAAAAATGTACAAAGCAACAAAAAACGCGCCGCCGGTTAATAGGCGACGCGCTTAAGTAAACACTGTATTACTCTGCAAAACCGGATTCAACAAGCTTGAACAGACCCTCGGCAGCCTGTTGTTCATCAGCGCCGTCTGCAATAATTCGGATGGTAGTTCCGCCAACAATACCCAAAGAAAGTACACCCAAAAGACTCTTAGCGTTGACCCTGCGTTCTTCCTTCTCTACCCAAATAGATGACTTGTACTCATTTGCCTTTTGTATAAAAAACGTAGCAGGACGTGCATGTAAGCCAACCTGATTCTGGACAGTTACATCTTTCACAAACATAAGCTTTTCCTCTCTTGTGGCGATTTTCTAACTAGCGACAACCTTATACACTCTATATTATAGCATAATTGTCTTTTGCGTCAACGAAAAACCCGTATAAAGGCGAATTGATGGATAAATTCTGCGTGTCTTCCAATAAAGCGATACGTTCAAACTCACAACTTGTGCATTATACCCACATATCTTTCAACAATATCAGCAAGTTATATAGTATTGGTATGAGCAGTGCCGGCAGCATCCCTATCGTTCGTATTTTACCGATTTTCATCAGGTTTATTCCGATGCAGATGACAATGGCAAAGCCCACAAGGCACATGGAGTTGATGACCGGCTCGGTAAAGAAGGTGGTTAACGCTCCGGCACCCATGCTGATTGCCCCTTGGTACAACAGCACGGGGATAAACGAGAACAATACGCCAATCCCCAATGTGGCGGTCAGCACCACTGCGCTGATGCCGTCCAGCGCGCTTTTTATGTATAGAATGGTGCGGTCGCCGAGCAGTGCGTCGTTAAACGAGCCGACAATCGACATTGCACCCACGCAGTACAGCATCGAGGCGGCGATAAGCCCCTTGGAAAAGCCCTCGCTGCCGATCTTTTTTTCCAGCCGAAGCCCCGCGTCGGTCAGACGTTCTTCCAGGCGCAGACCCTCGCCGATGACGGTGCCCACAACAAGGCTTATAATCAATAGCATCGTGCCGTCGGTGGAAATTTTACCATTGTCCCCCACGGTCATCATCGATGTCATAACACCCGAGATGCCCACAACCATTACCGCCAGTCCCACCGCAACCTGAATGCTCTCGCTGATGCGCTGCGGTATGCCTTTTTTGAGCAGGAGCCCAACCAGTGCGCCTATCACAATCGCTGCGGCATTAACCAGTGTTCCTATCATCGTTGTCCAAGCCTTTCCCCCTGTGCCCCACCCACTGCGCGGCACAATAGATTAAAAATAAGTGACGCTATCCCTCATCGGGCTGAGAAAGCGATTTTAAAAACGCAAGGTCGTATTTATCAAGCTGCGCGGCTTCAAGCATATCGCGTCGTTTGTTGTAGGTGTTTTCAATCATCCGCTCGCGCCGCCAGCGGTCGATATTGGCATGGTGCCCCGAAATTAGCACATCGGGAACCGTCATGCCCTCCCACTCGGGGGGACGGGTATACTGGGGGTATTCCAAAAGCCCCGCATAGTGGCTTTCGCGCTCGAAGCACTCGTCGTTTGTCAGCACGCCGTCACACATGCGCGCCACCGCGTCCACCAGCACAAGCGCTGGAAGCTCGCCACCTGTAAGCACGTAGTCGCCGATGGATATCTCCTCATCCACAATCTTATCGATGATGCGCTGGTCTACGCCCTCGTAGTGCCCGCACAGGATAAACAACGAACAGTCCATACGCGACAGCTCTACGGCGCGCTGCTGTGTTAAGGGCCTGCCCTGGGGCGACATGTAGATTACATGCGGCTTTTTTGGCAGCATGTCACACACGGCAAGGTAACAGCGGTAGATTGGCTCCGCCTGCATGAGCATACCCATACCACCGCCGTAGGGAGAATCGTCCACACGGCGGTGCTTGTCCTGCGTATAGGCGCGAATATCGTGACAATGACATTCCATCGCGCCAGAGCGGATGGCACGACCTGTGATGCTCTCGTTTACCACCGTTTCGCACATGGCGGGAAACAGCGTGGCAAGATCAAAGCGCATATCCGGGTTCACCATCCTTTTGTTATTCTTCTTCCGGATGAAACAGACCCGGAATCGGGCGAATCGAAATCACGCTGGCGTCGGGGTCGGTGTGAATAATCACCTGCGGGATTGCGGGGATCAGATGCTCCTCGTTGCCGTTTTTAATCACATACACATCGTTTGCACCCGTCTGCAACACGTCGGTCAATATGCCATACTCCTCGGCGGTATCGGCATCCACTACCTTTGCACCGATGATGTCCTGCACAAAGAATTCGTCCTTGCCAAGCTTTGCATCGTCACGGTTTAGGTAGAGCGTCTTTTTGCGAAGCAGCGATGCCTGCTCAATGGTGTCGATACCCGCAAGCTTTAAGATGACAATATTCTTATGCACCCGCGCGCGCTCTACGGTAAGCTGCTGCTCGCCCTTTTTTAGGTACACCCTTTTCAGGGATGCCAAAAAATCGGGACCGTCGCACCATGGGTAGACGCGTACCTCGCCGGTGATTCCATGGGTGGTAACCACCTCGCCGCATTCCAAAAACTGTTTCTTCATCGTATTCACTCGGGGCTGTGCCCCGCCATCCTTTTAGGTTAATCGTCTGTCGTCATTGTGCCACGCAAAGCACGGGGAAAGCACCCCGCCTCCCCCGTATATGCAACCCATCCGCGCGTACACGAATGGGCTTGACAGTATGTCTGCGACGCGCTAGTCGATCTCAACCGCGACCTTGTCGCCCGTGCGGCTTGCCGACGCGCGCATCACGGTGCGGATTGCCTTGGCAATTCTGCCCTGCTTGCCGATAACGCGCCCCATATCCTCGGGACCGACGTGCAGGTGGTAAACCACCAAGCCCTCGGCGTCCGGCTCGTCTACCGTAACGCTAACCGCGGTTTTATCCTCAACAAGCCCGGAGGCCAGTGTGATAAGCAGTTTTTCCATGCTAACAGACCTGCCTTTCCGGCTTTACGTTACCATGCGTAAAGCCAATTACATGCGCTGTGTGCCAGAAATAGGGGTTTCATCGCAGCGCACTGTATCAGGGGCTAAAAATTACTTGCCAATTCTTTTGAGCAGCGCCTTAACGGTATCGGTGGGCTGGGCGCCGTTCTTCATCCACTGGTCAACCTTTTCGGTGTCAACCTTGATGACAGAGGGCTCCTTGGTGGGATCGTAGTAGCCAAGCTCTTCGATAAAGCGGCCGTCACGGGGATACCTGGAATCTGCAACTACTATGCGGTAAAACGGAGCCTTCTTTGCTCCCATTCTGCGAAGTCTGATTTTAACTGCCATTGTGTAATTCCTCCAAAAAATCGATTCATAAAATATATGTGGAACGCCGCGACTGCGACGTGACCAACCTGGTATTATGCTAGAACGGGAATCCGCCGCCGGGCATCATGCCGCCCATGCCGCCCATGCCGCCGAATTGACCCTTGCGCTTGCCGGGGCGTGAGAACTGCTTGACCATCTTCTGCATCTGCTCGAACTGACGAAGCAGCATGTTCACATCCTGCACCGTCGTACCGCTGCCCGCCGCGATGCGGCGTTTGCGGGATGGGTTGATAGCAGAAGGCTTTTCGCGCTCCTTTGCCGTCATAGAGGAGATTATCGCATCGATGCGGGCAAGGCGACTTTCGTCGATGTCGTCGGGCGAAATCTTGTTGCCACCGGGCAGCATCGAGAGTACCTGTTGCATCGAGCCCATCTTCTTCATCTGCTGCATCTGGTCGCGCAGGTCGTTTAAATCAAACTGGTTTTTCTTTAGCTTCTCCGCCATCTTTTCGGCGTCGCGGTCGCTTACCTCGGTAGACGCCTTTTCGATGAGTGTGAGCATATCGCCCATGCCAAGAATTCTCGACGCCATGCGGTCGGGGTGAAACGCCTCGATATCGTCAAGCTTTTCTCCGATGCCCGCAAACATAATGGGCTTGCCGGTAACCGCCTTGACCGAAAGCGCCGCGCCGCCGCGGGTGTCGCCATCGAGCTTTGTTAGGATAACGCCGTCGATGCCCAGTGTGTCGTCAAAGGATTTTGCGACGTTGACGGCATCCTGTCCGGTCATCGAGTCTACCACCAGAAGGATATCGGTGGGTTCAACCGCCTTTTTGATGTCGGTCAACTCGCCCATCAGCGTCTCGTCAATGTGCAGACGACCGGCGGTATCCAAAATCACATAATCGTTGCCGTAATCGCGCGCGTGGGAGAGCGCCTTTTTTGCGATGGCAACCGGCTTTGCGGTACCCATCTCAAACACCGGCACGCCCGCCTTTTCGCCGACTACCTTAAGCTGGTCTATCGCGGCGGGGCGGTAGATATCGCATGCCACAAGCAGCGGGCGGTGCCCCTGCTTCTTTAGCAGCTTTGCAAGCTTTGCGCTGTGGGTAGTTTTACCGGCACCCTGCAAGCCGCACATCATAATGATGGAGGGCGGGCGTTTTGCATTTTTAAGCCTTGCCTCGCCGCCGCCCATTAAGGCGGTAAGCTCCTCGTTAACTATCTTGATAACCTGCTGCGCGGGGGTTAAGCTTTCGAGCACCTGCGCGCCGACTGCGCGCTCGCTGACCGAAGCTACAAAGTCCTTTGCCACCTTATAGCTTACATCCGCCTCGAGCAGGGCAAGGCGCACCTCGCGCATCGCTTCTTTAATGTCCGCCTCCGACAGCTTGCCCTTGGAACGCAGCCGTTTGAACGCCGCGGACAGTTTATCCGATAATCCCTCAAATGCCAATGTGGGTTCACCTCATCTATCTGTGCTACTCCGCAAGGTCGCGGGCAAGGGTGTAGATCTTCTCCGCCGCCTGACCGACCTCATTGAAGTTGCCGTGCCGTGCGTTGTGCTGCCCGATATACTTTGCGTACTCCATAATCTCACCGAGTGCTTCTTGCACGCGTTTAAAGCGCGCGGCAATCCCCAGCTTCTGCTCAAGCTCGTTCATCGTGCTTTCGCCGCGTTTGATGCTATCGCGAACGCCCTGACGCGTAATGCCCTCTATCTGCGCAATCTCTGCGAGTGAAAGGTCTTCGTTGTAGTAAAACTCGATAACCTCGCGCTGCTTTGGGGTCAGCGCATCGCCGTAAAAATCAAGCAAAACAGAAATATCCAGATTCTTTTGCAAACAAACCACTCCCCTCGCAGACAGTAGGTTGTGTTGAATGTAAAGCAACTGTCTTTACAGATTCTACTCTAAAAACACAGCTGTGTCAAGTATTTTTCTTTACACAACGTTTTTTTACGAAAAAAACTACTGTGCATGGTGCTTTGGATAACGATAACCAAAACATCTTGCACAGCAGCCTAATTCTATTCGTGCTTAATCGCCTCAAGTGCGCTAATTTTTACTGCGCGGTTGGCGGGATAAAAGCCGGAGAACAGCCCGACAAAAACCGCAAACGCAAGACCCAGACCCACCAGCCACAGCGGGATGATAGAGATCTTTACCGCCGTATCGCCCATATAGCCGTACCCAATGCCGCCCATCAACGAGCCTGCCAGTACGTTGTTGAGTATAAACGACCCGAGATAGCTAATCCCTATGCCGAACACTCCGCCGAGCAGACCAATGGAGCCTGCCTCGAGCAAAAACAGAGAGCGGATGTTGGAAAGCTTGCAGCCGAGCACCTTCATTACGCCAATCTCGCGGGTGCGCTCGTAGATGGACATGACCATGGTGTTGGCAATGCCAAGCGCAGCAACAAGCAGCGAGATGCCGCCCAGACTGCCCAGAATAATCTGAATAATCATGGTCTGCTGGCGCATGGGCTCGCGGATATCGTCTGCGCTGTAGGTCTCGAAGCCCAGCGACTTGATATAGTCTGCCACCTCGCCCACGTTGTTCATATCGTCTACACGAACCTTCGCATAGTTGTAGCCGGTGTCCTGATTTGGCGTGGTTTTGATATCGTTTACCTTGTTATACAGCGCGTTGAGTTCCTTTGCAAAATCGATATCAATATAGATGGAGCTCATTGTCTGATAATCCTTGTAATTGCCTTTTAAAACGCCAGTATTGACCATGCGGTACTCGTACTTTCGTTGGGGGGTATTGTCTTCTTTATCGTCCTTGTCATCTTTGTCATCGCCGTTTGCGCTCTCGGCAATGGTAACGCTTTTGCCGCCGCCATAATAGAAATACCCACCGTCACCCTCTTCGTTACGCACCACCGTCATAATAAAACGGTCATTTATGGGGTCTACAAACGGGTCGGGGATGACGCCGTTTGCATCCGGCTCTGCCCAGCGATAGTCGTTGGGCTTTTTGGGGTTGTAAAACTGATACGCGGCCTGCTCGCCGAACACAATCGCCTGCTTGCCATCCTGTTCGGTGGGCAGTTTGCCTTTGATTGTTTCATAGCCGAAGTTTGGCAGCTGGTCAAGGTACACGCCCACAAGACCGCCCTGATACTCGTACTTGCCCGAGTACAGCTTAATCTGCCCGCTCCACAGGTCAAAAATCGGGGTGACGGCGGACACATGCTCTGCCTTGGCAATATTTGAAAGTACTGCGTCGTCAAGCTTAACCTGCTGAGGGTTGTTCGGGTCTCCGCCGTAGTTCCACACCTCTATCATGGTGAGGTCCATCATCTGTTCGAGCATTGCGTTTTGCGCCGCGTCCATGCCCACACCGAGGGAGATGGTGATGATGATGGCGCAGGTTCCGATGACCACACCCATTACGGTGAGCAGTGTGCGCACCCTGCGGCGGAACAGGCTGCGAAAGCACATGGATATAACGTCAAATATCCTCATCGTCCAGCTCGCTCCTCTTTTTCTTGACCGCCTTTATTACCACCACCGTCACGATAACCGCAACCATTACACCGCCGCCGATGATTACCCACATCAGCCACGGTGCCATGCCCTGTGTCTCTTCGAGCATTGGCTCTTCGGGCATCGGATTAAAGGGCGGCTCTTCGTATAAGGGCATCTCCATGACGTTTACCGTAAAGTCGCGGGTTACTTCGCCCGCTTGGAGCTTCTCGTTTTCGTATGTAAGCACAAACTTCAGTTTCTTTTCGCCCGACACATCAAACATGATTGGCAGATAGGGCTGGCTCGCCGCCTTGGACGGCTCCAGGCTGCCCACATAGGCGTACGCATGCTCGGTGCCCTCTTCGTCTACCACCTTGATCTCGCAGTTGTACAGGGTGCTAAAGCCCGCGTTGATGACCGAGTAGGAAATCTCCTCCTCCGTACCGGGGTAGAGCATATCGGGCAGCTCGACCTTTTGGATGCGCACCCGCTCCACCGTATCGGTGGGGATAGAGATTGTGATGCTGTCGCCACCAGAAACGGCATTTTGCCCTTCGATGTCGAAGTACTCAAAGGTAGAGGATATCGCAATATCCTGCACATCGGCCTGCGTACCCGCGCCGAGGAAGAAGTTCATCGACTTTGTGATGGTCTTGCCGGGCTGAATGCTGTCGACATAGATGGTATCCGACGCGCTTTTGATTCGCAGGTCGCCCGAGGCCTTAACGGTAAGCACGACGTTGCGGATGGTTTTGCTCGCGCTGGTGTTTTTGAGCGTAAAGGTTACGGGCACGTCCTTACCCGCCGACGCCTCGCCGTAGGAGTAGCTGTCAACAATCAGGTGCGGCTTGAGGGCGGAGATGGGGGTTAGTTCCTCCTCATCTTCTGAAGAAGATGAGGATGGTCCACGCAATTCTTTTATGGTGAAGTTCTTACTAAGTGTAAAGTTCCCTGCAACTGAGTGGACTGTAAACGTTATGGTATTATCACGCAAAGAGGTTTTAAGCGCCGTGAACTTCACAGGTATGTATTCCATTACAGGATTAGTAATTACCCCATTGGGTTTATATTCTTCGCGTTTGTCTGTCAATGGAATCCCCAAATAATTGAGTAACTCATTTTTATCGTTTGGTTCCAATGTGCAATCTCCCAAACGAATAACACTGCCCTCGATTGCATCAATAATATCTGATGTCCCTAATATGTACACTGTAATATCATATATCAAGTTCGATGTTCCGGTTTTATTATAATCCACCTTGATTATAGATGGGGCTGCACTTACACCGGGATCCGGGTCATCATCATCAGCCGCATAAACCGATAACACTGGCATAGCCATTAAGCTAACCATCATCATTAAACTCGCCAACAGCGCCATCCATCTTCTATTTCTGCATCTGTTCATTTGTAACCTCTCCCTGCTCGTTTGTGTCGCTTTCGCTTGTATTGTTTGGCTCGGCTTGTACGCCGACGGGTTGCGTTTGCTTCGCCTTTTTTGAAAACAGCTTAAATAACCCGCGTTTTTCCTTTGGGGTCGCCTGTTCACTGTCGTTTTTAGGCGGCTTTGGCGGCTTTTTGCGTTTCAGCTTTTTGTTTTGCAGCGCCTCGGCGCGCTTACGTTTGCGCTGTTCGCGCTCCTCGGCTTCCTTTGCCGCTAGCTGCTCTTTTTCTATGGCAAGCTCGGCAAGCTGGGCGTTTAGCTCGGCACGCTGCTCGGGGGTGACCTTCTGGTCCCGCTCGATTACGCCGTCTATGATATGTATGACGCGGTCTGCAAACAGGCTAATCTCCTTATCGTGGGTAACAAGGATGAAGGTTTGGTTGTTCTCGCGGCACATCGTGACCATCAGGTTCATGACGTCGAGGGTGGTTTTGGTGTCGAGGTTTCCCGTAGGCTCGTCCGCAAATACAATCTTTGGTCTTGCCACAAACGCGCGTGCTATGCCCACGCGCTGCTGCTGACCGCCCGACATCTGTGTCGGTTTGTGCCTTGCCCTGTTTTTTAGCCCCACCTCGGTGAGCATCTTCATCGCAAGGCGGTTGCGTTTTGCCTTGCCAATACCCCGAAACATCAAGGGCATCGCGACGTTTTCTATCGCGGTGAGCGAGGGCATTAGGTTATACGATTGAAAGATAAACCCGACGTGCTTTTGCCGAAACAGCGCAAGCTTGTTCTCCGACAGCTTGCCCACATCCGACTTGCCAATCAGTATGGTGCCGCGTGACGGCTTTTCAAGCCCTGCGAGCATATTAAGCAGCGTCGATTTACCCGAACCAGAGGTGCCGAGAATGCACAAAATCTCGCCGCGCTCGATAGTGAGGTTGATATCGTTGAGGGCGACTACCTTCTCGTTGCCGATGCGGTAAACCTTGCGCAAATTATTTATCTGTATAAAGCTCAAGATTTGTTCCTTGTCCTTTCTTTGCGTTTTGCTCCCTGTTGTCCTGTACGGTCTGGGTCGCTTCCCAAACCCGATATTATAACAGTGCGCTTAACCGCCCTGTTTATTGCAGTTTTATTCACAAAAAAGTAGAAAAACCACGCTTTTTATTACGGGCATAACATTCTGTATAAAGACGCTTTGCTAGGCAAGCAAAAACCCGTCATACAACGGCATTTATATGGTATAATTAGGTATGACAACATTGGGAGGGCTGGGGTTTTATGATAATCCTGTTGTGTATTCTGTACGCGATATCGCTTTGCTTGTATATACGCCGCTCGTTGCGCGAGGGGTTTGCCGCACAGCTTATTCTTAAGACCGTTACAAGCACCCTGTTTGTGCTGATTGCATGGGTGAGCTATGAAACCGCATCGGGTAGCAGCAGTTACTTTGTGCCGATGCTACTTGCGCTCGTCTTCTCGCTAATTGGCGACGTTTTTATCCAGCTTCAGCGGCGCAGTAACGCGTTTACGCGGTACGCGCTTTCCTGCGGCGTGGGCGCGTTTTTTGCTGCCCACTGCCTGTTTGCGTCGGCGTTTTCGGCTATTGCTGCGTTTTCGATTGTTGACCTTGCGGTGTACTGCGTGCTGTTTGTAGGCTTGTACCTTGTTATTCGGTCGCTGCACCTTGATTTTGGCAGGGTAGCCCCGCTGTGTATGTTGTACCTTGCCGCCATTGTGCTTATGTTTACCAAGGCACTTTCGGCATGGTACACGGGAGAGTCTCTTATTCTCGCCGTGCTGTTGCCATGTGGCGGTGCTTTGTTTATTGCGTCTGATTTTATGCTGACGCTAAAGAACTTTTACCCGCCCTGCAAGCGGAGCGCACTAGTAGCGACAGCGGTAACGCTTACCTACTATCTCGCCCAGCTTGTGTTTGCACTAAGCATTCTATACGCAGCTTGAAAACGGAACTTGTTTTAAGTTTGATGCTATATATGTAACGTAAACGATATTTATGCAGGAAGTTACTTCAACTGGCGGAGCTTGTGAAATCTAACTTATTTACTCTACAAGCAAGCCCAAAGAGAAAGGCGGGTGTCATCCCGCCTTTTTTTGCATAGCCAGTGCTAGACCTCGTAGTCGCATACAATGCGCGACGTGGCAACGTTGGCGACAAAGTCCTTTACCTTTTGGTGGGCGGGGTGACTTTGATACACCGCGAGCGCCTCTGTGGACTCCAGCTCGGAATACAGGCAGCATTCGTAGCCGCCCGGGTTTATGCCCTCGCCGACCTCTGCGTGGAGCAAGCCGGGCACGACGCCGACGAGCGCCTCGATGTCGTTTTTAACCTTTTGTATAATTTGGTGTTTATCCAGTCCGCCAAAGTTGTCTTTGAAGTTCCAGCATACGATGTGTTTAATCATTGTTATAACCATCCTTTCGCTATATAAAATACAAATCCGATTTACCGATGCTATGGCTACAGTCTGTGCTGCCAGTACTTTCGATCCAGACTGCGGTACTGAATCGCCTCCGAGATGTGCTTGGTATCGATCTGGGGGCTTTCATCCAAATCCGCGATGGTGCGCGCCACCTTCAGGATGCGATTGTGAGCGCGGGCGGAAAGACCCAGTCGCTCAAACGACCGCTCTAGCAGGTTTTTTGCGTTGTCTGTCAGGGTGCACACCTCGTTTAACACACCGTCGGGCAGACGCGCGTTACAGGATGCCCCTGTAAGCTCAAAGCGGGTTTGTGCAATTGCCCGCGCGCCGTTGACCCGTTGCCTGATTTCGGCGGACGACTCTTCGCTGCCGCCTGCACCCGAAAGCGACGTATACTCTACCGGCATGACCTCGACGTGGATATCCACCCGATCAAGCAGTGGTCCCGAGATGCGGGATAGGTAGCTTGCCACCGCTTTATCCGAGCAGCGGCACGGGCGGGTTGGGTGCCCAAAATAGCCGCAGGGGCAGGGGTTCATCGCCGCCACCAGCATGATGGCGCACGGGTACGAAAGCGTTCCGTTTACGCGGGCGATGGTGACCGTGCCGTCCTCAATGGGCTGGCGCATGACCTCTATGGCGATGCGGTTAAACTCGGGCAGCTCGTCCAAAAACAGTACCCCGCAGTGTGCAAGGGAGATCTCGCCCGGCTTTGGGATGCTGCCGCCGCCTGAAAGTGCCGCGGGGGAAACGGTGTGGTGGGGCGAACGAAACGGTCGCGTGCGTATCATGGGCTGACCTTTTGGCAAAAGCCCCGCAATGGAATGCAGCTTTGTTACCTGTATCGCCTCGTCAAACGTCAGGTCGGGCAGAATGCCGGGCAGTCGTTTTGCCAGCATGCTTTTGCCCGCCCCCGGGGAACCGACCAATATCACGTTGTGCCCGCCTGCCGCCGCAACCTCCAGCGCGCGCTTTGCGCCCTGCTGACCCTTGACGTCCGCAAAATCGAGAAACGGTGGCTCGGGGGGCTGAGAAAACGTCTGCTGTGATACGGGGGTAAGGGTGCATTCGCCCGATAAAAAGGATAGTATCTCGGTAAAACGCGTGACCGCATAGATTTCGATTCCGTCTACCGCGGAAGCCTCCGCAGCGTTCTCGGCGGGGATGAACAGGCGCGCAAAGCCATTCTCTCTGGCATATATCGCCATGGGCAGCACGCCGTTGACCGCCTTGACCTCTCCGGAAAGTGACAGCTCTCCGATGTATGCGGTTTTGAGCGGTGGCAGCGAAACGGCACCCGACGCGCACAGGATGCTGAGCAGGATGGGCAGGTCGTACAGCGGCCCCGCCTTTTTCACGTCGGCGGGTGCAAGGTTTACCGTAATGCGCCCGAGTGGCACCTCGTAACCGTTGTTCTTCGCCGCCGCGCGCACACGGTCGCGCGCCTCGCGCACCGATGCGTCGGGCAGCCCCACGATGTCAAACGACGGCATGCCGCGTGCGACGTCCGCCTCGACGCTGACGCCGTAGGCATCCACGCCGAATAGCCCTATGCTGTCAAGCCTTGCAAACAAGCCGTCACCACCTCTGCCAATGTCGCGCCTTGGTTTGATATTTCACGTCCTTGCAGACATTTTACTTGTGATATTTGGTGTTCGCGTTAATGGAGAACGCGCGGTAAACCTGCTCAAGCAGCATCACCCGCGCAAGCTGGTGGGCAAACGTCATGTCGGACATCGAAAGCCGCAGCCTGCACGCCGCCTTGACCTCGTCACTAAGCCCAAACGAGCCGCCGATTACAAACGCAAACGCGCTGGTGCCGTTTGCCGCAAGAGACGCAATGCTAGCTGCAAGCTGCTCGCTTGACAGCTTTTGCCCCTCGATACACAACGCCGCCGCATAGCTGCCCGCCGGTATCTTTGCAAGAATCCGTGCACCTTCTTCGGTAAGTGCCGCGTCGATCTGTGCCTGCGAGGGACGGTCGGGCAGCCGCGCTTCGGCTATCTCTATTACGGAAAGCTTGCAAAACGCGCCAAGGCGTTTTTGATACTCCGCACACGCCGCGCGCAGGTAGTCCTCCTTCAGCTTTCCGACACATATCAGGGTAACACCTATCATCTAACTACACCTCAATTAACCCGTGCCATCACAAAAGCATGGGGCGGCTTGGGGCGTTGCGGCTTGCCACCTCCAGCAGGTAGTCCGAGCCGAATTCAAACCCGCCGCAGGTCAGTGCCGCCTTAGCCGTTTGCAAGGCTAGCTCGGGCACGTTGTTCTCGCGGCTCAGGTGCGCAAGAAAAAAGCGCGTCGTGCCGTTTGCGGCAAGATAGCACAGCTCCTCGGCACAGTGCTCGTTGGAGAGGTGCCCCGTCTGCCCCAGGATACGCCGTTTGAGGTAGTAGGGGTAACCGCCGCATTCCAGCATACGCTTATCGTAATTCGATTCTAGCACAACAAGGTCGCTGCCGCACAGGTTTTGGCGCACCTCGTCGGTGACAAAGCCGAGGTCGGTGGCAATACAGATGCGCCTGCCGCTTTCGGTTGTAACCGAAAAGCCCATGCTTTCGGCGGCATCGTGCGGGGTGTGAAAGGGGGTAACGTGCATATCGTCTATGTACTGCCCTTCGGGGGAGATGACCGAGACCTCACATCCCGCAGGGAGATAATCGTTTTGCTCAAGAAAATCGAGCGTACCGGCAGAGGCAAACAGCGGAATGCGGTTATTTTTGAGCAGCACCTTTAGCCCCCTAATATGGTCGATATGCTCATGGGTGATAAAGATGGCGTGTATCTTGCTTAGGCACTGCCCGATGCTCTCTAGCCCCGTTTTGATTGCCCTGCAGCTGACACCGGTGTCTACCAAAATGCCGCCGTCGCTGTTGCCCACAAAGGTGGCGTTACCGCTGCTTCCGCTGTAAAGCGGGCAAACCATTGCCATTTGGGCACATCCTTCCGTTTCATATCATAAAAATCGTTATTTAAAAGTATTTGATAAAGTTCTTTTGGTTCTTGCGGTCGGTATAGCCGCACGCTAGATAAAAGCCATGCGCACCCATACGGTTAAAGCCCGAAACCAGACGAACACCCTTACAGTCGCATTCCCGCGCCCAATCCTCCGCTGCTGTGAGCAATAACTTGCCAACGCCCCTACCTCGAACCTGTTCCAACACCGCCAGGGCAAGGATATTCTTCAGTGGAGGCTGATAGATGCAGTCGTAATCTGCACAATGGATATACCCGACAATATCGCCGTCAAGCTCCGCCACAAGCAGGCGGTCGCGCCCGGTATCAAGTACCATGGCAAGGCGCTTGCGGGTACGCTCAATTGGAAAATCGTAACCCAGCGCATCCCTGTTAATACGGTATAGCGCGTCTGCATCATCGAGCTGCGCCGGTCGAATCATTGCGTCACCGTTCATCTGTGTCACCCTTTATCAGTCAATTGTCTCGTGTAAACGAGATTGCCAAAGCGGGTCAAAATATGCCAAAGGACCTAAGCAGTCTGCCCGGTCCTTTTTTACCACTATTTTATAAGGCAGCAGGCAATGCATCGCCGGGGATATCAATCTTTTTAATGTCTGCGCCCAGCATCCGAAGCTTTTTTTCCATCTCTTCGTAGCCGCGCTCAACGTGCTGGATATCCTCAATCTCGGTAACGCCCTCCGCTGCAAGTGCCGCAATGACGAGTGCTGCCCCCGCGCGCAGATCGGTTGCCTTTACCGGTGCTCCTGTGAGATAGCCTCTTCCCTCGACCACCGCAACCTTGCCGTCCACCTGAATAGACGCGCCCATGCGGTGAAGCTCGTCCACATAACGAAAGCGGTTATCCCAAACGCCTTCGGTAACAATGCTCGTGCCTTTTGCCAAGGTAAGAAGCGCAGTCATCTGCGGCTGCATGTCGGTGGGAAAGCCCGGATGCGGGAGTGTTTTCACGTTGGTACGCATCAAGTCGCCGGGGCGCTTGACGTGAACCGATTCGTCATGTTCGGTGACCTCCACACCCATCTTGCGCAGTTTGCTTGTAATCGGCTCAAGATGCTTGGGAATCACATTCCTGACCACGACATCACCGCGTGTGGCGGCGGCAGCCACCATGTAGGTGCCCGCTTCAATCTGGTCGGGGATAATGGAGTAGTTGGCGCCGTGTAGACGCTGCACACCGCGTATCTTAATCACATCGGTACCGGCACCGCGTACGTCGGCTCCCATCGAGTTTAAAAAGTTAGCGAGGTCTACAATATGCGGCTCTTTTGCCGCGTTCTCAATCACAGTAAGCCCCGGCGCACGAACCGCCGCGAGCATGATGTTCATGGTTGCTCCCACCGAGACGACATCCAAAAATATCGGTGCGCCCAGTAAGGATTCGGACTGTACGCTGACGATACCGCCGCTTACAATCTCAACCTCTGCGCCAAGGGATTCAAAGCCCTTGATATGTTGATCGATGGGTCTTACGCCAAAATAGCACCCGCCCGGCAGTGGAACCATCGCCTTGCCAAACCGCCCAATCAGTACACCAAGCAGGTAGTACGATGCGCGCAGATGGCGTGCCATGTCGTACGACACAACGTGGGAACCAATTCTTGCGGTGTCTATCTCTACCGTCGTTTTATCTAAATAACGAATTTTGGCACCCATCTCGTGAAGAATCTTCAGGATAATGGAGGTGTCGCGAATATTCGGAACATTTTCAAGTACGCAGGGGCCGGCAGCTAAGATGGTGGCGGGAATTATGGCAACTGCGGCATTCTTTGCGCCGCTGATGTTAACCTCGCCGACCAGTGGATTTCCACCGGTAACTACAAACTTTTCCAATCAGATGTTCTCTCCTTAAAGCAGCGGCATAAATGCAACCGCCTGTGATAACGGAAATGGTCGGTGACACTTAGATAAAACGCATTTGTTGTGCAAATGGTCAAACCTACCTTTATGTATTATACCACTAATAGTATTAAAATAAAAGTGCAAATTACTTTTGTTTTATGTCAATTCGTTTGCACAAAATAACGCGCAATGACAAGTATGGGTAGGTTGGTATGATTTTTATGCATTTGTTGTTGTAAAAAATTAAAACAACGGGCTTTGCCAATTGGACAAAGCCCGTTGCATTACAGTAATGGTTTAGTAGTAGCGCATGGGGTTCATATAGCGACCGTTCACACGAATCTCGAAATGGAGATGCGTGCCGGTTACGTTACCGGTTCGGCCCATAAGACCGATGGTGTCGCCCTTACTCACCTTTTGCCCGTAAGAAACATAACGCTTGCTCAGATGGGCGTACAGCGTCTGTATGCCGTTGCCGTGGTCGATCATGACATGGTTGCCGTAGCCGCGTGCGTTTGTTTTTGCGATAACGACTACGCCTGAATCCGCCGCAACGATCTCTGCGCCGTGGTAAAGCGTAATGTCGGTACCGGTATGCCCCACATAGCCCTGGAAGCCGCAAGAGATGCGACCGCCGCCGACAACAGGCCACATAAAGCGTCCCGTGCCAACCGTGCTTGTGCTACCGCCGGTGGAAACCTTAATCTCCTTTGTGCCGACAGTAACCTGTTCTGCAACCGGCTCCTGAACCACGCGAGAACTAAGGATATTGCGCTGGATCTCAACGCCGTCTACCAGTGTAACCTCGGCGGTGACCTCCTGAATGCCGTTAACACCTTTCTTGGTAATTTTGGTGTAACCGCGGGTATAGCTGCTGCTCTTGTTCTGAACTATCTCGTAAGGAAGAGCATCTTCATAGACAATCGTTCTGGTTACCTTAATGGGAAGGAACGGTTCCGCCTGAGAGATTAGAACATCCTGTCCAGGAAACAGTGACTTGTCGATGCCTGGGTTTAGTAAAAGCAGGTCGCTTACACCCACACCAACGCTCTGCGCTATTTTCCACGGGCTGTCACCCTCCTTGACGGTGTAGGTCTTTTTGCCTTCAACCTCGGAGGTGATTAGCTGCTCTATCTCGTCGGATTCCTTTACAGTTGTCTGTGGATACAATCCGTCAACCAGCTTGACCGATTGCATAAAGTTGACTTTCTCGGTCGGCTCACCCGTTCTGGACGCATCAAGCAATCCTTCAAGCGTCTGTTTAATGGACGCTCTGTCGTAGGTTGCGCCGATAAATTTGTCGTCGATATATAGACCGGACGCCTCCACGATAACACTGTTGGACGCCTTAATCAACTCGTCGCAGATCTGATCGACTCTTGAAAGTTCTGACTGATCCACCACCGTGACCTTATAGGTTGGGATGGTGTAGATCGGCTCTGCCGAGGCATCAGCCACTATACGCTCCTGCATCATCTTCTCCGCCTGTTTAAACTCAGTCTCGGAGGTGATATAGCCGAGCGTCTTTCCGTCATACTCTACCTCAAGCCCAAAGGTAAGACCGGAAAAATACTGGATGGTCATAACAAGGAACAGGACACCGAGAACCGGCGCAACGTAATGGGATAAACCCACAATGCCGCGAAGAACCAGCAAACCGCCTCGTTTGACACAGCCTGCGCATTCCTTTGTGGCAAGCCACAGGCTTCTTTTGCGTTTTTCTTTTATACGCCTAACTGCGCGGGAAAACTTAGTTGCAAAACTGAAAAATGGATCCAGCATCTCTTGCGCAACATACATCAGGTACGCCCCAAGACGTTTACGGATAACCTTGCTGTGGAAAAACTCCCACACCTTGCTGTTGCGTGCATAAAACCCGATGTTGCGCCGATAGCGCTTCATCGTACGCATAAACTGAACCCCAACAAAGTAGCAAATTCTATATAGTCTGGTAAACAGCTTGCTTAGCTCTTGTAGTACAATAGAAGATAAAACTTCTTTCCGTGTTCCCCCAAATACGATTGGCGCCCCTTTAATCGAGCCGCCGGTGTCGTTTGCGAGTGCCACTTGCATCACTCCTTTTTTTTCGGCGCAAAGGGGCTTGCATCGATGCCTTTGCCGCCTGACGAACATCGTCATAGGCTAAACCGAAAAGCAGAACTACTATTTCGTGGATAAACTAATTATACACACCGAAGCCAAAAATACAAGGCTTTGCCCGGTATGGATACAAAATTGTAATATATAATTTACAATTACTGAGACGACAAAGGAGAGCTTTCTCACAAGAATATACAAATTACTCCGATATTCGCCATTCTATCCACACCATATTATATGCCATTTTCGTCATGGGTTGTCATCAACTTGTCCGCAAAAAGGCTCTAAAGAAACGATATGATTGTCTTTTACTTTATTATTCCAAAAAAGATAGCTGATTTTACATGGTAATTTTTTCATGGCTTGTGTCGTTACAATACCTTGGACAAAAACTCCCGCAGACGCTCGTTTTTGGGGCTGCTAAAAAACTGTTCGGGAGGTGCCTGCTCCAGTACCTGACCCTCGTCCATAAACAGCACGCGGGTGGCGACCTCTCTGGCAAAGCCCATTTCGTGCGTGACCACCACCATGGTCATGCCCTCATGGGCAAGCTCACGCATAACCTCCAGCACTTCGCCCACCATCTCGGGGTCGAGCGCGGAGGTTGGCTCGTCAAACAGCATCACATCGGGGTTCATCGCCAGTGCGCGAACAATCGCAATACGCTGCTTTTGACCGCCCGAAAGCTGGTTGGGGTAGGAATCCGCCTTTTCGGTAAGCCCGATGCGCTCGAGCAACCGCAACGCCTGCTCTTTTGCTTCATCTTGCGTCTTAAGCTTAAGCCTTAAGGGCGCAAGCATAATATTATCCAAAATACTCAAATGGGGAAACAGATTGAACTGCTGAAATACCATACCCATCTTACGGCGTAGCAGGTTGATGTCCGCATTGGGTGCCGTGATATTCTCGCCCTCAAACCAAACCTCGCCCCCAGTGGGAACCTCCAACAGGTTTAGGCAACGCAAAAAGGTGCTCTTGCCCGAGCCGGAGGGACCCACGACGACGACCTTCTCGCCTTTTTCAATCGTAAGGTCGATGCCGCGCAGCACGTTGTTGTCTCCAAAGGATTTTTGCAGATTGTTAACGGTTATCACCCTTTGCAAGCCTCCTTTCCATCTTCTTTTGAATGGCGGTCATACCGATAACCAGCAACAGGTAGATGCCTGCCACCAAGAACAGCGGCAATCCGATAAATGTTCTGCCACGGATGCCATCGGCGACCTTTGTCAGTTCACGTACTGCAATCATGCCCGCAATGGAGGTTTCTTTGAGCAGTACGATGAACTCGTTAAACAGCGCGGGCAGGATGTTTTTAACCGCCTGCGGCAGAATAATCAGCGACATAGTCATTGAATTGCCAAGACCAAGGCTTCTGCCCGCCTCGTACTGCCCCTTATCCACCGACTGGATGCCTGAGCGGATAATCTCGGCAACGTAGGCACCCGAGTTTATGCCAAAGCCGACAAACGCAACCGGCATGCCGTCTGTCGTTGAGGTAAAGACCACGGTGTAAAGGATAAGCAGCTGCACGATCATCGGCGTTCCGCGAATGATGGTGATATAGACATCGCACAGCTTATCAAGCACCCACAGCTTTTTATTGGTGACCGCAAAATACTTAATGAGAGCGACAACGGTTCCGATTACGACACCGATACACACCGCCACTGCCGAGATAAGCAGTGTTTTACCAAGACCCTCAAAATACATCAGCCAACGGTCTTCCGCGATTATGGAGATGTAGATATCCTGCAAGAATTTTTCCATCTGCGTTCCTATGCCTTTCCGGCGGCAAGGTGGCAACCCCGCCGACATTAAAAATATTGCACCAATACACTTGTTGTAAAGCGGCGCACCCGCAAGTGCAGCACGCAGTATTGGTTGCGCCGTTTTACAACAAGCCATAGCAGGCAAAGCTGCCCGCTATGGCTCGCATTGATGATTTGTTTTTGGTAAAAGCGATTAAGCCAGCGCCATGTGCTTTACAACGAGCGAATCGATGGTGCCGTTTGCAATCAGCTTTGCGAGTGTGGCGTTGATGGCTGCCATCAAATCGGGTTGACCCTTCTGAACCGCAATTGCGTAGCTTTCCTCGGTCAGTGCGTCAGGCAGAACCTCAAGTACGCCGCCGGAGTTTGCAGCAATGGATTCTGCGGGGAGCTTGTCGATAATAACGGCATCGCATTTTCCACTAGAAAGGGCTGCGCCTGCCTCGATACCGCTCTTGAAGCGAAGAACCTCTTTGGCGGCGATGTCATCGGAGGCATAGTAGTCGCCGGTGGTGGCCTCCTGAACCGCGATGGTCAGTCCGTCGAGACTGTCAGCGGTAACGCCGCTGCCTGCTTTGATGATAACGTGCTGCGCGCTCTTTACGTACTCATCCGAGAAATCAACCTGCTCAAGACGTTCCGGCTTAATGGTCATACCAGCAATGGCGATATCCGCTTTGCCCGACTTGACCGATTCGATTAGAAGGTCAAAGTTCATGTCTACCACCTCAAGCTCAACGCCAAGGTCGTCAGCTATCGCCTGAGCGACTTCGATGTCTACACCTGCAGGTTTGCCATCCATTATGTACTCAAATGGGGGGAACGCGGCGTTGGTTACCATAACAATCTTGCCTGCTTTTTTGATTGAGTCCAGTCTGTTCTGCGTGGACGCACAGCCTGTCATCACAAACGCAAACAACAGAACAAACGCCAAAATAAGTGCTATCTTTTTCATGTTCTCTCTCCTCAAATTACTTTAAAGTTACCTGCCTGTTGCAGGTTGTAAGAATAATTATACACGATTTCTCGTGTTGTGCAACTGGTATTATGAATAAAAATTCTTTAATTCTGAATATTATTGCGTGTTAAATCGCCTTTTTCAGGGGTTGTGTGAATATTTATTCAGGCAATGTGTTTGATTTTCCATTTGTTATCCAATCGCAAAGCCTCTGCATGTCCGCATGAATGGGGCTTTGCAGATGAACCGAGCACCCTGTCACCGCGTTTTCAAACCAAAGTTCGCCGCAGTGGAGCGCATGGCGTAAAATATCGGTGCGGTCGCCACCGTACATGGCGTCCCCCGCCAGGGGGTAGCCAAGATGCGAAAGATGCACGCGTATCTGATGGGTGCGCCCCGTTTCGAGCGTAAGCGATATTACCGTGTAGCCGTGTCCGCGCGCGAGCACATGATAATGGGTAACGGCGCGCTGACCGTCAGGGCTCACAATGCGGATCTGACGCTCAGGGCAGAGTCTTCGAATGGGTACGTCGATGGTGCCGCTGTCGTCCACAAGCTCACCGCACACAACGGCGGTATACCGTTTTTTTACGCTGCCTGAAAGAGAAGACGCAATGTGACGATTTTTTGCCGCTACCACCAGCCCCGAGGTATCCCGGTCAAGGCGGTTGATGGCGCGAAACACGCTAGGGCACCCGTTTGTATGACAGTGCGCAGCAAACAGGTTGGCAAGCGTATCGGTCTGGTGTTTCTTTGATTCATGCACCGCAATCCCCGCGGGCTTATCAAATACCACCAGGTCGTCGTCCTCATAGACGATGGGGGCGCAAATGTCGGGATTGGGAACCGACTTGATTTGGTCGTCGGGAAGATTCACGCACAGTACGTCTCCGGCTGTGACCCGCGCAACCACCGGCTGCGGCTGCCCGTTTACCGTAAGCAGACCCATCTCCTTGCGGAGTGTGGTCATCATGCGGGCAGAATAGCCGTGTACCTTTCGAAGATAGTCGCACGCCCTTGTCTCTTTGCGTCCGTCCTCGACCGTATAGGTGATTGTCCGCACAATATTATCCTCCCGAGTTTAACCAAACAAAACAGTGGTGATTATTTTACCTCAACCGTCCAGCCGAAGGTATCCTCTATCTTGCCCCACTGGATACCCGTTAAGGTATCGTACATCTTTTGTGATACGGAGCCGATTTTGCCGTCGTTGATAATCATGACCTTGTCCTGATACCGCAGATGCCCGACGGGGGAGATTACCGCAGCGGTGCCCGAGCCGAACACCTCTTTGAGCAGCCCCTTGTCGTACGCGTCGGAAACCTCGTCTATAGATATGCGACGCTCGCTTACTTTCATGCCCCAGCTCTTCGCAATCTCGATAACCGATTTTCTGGTGATGCCCGATAGGACGCTGCCGGTAAGGGCGGGGGTTACAAGCTCGTCGCCGATGACAAAGAAGATGTTCATGGCGCCTACTTCTTCGATGTACTTGCGCTCAATGCCATCGAGCCACAGCACCTGCGAATAGTTCTGCTTCTCCGCCTCTGCCTGTCCCTTCATGGACGCCGCATAGTTACCGCCCGTCTTTGCCATTCCTACGCCGCCACGAACGGCACGTACATAGTTGGACTCTACATAGATATTAACGGGGTTGAGTCCACCAGAATAGTATGCCCCAACGGGGGATAGGATGACGATATAAAGATACTGCTTACCCGGATGTACGCCAAGGAACGGGTCGACGGCGATGACAAACGGACGGATGTACAGGGAGGTTCCCTCCGCTGTGGGAATCCAGTCCTTCTCCACCTTAATCAGCTCTATTAACGATTTAAGCGCAAACTCTTCATCAATAGGAGGAATGACCATGCGATCGTTGGACTCATTGAGGCGCTTAAAGTTCTCCTGCGGGCGAAACAGCAAAATCCTGCCGTCTTGAGAAGGGTACGCTTTAAGTCCTTCAAAAATCTCCTGCCCGTAATGCAGACACATGGCGGCGGGGTCGAGCGCGAGGGGCGCATAGGGCTCGATGCGAGGACTGTGCCAGCCTTTGCCCTCATCGTAGTTCATAATGAACATGTGGTCGGTAAAAAAGCGCCCAAAGCCAAGCTTTGATTGGTCTTGTGGTTTCTCCTTTAACGTTGTCGCCAGCTTTAGTTCCAGGTCAGTCACAAAATTCTCCCTCTTCCTCATAGCTTTTTTCGTATTCTAATGAATAAATATAAGATAGTATACCACGATAAAAGTCATTTTTCAACGATAGAATCATGCATACGCCGCACCATTGCGGCACTTGGTATAAAAACGGAATATTTGTCCATACTCGTAGCATACAATGCAAAGAGAGGCGGTAACATATGGATCAAGCTCCACACACCCCTAAGGCGGCGTTTTGGTCGATTAAGGCGCACAAGCCCGACCAGCAAGCGCAGTACGCCGAGGAGTTAGTGAAAATTTCACAACGCATGCGCGAGGTGGAGGATCGATTTAATCTGTGCAGCGACCCCGACCTTACCGAGGCGCACATCTATGAGATGCGTGCGCTCACCGCACGATACAGCAGCGTACTCAAACAAGCGCGCGGCGAGGACGTGTCGATACAGTCGCCAACAATGTAATATGTATTATAGGTGGCAACGCAGACGCCTTTTGAGTTGAACCCCAAATCGATGGATAACCCGACAGCAATATGAGGTGAAACAAAATGACAGCGGCACAGATTATCTGGCTTGCGCTAAACGCTCTGTTTGGTATCATCCTGATAGCGGGAGGAAAAAGGCTCAAAGCCTCTTTTAAAGGGTGGCTGCTGTGCGCAGTAATGGGCTTTGGGGGACTTTTACTTATCACCTACACCGCTGGCTATACCGGTATTGCCATGAGCGTAAACCTATATACAGGGGCAACCTCTGTTATTCTTGGGCTGCCGGGGGTAATCTTAATGCTGGTGCTAAATCTATTGCTGGTATAGCAACACAAACAGTTGAAATGAATTCACACACAAAGCCTTTTCTTAAAACGGAAGAGGCTTTGTTTTTTGTGTCACATATGTAAAACCCCTTGCATCCGTTGCGGAGCGTGCGGGAATACGTTATAATTGTGACGATATATAACCGTTCATCACGAATGGGCGACCGATTACAGTAGCACTACGAATGGGGATAACGTATGAAACATGATATAAGATGGGGACAAAACGACGACGTATACCGGGACGCGGCGGCACTGCGTACCGAGGTTTTTGTGGACGAGCAGAAATTTGAAGAGGAGTTTGACCAAACCGATGCGGTCGCGCATCACATGGTTGTCTATGACGAGGATGGCTCCCCTGTTGCGACGGGTAGACTGTTTGAGGAAGATGGCGGAACCTGGCATGTCGGACGCATCTGTGCGCTCAAACGCCTGCGGGGCACGGGTCTTGGACGGGTCGTGGTAGAGGAGCTTGAGAAAATGGCAGTCTCGCTTGGTGCAAGCCGTATTATCTTGGGTGCCCAGACCCGTGTGCAGGGCTTTTATGAGACCCTTGGCTACCGTGTTTGCGGCGACGAATACTACGAAGAGTATTGCCCTCACGTTCCGATGGAAAAACTGCTTTGACAGTCTTTTGCAAGATAGAAACGAGGTAGGTTTATGAAAACAATTGGCATCATTGGCGCAATGGAAAGCGAGGTTGCCCTGCTTACCGAGGCGCTCTCTCACGGTGAAAAGAAGGAATATGCTCACAACACCTTTGTGGTAGGCGATTACGGAACAAACCGATTGGTGGTTGCGTGCAGTGGAATTGGCAAGGTAAACAGCGCATGCACCGCTCAGATTATGGCTGACCAGTTTCATGTTGACTGCATCATTAACACCGGAATAGCGGGGGGATTGGCAGACGAGGTACGCGTAGGCGATGTCGTCATCTCGGACACACTGACCTACCATGACTTTACGCTCCGTTTTTTAACCTATCGTTACCCATTTACCGAACGGTTTACGGCGGACAAGGCACTGATTGACGCCGCGGTAGAGGCTTGCAACGAGCTGGGCAATATCACCTATTATGTGAAGAACATCGTGTCGGGCGACCAGTTTGTGACAGAGAGTGCTGTAAAGAACCGCATTCGCGAGTGTTCGGATGCCTATTGTGTGGAGATGGAGGGCGCCTCAATTGCACATGCTTGCGCGATGAATGATATTCCGTTTGTGGTGATACGCACCGTATCGGACAACGCCGACGACGATGCCGAGATGACCTTTGAGCAGTTTGCGGAGCAGACGGCAAGGGTATCCGCCCGGATTGTCCTTGCAATGTCTGAAAAAATATCCTAAACAGCGCGAACAAATTGAAAGGCAAGGTATTTTTACGATGAAATCTTCCGTGTATACAAGAACGCAAACAAAAAGCATGGTTTTGTGCGCCTTGTTTGCTGCCGCAACAGCGGTGCTTTCTCAGCTTTCCATTCCCCTGCCCTTTACGCCCGTGCCCATCAACCTCGCTACTCTGGCGATTTTTATCGCAGGCGGTCTGCTCGGACCGGTTTTCGGTTCGATCAGCCTAACCGTATACGTGATACTGGGTGCTGTGGGGTTGCCGGTTTTTGCGCAGTTTTCGGGTGGCGTCGGCATCATCCTAGGACCCACCGGCGGATACATACTCGGCTATATCGGGGCTGCCTTTATAACAGGACTGATTGCAAAACGTCTTTCTCATAGCTTCTGGGGCAATGTTATAGCAATGACCGCCGGTCTTGCAGTTTGCTATGCCATGGGCACCGCGTGGTTTATGATAAGCACCGGCACCGGGCTGTTGGCGGCACTTGGCATGTGCGTGGTTCCCTTCCTTATCGGCGATGCGCTTAAGATTGCGTGCGCGGCGTTCCTTGTAAATCGGCTTGCCCGTCATGTGTAAACAGACGGCACTTCGTCCGCACCATATACTTTGTATCTCTCACTTTATCGGCAATGGGTATGATGAGCGCTTTGTTCGTAACATGACCGAGATTGTTACGGCATTAAGCAACGATAACCCGCATGTTACGCTCGTCATGGGTGCTGATGCAATCTGCTCGGCGTGCCCGCACAACACCCAAGGCGGGTGCGACCAGCAGGAAAAGGTTGTACGGTACGACACCGCCTGCCTATCTTTGTTGGGGCTGCATGAGGGGGACACGCTACCATGGCAGCAGCTATGCCGCTTAGCAAAAGACCGCATTCTGGATGCGGGGCGACTGGTTGCGGTGTGTGGCGACTGCGGGTGGTACGCGCTGTGTGAAAAAATGCGAAACGGACGATGAGCAAACCATATCATTATTAAAAGCAAAGAGAAGTATAAAACATAAAGGGAGCATGGACGAATAAACGCCATGCTCCCTTTATGTGCGACTAAACCTATAAGCCGAGTTCTGTATTTGACTGTAATCTGTCTGGGCCCCGCGTTGCCGCAGGGGCTCAAGCCACCCTTCTGGGAATGCCGGGCAGGCTTAACTCCCAAGTCGGTGTTGCTCCGGATAGGGTTTGCAGGGCCGCGCAGTCGCCTGCGCGCCGGTGAGCTCTTACCTCGCCTTTCCACCCTTACCAGCCGAAGCTGGCGGTATATCTCTGTTGCACTTTCCCTAGAGTCGCCTCCGGCGGCCGTTAGCCGTTATCCTTGCCCTGTGGAGCTCGGACTTTCCTCACACGCGGTTTAAGCGCGCGCCACAGTCTGGTTTACTCGCACTGAATATTGTAACGTTTAATACGCAGCTTGTCAAACAAAAAGCACCGAAGAATGTTTTCCATCCTCCGGCGCCCTGTGTGTATTTTAGTTTGCTTATGGCGCAAAATTATTCCTTAAGCGGAACACCCTTTGCGTCTACGTTGGTGCTGCCTGTAAGAATCATAATACCTTCGATAAGACCCCATATCCCTGATACGGGAGAAAGGAACCCACAGGAAAGCAATGAGATTAACAGCTGCGCTAACGCCTTGCCGGTAAAGCCGAGGTAGAAATTATGTATACCAAGCGCGCCAAGGAAGATACCCAGAAGACCGGCAACCAGCTTGCTCTTCTGCTCGGTTCCCGTAGGAGCCATTGGCTGACCAGAAAGCTGATAGCCACACTTTACGCACACGACAGCAAGCGGATCGCACTGTTGTGCGCAGTTGGGGCAATAGCCGGAGCCTCCGCCCACAGAAGCGCCGCACTGTGTGCAAACACTTGCACCCTGAAACAGTTCATTGCCGCAGTTTTTGCAATACATGATCCATCACCCATTCCGCCGCTGTGCTTCGGCATTTGTTTATTATCAGAACAAGAGCTTGTCATTGCACAGTGTCTGACAGCCCTCCGCACATAGAGTACCCATAACAAATTACAGCTACCATTCGTGCATTATGCAAATTGAATTATAGCACATTAAACTGCTAATATCAATAACGTCGATAAAAAGATTCCCATATATTTGTGTGCGATTTTCGGCTCGATAACTGCCGTTTTGCAGGATTTTTAATCAAATCATGCAGTTTCTACTCGGTTACAGTTGTGTCAAATATTAGTTTTTTAATTCTATATTTACCATTAATCGTAATTAAAAGTTAAAAAAAGTTAAATGATATTCTTGCAAAAGGTTGCCAAAACAATTATACTAAAATTCAGGTTCAGTTTGTAAAATGAAAAAACGCAAACCAAACTCATTGCAAAAGGTGTTGGTTGTGGTTTTTCCTTGATGCGGAGAGACCAATCCGTCCGACTGGTAATCATCACACCATGTTGGGTGCGTAAAAAGGTTGCATCGTTTTTGCAAACAAGCTTAGTAAATATTGGGGGTAATAAAATGTTTAAAAACGCGTATGTTCAGGGCGTGTACGACAAGGTCGTCGCAAGAAATGCGGGCGAGCCGGAGTTTTTGCAGGCTGTCAAAGAGGTTCTTGAATCCCTCGAGCCTGTTCTTGAAAAAAGACCCGACCTTGTAAAATCGGGAATCGCCGACAGAATCGTTGAGCCGGAGCGTCTTATCTGCTTTCGTGTTTCGTGGGTGGACGACAGCGGCAAGGTGCAGGTGAACCGCGGCTACCGTGTTCAGTTTAACTCTGCCATCGGTCCTTACAAGGGTGGTCTTCGCTTCCATCCTTCCGTTACGGCTTCCGTTATCAAGTTCCTTGGTTTTGAGCAGATCTTCAAGAACAGCCTGACGGGGCTTCCCATCGGCGGTGGTAAGGGCGGCTCGGACTTTGACCCCAAGGGCAAGTCTGACGGAGAGGTTATGCGCTTTTGCCAGAGCTTTATGACCGAGCTTTCTAAGCACATCGGCGCGGATACCGACGTTCCCGCGGGTGACATCGGCGTAGGTGCACGAGAGATCGGTTTTATGTACGGGCAGTACAAGCGCTTGCGCAATGAGTTCACCGGCGTTCTGACCGGCAAGGGGCTTACTTACGGCGGCTCGCTTGCAAGAACCGAGGCCACCGGATATGGTCTACTCTACTTCACCGACGAGATGCTGCGCTGCATGAAGAACGAGACGATGAAGGGCAAGGCCGTTGTCATCTCCGGCTCGGGCAACGTTGCCATCTACGCGACGCAGAAGGCGACCGAGCTTGGAGCAACTGTGGTTGCGCTCTCCGACTCGGGCGGATACATCTACGATAAAAACGGCGTAAACCTTGATGTGGTAAAGCAGATTAAAGAGGTAGAGCGCGGAAGAATATCCGAGTACGCCGCTCGTGTGCCCGGCTCTGAATACCACGAGGGCTGCATGGGCATCTGGAACATCAAATGTGACATTGCCCTGCCCTGCGCGACCCAGAACGAGCTGGACGGCAAGGCCGCAGAGGCACTGATTGCCAACGGCGTTATCGCGGTTGCCGAGGGCGCAAACATGCCCAGCACCCCCGAAGCGGTTGAGGCATTCTTAAAGGCGGGCGTTCTGTTTGGACCGGCTAAGGCTGCCAATGCAGGCGGCGTTGCTACCTCTGGTCTTGAGATGAGCCAGAACTCGATGCGTTACTCCTGGACGTTTGAGGAGGTTGACGCAAAGCTTAAGGGCATTATGGAGAACATCTTCCATCATTCGTTTGATGCCGCTGCCGAATACGGCTTTACAAACAACCTCGTTGCGGGCGCTAACATCGCCGGTTTCTTAAAGGTTGCTGAGGCGATGAAGGCACAGGGCATCGCGTACTAATACCATACGATTTAAAAAGAGGCTGAAGCAAAACAGCCTATATAAAGCAGAGCCGAAGCGGCTGCAAAAGCAGACACTTCGGCTCTGCTTTTGTATAATTGAGTTGGTGAGCAACAATTAGCACCGTGTCAGTTATACCAAAAAGAAACACGCACTCGGTACTAAGGTAACAGTTGTGTATTCTTTTTCACATGAGCTGCTTTTTCTTCTGTATACCACAGATTAAGACCGTGCAAAGGGGCTGTCGAAATCATACATTTTGCCCCGAGCCCCAACCAGAAGACATAAACTCAATATTACATGATAAAACGAAAAGTCATGTACGAGTTGTAATCCTCATACATGACTTTAGTATGGTGACCCGGACGGGAATCGAACCCGTGATACCGCCGTGAAAGGGCGGTGTCTTAACCGCTTGACCACCGGGCCATACAATACCGATTTTTCGTGAAAGCACGCGTTACCACTTTGGGTAGTAAACGCCACCTGAAAGGTGGCGTTGTTGGTAGCGGTAGTAGGATTCGAACCGACGACACTGCGGGTATGAACCGCATGCTCTAGCCACCTGAGCTATACCGCCATTTACTTTTGTCGCTGCTCTGCGAGCACCGAGCGAATTAAATTATAATATATCCAGAGAGGGTTGTCAATACATTTTTTCGACGAAATACAAATATGATTTGCATACAAAAGCCGCTCTCAGATTCTTACATTTTGCAGTCCGCGTCATCGGTGACGTTGTTGGCGGCAAGTATGTCCTTTACCCTACTAATCAATGGCGCGGGGCAAACAGATAACCTACAAGCTGCACTGAAGTATCCGTCTAGTTGGCGCTTAAAGCAGCCGTGCTTCGTCACAATCCCCTAAATACAAAAAAACTCGATAAAACGCTTGATTTTCCCTTGATTATTTGATAAGATACTACTG
>JAEZDF010000143.1 GCA_023429685.1 Bacillota bacterium
ACAGAACCGCGGGAAAATACAATTTTTTGATTGGGAGGAATAGAGATGACTGTGAAACCTCTTGCCGACAGAGTGGTACTCAAGATGGTTGAGGCGGAAGAGACCACCAAAAGCGGAATCATCCTGACGGGCGCCGCCAAGGAGAAGCCCCAGATTGCGGAGGTAATTACCGTAGGACCCGGCGGTCTTGTTGACGGAAAGGAAGTTACCATGTACGTGGTACCTGGCAACAAGGTTATTACCAGCAAGTATTCCGGCACCGAGGTGAAGGTTGACGGCGAAGAGTATGTAATCGTTCGTCAGTCCGACATTCTGGCGGTTGTGGAATAAGAAACAACATGAAACTCTATTAACTATAATAAGGGGGCATATGCCATGGCTAAGCAAATTGCATACGGCGAGGAAGCAAGAAAATCGTTGCAGATTGGTCTTGATAAGCTTGCTGATACCGTTAAAATCACACTGGGTCCCAAGGGACGCAACGTAGTGCTGGATAAGAAGTTCGGCGCGCCGCTTATCACAAACGACGGCGTGACCATCGCAAAAGAGATTGAGCTTGAGGATGCGTTTGAGAACATGGGAGCGCAGCTTGTAAAAGAGGTTGCCACCAAAACCAACGATGCTGCCGGCGACGGCACCACCACCGCCACCCTGCTTGCGCAGGCACTGGTTCGTGAGGGCATGAAGAACGTTGCGGCGGGTGCAAACCCCATGGTGCTCAAAAAGGGCATTCAGAAGGCGGTTGACACTGCAGTCGAGAGTGTTATCGCTAACTCCAAGAAGGTGGGCAACAGCGAGGATATCGCGCGCGTTGCCACTGTTTCTGCCGGTGATGAGTCTATCGGCAAGCTGATTGCCGACGCGATGGAGAAGGTAACCGCCGACGGCGTTATCACCATTGAGGAGAGCAAGACCGCCGAGACCTACAGCGAGGTTGTAGAGGGCATGCAGTTCGACCGCGGATACATCACCCCTTACATGGTGACCGACGCGGATAAGATGGAGGCAGTCATTGACGATGCCTACATCCTGATAACCGATAAGAAGCTCGCCTCCATTCAGGAGATTTTGCCGCTTCTTGAGCAGATTGTTCAGTCGGGCAAAAAGCTTGTAATCATTGCCGAGGATGTAGAGGGCGAGGCGCTGTCCACCCTGATCGTCAACAAGCTGCGCGGCACCTTTACCTGCGTTGCGATTAAGGCACCCGGCTTTGGCGACAGAAGAAAAGAGATGCTGCGCGACATCGCCATCCTCACCGGCGGCGAGGTCATCAGCGACGAGCTCGGTCTTGACCTGAAAGAGGCGCAGGTAACCCAGCTTGGTCGTGCGCGTCAGGTTGTCGTACAGAAAGAGAACACCATCATCGTTGACGGTGCGGGCAGCAAGGACGACATTAAGGCACGTGTGAACCAGATTAAGGGACAGATTGAGATTACCACCTCCGACTTTGACCGCGAGAAGCTGCAGGAGCGTCTTGCCAAGCTTTCGGGCGGTGTTGCCGTTATCAAGGTGGGTGCCGCTACCGAGATCGAGATGAAGGAAAAGAAGATGCGCATCGAGGACGCGCTCTCCGCTACCAAGGCAGCGGTTGCCGAGGGTATTGTAGCGGGCGGCGGTATCGCACTCATTAACGCCATCCCCGCTGTGAAGAAGCTAGTTGAAACCTGCGAGGGCGACGAGAAGACCGGCGCGAAGATTGTATTGCGCTCACTCGAAGAGCCGCTGCGCCAGATTGCCGAGAACGCAGGACTTGAAGGCTCGGTTATCGTGGATAAGGTGCTTGCAGCAAACAAGCCCGGCTACGGCTTTGACGCATACAACGAGACCTACGGCGATATGATTGCAAACGGCATCGTAGACCCCACCAAGGTGACTAGAAGCGCGCTGCAGAACGCCGCGAGCGCTGCCGCAATGATTCTAACCACCGAGTCGCTGGTTGCCGACAAGCCCGAGGAACACCCCGCACCCGCTCCCAACCCCGGTATGGGCGGAATGTATTAATCGAAAAAACAGGATTAAATAACAGAGTTAGAGGGGCGCGCCATGCCGGTGCGTCCCTTTCCTTTTGCCCTGCGTTCGTAGTTTGTTCATTGTTTACCATGTAAAATGTGTTATAATATAACCAATAACTGATAATTGCGTGCGCGCTACATAATGAGGCTTTGTTGTTATTGATTGGAATAATGAGCGCTTGTGGTTATTATAATTGTTAGGTACTTGGTTTGTCGCTATTTCAGGGAACAGCGGCAGTAAGAAAGGGGTTTTTGCATCATGCTGGAATATGCTCCGCTTTGGTGGCTTATTGCAATAGTTTTGTTCTGCGTGGGCGAGGCTGCCACAGTACAGCTTATCTTTATTTGGTTTGGCGCGGGTTCGTTGCTTTCGCTCATCGCCTCGTTGCTTGGTGTGCCCGTCCCGATTCAATTGATCATCTTTTTTGCAACCAGCGCGATTTTGCTGATTTTTACGCGTCCGTTTGCCAAAAAACTGCTGGGAATGCGAAAGACCGCGACCAACGCCGATATGGTAGTGGGCAAAATCGGTCTTGTGCAGGAAACGGTGGATAACGTGCGCCAAATTGGGCGGGTGTACGTCAACGGTCTGTCGTGGGCGGCACGCAGCGAGGAAGGCACGGAGATTGCAGAAGGGCAGAAGGTTTTAATTACGCGCATCGAGGGCGTAAAGGTATATGTGCTGCCTACAAACGAATAGCCCTTCCCCCCGGGAGGAAAGACACCTGTGGGTTATATAAAATGTAAATGCCGGTTACCGGCGGAAATGGAGCGTGTTTATGGAGCTATATATTATTGGCGCACTGCTAATCCTGGTGTTTATTATTGCGGTGTCAAACATAAAGATTGTACCGCAGGCGACCGCATTTGTTGTGGAGCGTTTGGGCGCGTATAAATGTACATGGGAAACGGGTCTTCATTTTAAGGTTCCGTTCATTGACCGCGTAGCAAAGCGCGTCACGCTAAAGGAGCAGGTTGCCGACTTTAAGCCTCAGCCCGTTATTACCAAGGACAACGTAACAATGCAGATTGACACCGTGGTGTTCTTCTACATCACCGACCCGAAGCTGTATGCCTACGGTGTGGACAGACCGCTTGCGGCCATCGAACTGCTCTCGGCAACCACCCTGCGTAATATTATCGGTGATATGGAACTTGACGCGACCCTTTCTTCGCGCGATGCAATTAACACCAAAATCACCACGATTCTTGACATTGCCACCGATAAGTGGGGCATTAAGGTTACCCGTGTTGAGCTTAAGAACATCCTTCCGCCGCGTGAGATTCAAGACGCGATGGAGAAGCAGATGAAGGCGGAGCGTGAGCGCCGTCAATCGATCCTGCGTGCCGAGGGCGAAAAGCACAGCCAGATTCTTGTCGCCGAAGGAGAGCGCGAATCCGCTATCCTGCGTGCGCAGGCAGAGAAAGAATCTGCCATCCTGCGCGCGGATGCGGTAAGAGAGCAAAAGATTCGTGAGGCACAGGGCGAAGCCCAATCGATTATGATGGTGCAAACGGCGATGGCCGACAGCATTAAGCTGTTAAACGAGTCCGCTCCCTCCGACCGTATCCTTACCCTCAAGAGCTTCGAGGCGTTTATCAAGGCGTGTGACGGCAAGTCGACTAAGATCATCATCCCATCTGAGCTGCAGTCGCTGGGCGGTCTTGCCGCATCGGTAAAAGAGCTGATGAGCGATACCAAAGAATAGCTAACTGCACAATCCCTGCGCAGACCGGTCTCTGTTTTTGGTGCAACGAAACGATTTTACCGCCGCCGCTTGTTTTTATCACTGCAATAGATTAAACTATAACTCTAAGCTAGTTATTGTTATATTGTGGCGAGGCGGCACAAAGTCCGCATCACATATGTTTCGGAGGCTTGTGCGATATGAACCATATGGGCGTGTTCTGGCGCAATAAAATCAGGTGTAGGGGTTGCAGTACGCACAGCGGCTGCAGAGTCCTTGGCACACCTGCATCCCAAAGCAGAAACACTGATGCTGCGCGCACTTTCAAGTAACCATAGGCTATGGCGTAACACGCCATAGCCTATTTTTGTTTTATCAGTAAATAAACGGAAGGATGGGTTTATCATGCAAACCAAAAGCAAAAAGGTAGCGGTCGTTATGGGCAGCGACAGCGACCTTGCAACGATGCAGGGAACCTTAAAAACACTCGATCGATTCGGGGTGGAGTACACAGTAAAGGTGATGAGCGCACACCGTACACCAGCCAGGGCGTGTGCGTTTGCACAGGACGCGCGCAAAAACGGCTATGGGGTCATCATTGCGGCGGCGGGCAAGGCGGCGCACTTGGCGGGCGTTCTCGCCGCACACACCACGCTGCCGGTTATTGGCGTTCCGATCAAGGCGTCGCTCGAGGGGCTTGACGCGCTGCTTTCTACCGTGCAGATGCCAAAGGGCGTGCCTGTGGCAACCGTAGCGATCGACGGCGCGGTGAATGCCGCGATTTTAGCCGTGCAGATGCTGGGCATCTATGACGCTGGGCTAGAGCAAAAACTTGCGGAGGAAAAACAAGCGATGGAACAGGGCGTACTCGCGGCGGAACAGGCCGTGGAGGACAAGCTTAAGCTGCGCTGAACCCGAGCAGAATAGAAACGACAGGGATTCACGCCCAGAGGAACAATTCTCTTGGCATAAGAAAGGAAAGGGCAACAAACATGCAGAAGTTAAACCAGCTTTATGAGGGAAAAGCCAAAAAGGTATTCGCAACCGACGACGCACAGCTTTATATCGTGGACTACAAGGACGACGCGACCGCCTTTAACGGGCTAAAAAAGGGTACCATATTGGGCAAGGGCATTATCAACAACCGCGTTACCAACCACCTGATGAAGATGCTCGAAGCAAAGGGCATCCCCACCCATCTCGTTAAAGAGCTTTCTGAGCGCGAGACGCTGGTGAAGAAGGTCTCGATTGTTCCAATTGAGGTGATTGTACGCAACATCGCCGCGGGCTCGCTCTCTAAGCGCCTTGGCATCGCCGAGGGAACCAAGCTTGCAAGCACGGTGCTCGAGTACTGCTACAAGGACGACGAGCTGGGCGACCCGATGATTAACGACTACCACATCGCGGCCATGAAGCTTGCCACAAAGGACGAGCTTGAGGTCATTGCGGATTACTCCTTTAAGGTCAACGACATCCTTGCCGAGTACCTGAAGGATCTCGGCATTGAGCTCATCGACTTTAAGCTGGAGTTTGGTCGCCTTGACGACGGAACCATCGTGCTGGCGGATGAGATAAGCCCCGACACCTGCCGCTTCTGGGACAGCAAGACGGGCGAAAAGCTGGATAAAGACCGCTTCCGTCGTGACCTTGGCGGGGTAGAGGACGCGTACCAGGAGATTATGAAGCGGCTGCTCGGCGAATAGGTGGGTTTGGCAATACTTACTTCATAATGACGGTTCCCCTTCCGGCGTGGGGAGAACAAAGAGCCGTGCCGGAGAAATGGCAGGTAGGACGAAATGTTTGATACCATAAAAGAAGAATGCGGTGTGTTTGGCATCTATTCCGAGCAGCGTGGACCAGTAGCCGCAAGTGCTTATTTTGCGCTGTATGCGCTGCAGCACCGAGGGCAGGAAAGCTGCGGTATCGTCGTAAACGACGACGGTGTTATGCGCACCCACCGTGACATCGGGCTAGTGCCCGAGGTGTTTACGGCGGATGCGCTGACTAAGCTTGGCGAGGGCAACATGGCGGTGGGTCATGTGCGTTACTCCACAACGGGGGGGCAGAGCAGAACCAACGCGCAGCCCCTTGTGATACAGCACGTAAAGGGCAAGATGGTGCTTGCCCACAACGGAAATCTGGTAAACGCGGGCGCTTTGCGCGAAGAGCTTGAGATGGGCGGCGCTATTTTTCACAGCACCAACGATACCGAGGTCATTGCCTACATCATCACGCAGGCGCGCATAAACACCCCCAGCATCGAGGCGGCGCTCGAGCAGGCGATGCACCGGATTAAGGGGGCGTATTCGCTGATTGTGATGTCGCCGCAAAAGCTGATAGCCGCGCGCGACCCAAACGGCTTTCGCCCGCTTTGCATGGGCAAGCGCGGCTCGGACGTGGTGTTTGCGTCCGAAAGCTGTGCGCTGGATAGCTTAGGTGCCGAGTTTGTACGTGACCTTGACCCCGGCGAGATTGTGGTGGTGGACAAAAAGAAGGGGCTGCGCAGCATCCGCACCCACTGCACAGAGGATAATAAAGGCAACCTATGCGTGTTTGAGTTTATCTACTTTGCGCGTCCCGATTCGGTGATAGAGGGCGCTTCGGTACACGGCGCACGTCTGCGCGCGGGCGCATACCTTGCGCTGGAGCACCCCGTACAGGCGGATGTGGTGGTGGGTGTGCCCGATTCGGGGCTGGACGCTGCCATCGGCTACTCCCGTCAGTCGGGCATTCCGTACGGCATCGGGCTGATTAAAAACCGTTACGTGGGCAGAACCTTTATCCAACCCTCGCAGGAGCAGCGCGAGGACGCGGTGCGCATTAAGCTTAACGTGCTAAAAGAAACGGTAAACGGCAAGCGCGTGGTGCTTGTGGATGACTCCATCGTTCGCGGTACAACCAGCGCGCGCATTGTGCATCTCATCCGCGAGGCGGGTGCAAAGGAGATTCACATGCGCATCTCGGCGCCGCCCTTTATCAACCCCTGTTACTTCGGCACCGACATCGACAGCAAGGACAACCTGATTGCCTGCAAGATGACCGTGCCCGAGATTGCAGCGGAGATTGGCGTAGACTCTTTGGGCTTTATTAGTGTGGACAACGCAAAAAAGATAGCCGAAAGTGCTCGCTGCGGCTTTTGCACCGGCTGCTTTACCGGGGAGTACCCCGTCGAGCCGCCCAAGGACATCCGAAAGGATAAGTTTGAGCTGCGCATCGGCGAAAAGGGCGAGGCATCCGATTAAGGCAATAACAAAGGGCGGCGGTTTGACAGAGATGGCTAAACTGCGGAAAGGCGTGACAATAAATGAAAAGCTACAGCGAAAGCTATAAAGAGGCGGGGGTAGATGTTACCGCGGGCTACCGTGCCGTTGAGCTGATGAAGAATGCGGTGTCCTCCACCTTTACAAAAGGGGTGCTGTCTGGTCTGGGCGGGTTCGGCGGATTGTTTGAGCTAGACCTTACCGGCATTCAAAGGCCGGTGCTCGTGTCGGGAACCGACGGAGTGGGAACCAAGCTCAAGCTTGCGTTTTTGCTAGACAAGCACGACACCGTGGGCATAGACTGCGTTGCGATGTGCGTCAACGACATTGTGTGCGCGGGCGCAAAGCCGCTTGTGTTTCTGGACTATATCGCCCTTGGCAAAAACGTGCCTGAGCGGGTTGCCACCATTGTATCGGGCGTTGCCGAAGGCTGTCGTCAGGCGGGCTGCGCGCTCGTAGGCGGCGAAACCGCCGAGATGCCCGGTTTTTACGCCGCAGACGAGTACGACCTTGCGGGGTTTTCGGTGGGCGTTGTGGATAAATCGCGCATACTCGATAACGGCAGCGTTCGCGAGGGGGATGTTATCCTTTCCCTTGCGTCGTCGGGCGTGCACTCCAACGGCTTTTCTTTGGTGCGCAAGGTGTTTGATGTGGAAAACAGCGACCTAAACCGCCATTACGCCGAGCTTGGCGCGACGCTGGGCGAAACGCTGCTTACCCCCACCCGCATCTATGTCAAGGCGGTGCTCGCGTTGTCCGAGCGGGTGAATATCAAGAGCATCAGCCACATCACCGGCGGCGGCTTTTACGAGAACATCCCCCGCGCATTGCCTGATGGGCTGACCGCGCGCATCGACAGGCAGAGCCTTACCGTGCCGCCCATCTTTGAGCTAATTCAAAAGACCGGCGGAATTGACGAGCGCGATATGTTTAACACCTTTAACATGGGTACCGGCATGTGTATCCTAGTTGCGAAACAGGATGTGGACACAGCGATTACCGTACTCACAGAGGCGGGCGAAAGACCGACTGTAATCGGCGAGGTTATTTCGGGTGACGAGGGCGTCGTCATTCGGTAAACAAAACGGCGGGGGAATAGACGATGGTACAGATAGCGGTATTGGTGTCGGGCGGCGGCACCAACCTGCAGGCACTAATCGACCGACAAGGCGACAACCTTTACGGCAAAATTGCGCTTGTGGTGTCTAGCAAGGCGGATGCCTTTGCACTGGAACGCGCAAAGCGGCACGGCATTGCAACGGCGGTGGTGGAACGCAAGGCGTATTCATCGCCACAGGCATTTGATAGCGCCCTGCTTGCGGTACTAGAGCAGCACGACATCTCGCTTGTGGTGCTGGCGGGCTTTTTGTGCATCCTTGGCAAGGAGCTGGTAAGCGCCTACCGCGACCGCATCGTAAACGTGCACCCGTCGCTGATACCGTCCTTTTGCGGCGACGGCTTTTATGGTCTGCGGGTTCATAAGGCGGCGCTCGATTACGGCGTTAAGGTAACGGGTGCCACCGTGCATCTCGTAAACGAGATTACCGACGGCGGGCGCATCCTGCTGCAAAAGGCGGTGGAGATTTCGGACGACGACACCCCCGAGACGCTGCAGCGCCGTGTGATGGAGCAGGCGGAGTGGGACATTCTGCCCCGCGGTGTTGCCATGCTATGCCGTCAGCTTACGGGGCAAACGGGTTTGGAGTAAACGAAAAGGGGGAAACAGCATAATGCAGACGGGTGAGGTGCTTCGTTTTGCGCAGGCGGCGGATATCAAAACGCTGATAAAGCTGCGCATCGAATTTTTAGATGAGGATTACGGCGGTCTGACACCCCAGCAAAAAGAGTCGATAGCAGCACAGCTGGGGGACTATTTTATCCTGCATCTCGGGCGGGACTGCTTTGTGCCTTTGCTCGAGCTTGACGGTCGCGTGGTATCCACCGCGATGCTTGTGCTGTACGAAAGACCGGCAAGCCCATCTTTTCCTACGGGCAAAACCGGCATGCTGTACAACGTTTACACGCTGCCCGCGCATCGGCGCAGGGGGTATAGCACCCGTGTACTGAAGTCGCTGATACAAAAGGCAAGGGAGCTGGGCGCTTCCTACATCGACCTTTCCGCCTCGAAGGACGGAAAGCCGCTGTACGAGCTGCTGGGCTTTACCGAGCCGCAGTCCTACTATACCGAGATGCGGTTAAACCTGATAGAAAGGGAATGATGACAACGATGAAAGGTCTTGATATTGCGAAGGAGCTTAGCTCCAACCCGTATCCAGGTAGGGGGATATTAATCGGTAAGAGTGAGGACGGCAAGCACGCCGTAATCGCCTACTTTATTATGGGGCGCAGCGAAAACAGCCGCAACCGCGTGTTTGTGGAGTGTGATGGCGGGATACGCACCCAAGCGTTTGACGAAAGCAAGCTTTCTGACCCCTCGCTTATCATCTACGCGCCGGTGCGGGTGCTTAGCGACACCACCATCGTTACCAACGGCGACCAGACCGACACCGTCTATGAATACCTCCTGCGCGGCGCGGGCTTTGAAGACGCCCTGCGCACCCGCACCTTTGAGCCGGACGCGCCGAACTTCACCCCCCGCATCTCAGGGCTTGTTATCCGAACGGACGGGGATTTTACGTATAAGCTATCAATACTAAAAAGTGATGGGCACAACTCCGCGTCCGTCGAGCGGTTTTTCTTTGAGTACCCCGAGCCTGTGGCGGGCGAGGGACGTCTGATTCACACCTACCGCTGTGACGGCGACCCGATTCCGTCCTTTGAGGGCGAGCCAAAACGCGTGGCACTCACCGGCGGCATCGATGAGCTGACCGCGCTTTTGTGGGAAAACCTAGACGAAAACAATAAGGTTTCGCTGTTTGTACGCACCATAGCGCTTGCTACAGGGGACGTACAAACGCGCATCATCAATAAGAATCAATAATCGAAAGGCGGGATACACCGAATGTCTGCTACCCAGATGCAGCTGAAATACGGCTGCAACCCAAACCAAAAACCCGCGCGTATCTTTATTGACGACCAGACGGCGCTTCCCATCGAGGTGCTGTGCGGAAGACCGGGATACATCAACCTGCTCGATGCCTTTAACGGCTGGCAGCTTGTCAAAGAGCTTAAGGCGGCGACGGGGCTGCCCGCCGCGACCAGCTTTAAGCATGTCAGTCCCGCGGGTGCCGCGGTGGGTGTACCCCTTGACGACCTACTGCGCAAGATCTATTTTGTGGACGACATCCAGCTTTCTCCGCTTGCCGCCGCGTATGCCCGCGCTAGGGGTGCCGACCGCATGTCGTCGTTTGGCGATTTTGTCGCGCTTTCCGACTGTTGCGACGTACCCACCGCCCGCCTGATTGCAAAAGAGGTGTCGGACGGCGTCATCGCACCCGGGTACGAGCCCGAGGCACTTGAGATATTAAAAGCCAAACGCAAGGGCAGCTACAACATCGTGCAGATCGACCCCGAATACATCCCCCAGCCCCTTGAGCGCAAGCAGGTGTACGGCATTACCTTTGAACAGGGCAGAAATGAGCTTGTGATAGACGATGCGCTGCTGGACACCATCGTCACCGAAAACAAAACCCTGCCCGACAGCGCAAAGCGCGACCTGATCATTGCGCTGATTACGCTGAAATACACCCAGTCAAACTCCGTGTGCTACGCCTATGACGGGCAGGCCATCGGCATCGGTGCGGGTCAGCAGTCGCGCATCCACTGCACCCGTCTTGCGGGCAGTAAGGCGGATAACTGGTTCTTGCGCCAGCACCCGAAGGTGCTCGGTCTAAGCTTTAAGCAGGGGCTTGGGCGCGCAGACCGCGACAACGCCATCGACGTGTATATCTCCGAGGAGTGTGACGACGTGCTGGCGGACGGAAGGTGGCAGGGCGTATTTGCACAAAGACCAGAGCGGCTTACGCAAGACGAAAAGCGCGAGTGGTTAAGTGGCATGACGGGCGTAGCCCTTGGCAGCGACGCGTTTTTTCCGTTTGGAGACAACATCGAGCGCGCGCACAAAAGCGGCGTGAGCTACATCGCACAGCCCGGCGGCTCCATCCGCGACGACAACGTGATTGAGGTGTGTAACCGCTACGGCATCGTGATGGCGTTTACGGGCATTCGGCTGTTTCACCATTAACCGCTGTTACGCGGCGCACCGTTTTGGGGCGCTGTTTGGGAAAGGATTTGACAAAAGCTATGAATGTACTCGTGATTGGCGGCGGCGGCAGGGAGCACGCCGTCATCAACAAGCTTCGTGGGAACCCGCGCATCAAGCGCCTGTATTGCACGCCGGGCAACGGCGGCATCAGCGCGCATGCCGAGTGTGTGAACATCAAGGCGACCGACATCGATATGACCGCGGCGTTTGCGCAGCAGCATGAGATTGATTTTGCGGTGGTCACCCCCGACGACCCGCTGGTGCTGGGTATGACCGACGTACTGGAGGGGCTAGGCATCAAATGCTTTGGTCCGTCCAAAAAGGCGGCGCAGCTTGAAGGTAGCAAGATATTCTCCAAAAATCTGATGAAGAAGTACGGCATTCCCACCGCCGCGTACGAGGTGTTTGACCGCTCGGAGGATGCCATCGCCTATGTTCGTACGCAGGACAATTTTCCCGTCGTCATCAAGGCGGATGGGCTTGCACTGGGCAAGGGCGTAATTATCGCCGAGAACCTTACCGAGGCGGAGGAAGCCATCCGCGAGATGATTGACGGCGGGCGGTTTGGGCAGAGCGGCAGCCGCGTCGTGATAGAGGAATTTCTGCACGGACCCGAGGTGACCGTGCTTGCGTTTGCCGACGGCAAAACCGTAAAGCCCATGGTTTCATCCATGGACCACAAGCGGGTATACGACGGCAACGAGGGACCCAACACAGGCGGCATGGGCACGATTGCCCCCAACCCCCATTATACGCAGGAGATTGAAAGGGTGTGCATGGACACCATCTTTCTACCCACCATCCGCGCCATGCAGAGCGAGGGCGCGCCCTTTAAGGGGTGCTTATACTTTGGTCTGATGCTCACACCCAAAGGACCGTATGTCATCGAGTACAACTGCCGTTTCGGAGACCCCGAGGCGCAGGTGGTGCTGCCGCTGCTAAAAACCGACCTGCTTACCGTGTTTGAGGCGGTGGCGGACGAGCGGCTTGACGAGATTGACATCGAGTGGGAGAAGGGCTGTGCGGCGTGCGTCGTGCTGGCGTCGGGCGGCTACCCCCAAAGCTACGAAACGGGCAAGCAGATTACAGGCATCGAGGATGCCGAGCAGTTGCGCGGCGTGACGGTGTTCCACGCGGGTACCCGCTATGATGACGGGCGTTACTATACCGCGGGCGGGCGCGTACTGGGCGTTACCGCCAAAGCAAGGAGCCTTTCCTTGGCACTTCACAATGCGTACGAGGCGGTGGAGTTAATCCGTTTTGAGGGTGCGCACCACCGCACCGACATCGGCAGGTATTAATAGGACGGTACAACATCCTGTCACCGACCAAAGGATAATATGATAATGTGCCATGGATTGCCCTCGCGTTTGGGCGGTATCCATGGCACATTTTTTCACTATGCAGTTTAAATAGTATAAGGACGCAAGCGTCACTTGTTCAGGGAAAGGTACTCCTCCAGGGTAATGGCATACACCGTCGTGATGCCGTTTACTTCGTCGGGCAGTTTTGCTAGTAGCTTCATATCGTTTTTCTGCGCCACTTTTTGAGAAGCAAGGTTTGTGTGCTTCATATAGGAATAAACCTTACTAAGCCCCAGCACATCAAACGCGTAGTTTCTACATGCTCGTGCCGCTTCGGTAGCATAGCCTTTGCCTGTGTGAGCCTTGTTAATATGGTAGCCTATTTCAGGCTCTAAGCTGCCATCTATGTTCTGCATGGTTATCCCACAATCGCCGATAAACAGGTTGCTCTCTTTTAGCACGACCGCCCACAGCCCGAAGCCGTAGGTCTTATAGTTATCAAGGTTCCATGCAATCCATCCTGCTGTTTTTTCGCGTGTAAACGGCTGGGGGTAGTGCTGCATTGACACAGGGTCGGAGAGTATCTCGTGCAAAGCATCCACATCGTTCATCGTCAGTTCTCGCAGAATAAGTCTATCGGTTTCAAGCTTCATGCAATCCCCCTCTTTCACGCGTTCATTTCGGCAATACGGTCCGAAGCAGCCGCAATTTCATCCCATATTCGTTACGCCATTATGCCACACAGGGTGCAGATAAGCAAGTGTTATGCCGAATTGTTGTAGAATAAAGGTAATTTTACACCGCAAGCAGGGCGGGCATGTCTCGTTGTCGGTACAGGTAAAACACCCTGAAACCCGAAAGGTGTATGACATGAGTAAAAAATCCCATAATAAGGCTAGGGAGTTTAACCGTATTGCGGGGTGTTTTTTTGAATGAGTTCACCATGACAGGGGCGCAAAAACGCGCACTGACCCTGTTTTGCGCGATAATTATCGGCTTTTCCGCGCTGTTTTTGCGCATCTTTTTGGTCTCGACGGGCGACGAGTTGCAGGCAGTGGCAAAGAACCAAAGCTCGTATACCCTAACCCTTGACCAAAGCCGCGGCATGATATACGACTGTATGTTTAAGCCGCTTGTGGGCAACACCGACGGCTATGTGCTATCCGTGCTGCCCAGTGATGAGGCGGCTGCGGCGCTTGTAAAGGCAGTTCCCTTTGCAGAGAGGGAGAATGTGTTAAAGCTTATTGAAAGCGGTAGACCGTTTTTGTATCCTTATACATCCCCCTACATTGACGCGCAGGGCATCAGCGTGTTTACCGTCAAACAGCGGTATGGGGTCAATCAACTTGCCGCCCACGTCATCGGGCATCTGGATGGCGAAGGGGTTGGGGTGTACGGCATTGAGCGGGCATACGACGCGCTGCTTGCGGAAAACAGCGGCAAGATGACGGTTACCTATGCCGTGGATGCACTGCGTCGTCCGATTGCAAATAGTTCGCCCGAGATCTCGCGCGAGAACTACCACAACCGCGAGGGTGTGGTGCTTACTATCGACGCCGAGATGCAGCAGATTGCCGAGGAGGAGGGTGCGCGCTTAATTGAAAAGGGCGCTGTCGTAGTCATGGAGGCGGCAACGGGCAAGCTGCGCGCCGTGGCATCCTTCCCCGACTTCGACCCCGCCAACGTTGCCGCAAGCCTAAACGACCCGAACTCTCCGCTTATAAACCGCTGTTATGCGGCGTATAATGTGGGCTCCACCTTTAAGCTGTGTGGGGTCTCGGCGGCTCTGGAAGCGGGTGTGGCGACAGACTTCACCTATACCTGCACCGGCAGCACCGAGGTAAACGGGCTGCGGTACTATTGCCACAATCGGGCTGGGCACGGGGAGCTTAATCTTGACCAAGCCATGCAGCACTCCTGTAACCCGTATTTTATTAACCTTGCGCTGGAAACGGGCTACGACAAGCTGTACGAGATGGCGGTGCGGTTTGGCTTTGGCAAGGCAAACAACTTAACAGAGGTGACGCGCACCGCCGCGGGCACACTGCCCACCATGCAGAGCCTGCGCAACAACGCCGTGCTTGCCAACTTCTCGTTCGGGCAGGGTGAGCTTACCGCCACCCCCATACAGATTGCCCGAATGATTGCCGTGTTTGCAAACGGGGGAACGTTGGTTACCCCGACGCTGGTGGAGGGGATATCGGACGAAACGGGAACGGCGATTGCCGCCCCCTACGAACCCGCGGGCTCGTACCGCATGCTGTCAAGTACAAACGCCGACATCGTCAGGCAGCTGATGGTAAACGTCGTGAACACCGGTAGCGGCAAGCAGGCAAAGCCCGTAGAGGATGGCGCGGGCGGTAAGACCGGCTCGGCGCAGACGGGCATATACGATGAACAAGGCAATGAGATTGTGCATGCGTGGTTTTCAGGCTTCTTCCCCGCCGAAGAGCCGAAGTATGTTATCGTTGTGCTCAACGAGGGCAAAGACTCGGGCGGCGACTGGTCGGCGCCGGTATTCCGCGAGATTGCCGACCGCATACACAACTTAGAAAAGCGCAGGGCACAACAGTAAAAATTGTTTAAAAATTCTTAAACAATATCTTTAATTATTTCTTTAAAAAGGGTGTTGCATTTCACCCCCCTGCATGCTATAATCGCAATTGTTCGGTTTAAAGAATCGGGCGGAGCTACAGGCAAAGAAACACTTGACCAAACTTGCCGCGATTATTTGCGGTAAGGGAAAAAGGCCGCGGACAGCTGGTCGAATGCCGGTTGGCAACTTTGTTGCCTTATTGATTGAGCGCTATGCTCTAAATTTTATAAGTCGGGTGACGGAAACACAGTTCGCGTCACATTTCACTTGTGAGACAATCAATAAGAGTGGTAAAAGTAGAGTAGTTCTTGCTATATAGACTCTGAATGAAGTAAACACATTATGCAATAAATAAAGCGAAGATTCTTCGGCAATAAATAAAACATAGTGTAAATCTGCTCAAGTGGAACGGTGACCTGATGTCACTTTATTCTGCTTGAGTTTTTTTGTTTTTTATGACGAATACTAATTTGGAAGAGGGATGATGCATGGTGGAAAACAAGCTGAAGCTTTACGGTTTTAATAACCTGACGAAGTCCTTAAGCTTTAATATCTATGACGTATGCTACGCAAAGAGCGAGCGGGAACAGCGTGATTATATCGCTTATGTCGACGAGCAGTACAATTCGGAGCGTCTGACAAGTATTTTAAGCCACCTTACCGAGATGATTGGCGCGCAGGTGCTTAACATCTCGCGTCAGGACTACGACCCGCAGGGTGCGAGCGTCACCTTTTTGATTGCCGAGGGCAAAACCGTCTCGCCCCCCGCTACCGATACGGTGGTGGCGCATCTCGACAAAAGCCATGTGACGGTACACACCTTTCCCGAATTTCATCCCGACACCTCGATTGCCACCTTTCGCGTGGACATCGATGTCGCCACCTGCGGCGAGATTACCCCTCTTTCTACCCTAGACTACCTAATCGGCAGCTTTGACTCCGACATCATCACAATGGACTACCGCGTACGCGGCTTTACCCGTGACATGGGGGGCAAGAAGCTGTTTTTGGACCATTACATCTCCTCCATCCAAGACTACATCGACGCAAAAACCTTAGAGCGCTACGATGCCATTGACATTAATGTGTATCAGGCAAACCTGTTTCACACCAAGATGCTGATTAAGGACGTGGACCTAAAAAACTACCTGTTTAACACCGATGTATATGAGCTGCCGCCAAAAACACGGCTTGCCATAACCAACAGCCTGCGGCAGGAGATGATAGAAATCTACAGCGAAATGAGCATTTATTCGAAAAGATAAGCGCGAATGATGCAATATTAGCACAATATTATACGATGTGTAGATGAAATATGAGTATCAAGCATATTACTTTGCTACATTCAGTGTGGGTTGTGTCGAACCCCTGAAATATATGGGGTTTGATTACGCGCAATGACTGTTTATCTGTGTAAGCACGATATTATAACGCATATCGCGACATATTTTATAGAAAAAACCTCGAATTAGTAATATGTTAATCTAAATATACTTAAAGTAACAGTGAATGCGCAAAATTTGTTTCTTTTATTTTTGACGCAAGGAGGGGCAACGCAGTGAAGCAGCTTGACCAAAACAGCGCGCCCATCGCGCAGGCGCTTGCCACCCTACGCACCAACCGCGTGGTTCCGTTTGATGTACCGGGGCATAAGCGGGGCAGGGGCAACCGCGAGCTCACCGACTTTTTGGGGGAGCGGTGCATGTCGGTGGATGTGAACTCAATGAAGCCGCTCGACAACCTGTGCCACCCCGTTTCGGTTATCCACGAGGCGGAGGAGCTTGCCGCCGAGGCCTTTGGCGCGGCGCACGCATTTTTTATGGTGGGGGGAACAACCTCGGCGGTTCAGGCAATGGTGCTTACCGCCTGCGGCGCGGGGGATAAGATTATACTGCCGCGCAACGTGCACCGCAGCGTAATCAATGCGCTGGTGCTGTGCGGCGCAACGCCTGTTTACGTCAACCCCCATACCGACGACCGCCTTGGCATTGCGCTTGGTATGTCGGTGACAGAGGTGCAGGACGCGATTGCCGCAAATCCCGACGCAAAGGCGGTGCTGGTGAACAACCCAACCTACTACGGCGTGTGCTCCAACCTGCGCGCCATTACCGAGCTCGCCCACCAAAACGGGATGCTGATGCTGTGCGATGAGGCGCACGGTACCCACCTGTATTTTGGCGCAGACCTACCCCTATCGGGCATGGCGGCGGGGGCGGACTTTGCGTCGGTGAGCATGCACAAGTCGGGCGGTTCGCTTACCCAAAGCTCGCTGCTTTTGACGGGCGAGAGGGTAAACCACGACCATGTGCGCCAGATTATTAACCTAACCCAGACCACAAGCGGCTCGTACCTGCTGCTTGCAAGCCTGGATATCTCGCGCAAAAACCTTGCTTTAAACGGGAAAACAATCTTTGCCCAGGTGGCCGAGATGGCCGAGTACGCCAGGGAAGAGATTAACGCAATCGGCGACTACTACGCGTTTTCTCGCGAACGGATTAACGGCGACACCGTTTTTAATTTTGACCACACCAAGCTTTCGGTGCACACGCTGGACACGGGTCTTGCGGGTATTGAGGTGTACGATATCCTGCGCGACCAATACGATATCCAGATTGAGTTCGGCGACCTTGCAAACATCCTAGCCTACCTTTCGGTGGGCGACCGCCCGCGCGATCTGGAACGGCTGGTGGGGGCATTGGGTGAGATTCGCAGGCGGTTTAAAAAGAGCCGAATGGGCATGATGACGCACGAGTATGTGACGCCCATCGTCGCCGAGACCCCGCAAACCGCGTTTTATGCGCCAAAGGTTACCATGCCCCTTGCACACAGTGCGGGGCAGATAAGCGGCGAGTTTATCATGAGCTACCCGCCGGGTATTCCGATACTCGCCCCGGGCGAACGGATAACCGACGCTGTCATTGCGCACATCCGCTACGCGAAGGAGCGCGGTTGCTTTTTAACCGGCACCGAGGATCTGGACGTAGAGAACATCAACGTACTAAAGGGGAGGGCATAGGCATGGAGCTGTGGTTTACCGAAAAGCACACCCCAAACGTCAAGCTTTCGGTTCGCGCGGATCGTCAGCTTGCAAGCGTGCAGAGCGACTTTCAGCGCATCGATGTATTCGAGTCGCCGGAATTCGGGCGATTTTTAACGCTCGATGGGTTTATGATGCTGACCGAAAAGGACGAATTCATCTACCACGAGATGATTGTGCATGTACCCATGGCGGTGCACCCAAGCCCCAAGAAGGTGCTGCTGATTGGTGCGGGTGATGGTGGTGCCGCGCGGGAACTGTGCCGTTACGAGGGCTTAGAGCATATCGACCTGGTGGAGATTGACGAGGAAGTTGTGCGCATCTGCAAGCAGTACCTTCCGTTTACGGCATGCTCGTTTGACGATACGCGCATTCACGTCCATTACGAGGACGGGCTGAAGTTCGTGCGCCGCCACGAGGACGAGTACGACCTGATTATCGTCGACTCCACCGACCCGTTTGGTCCCGGCGAAGGGCTGTTTGCCGCCGAGTTCTACGGCAGTTGCTACAAGGCGCTTAAGGGCGACGGCATTATGGTGAACCAGCACGAAAGCCCGTTTTACGACTCGGACGCCTCGGAGGTGCGGCGCGCGCACAAGCGCATCTTTGATGCGTTTCCGCTGTGTAGGGTATATCAGGCGCACATCCCCACCTATCCGTCGGGGCACTGGCTGTTCGGGTTTGCCTCTAAGCGCTACCACCCCGTGCGCGATCTGGATGCCGCGCGGTGGAACGAGCTGGGGATACAAACTAGGTACTACAACACCAATCTGCACAAGGGGTGCTTTGCGCTGCCAAACTATGTAGAGGAGCTGCTAAAGTATGCGGAAGCTGAATATTGAGACCTTCCTCGGCTGCGACACGCCGTTTGAGGATGCCGATATCGTGCTGTTTGGCGCGCCCTACGACAGCACCACCTCCTATCGCCCCGGCGCGCGCTTCGGTAGCCGCGCCATCCGTTCGGAGTCGTACGGCATCGAGACGTACAGCCCCTACCAAGACAAAGACCTTGCACAGCTTGCGGTCTGCGACATCGGAGACCTAGAGCTTAGCATGGGCGCACCCGAGCAGATGCTTGAAGCGATTGAGGAGTGTACAGGCGAACTGCTTGACAGCGGCAAGCTGCCCGTTATGCTGGGCGGCGAGCACCTTGTCACACTCGGCGCGGTGCGTGCCGCGGCAAAGCGGTACCCCGACCTGTGCATCCTGCACCTAGACGCCCACGCCGACCTACGCGACGACTATCTCGGGCAGAGGCTGTCCCACGCCTCGGTAATGCGCCGTGCGTGGGAGCTTGTGGGTGACGGGCGCATCTTTCAGTTCGGTATTCGGTCGGGCGACAAAAGCGAGTTTGACTGGGCACCTGGGCACGTTTCGATGCACCGCTTTGATCTTGACGGCATCACCGAGTGCATCGCGTCCCTTGCGGGAAAACCCGTGTACATCACCATCGACCTCGATGTGCTCGACCCGTCCATCTTTCCCGGCACGGGCACACCCGAGGCGGGTGGCGTGGGATTTTTGCCGCTGTTGCAGGCAATCCTATCAATGGGTGCGCTTACGACGGTGGGGTGCGATATCACCGAGCTGTGCCCCGCGTATGACCAGAGCGGGGTCTCTACCGCGGTCGCGTGTAAGCTGCTGCGCGAACTGCTGCTCTCTATAGGCAAGCAATAATAATATGTAAGGGTACAATCCTTTACATTGTTCAGATAAGATTATAAACCCGACAGAAGGTTAATCGGATACGAAAGGATAGGGATACGACGATGGGAAAAGTGCTGATTATCGGATGCGGCGGCGTTGCGAGCGTTGCCATACACAAATGCTGCCAGAACAGCGAGGTGTTTGAGGAGATCTGCATCGCAAGCCGCACCAAAAGCAAGTGCGACGCGCTCAAGGAGATTCTCGACAAACAGTACGGAACAAGCAAGATAACCACCGCGCAGGTGGACGCGGACGATACCAAGCAGGTCATCGCGCTGATTGAGCACACACGCCCCGATGTGGTGCTTAATCTTGCACTGCCTTATCAGGATTTATCCATTATGGAAGCGTGCCTAGCAACCAAAACACACTATATAGATACCGCAAACTACGAGCCGCCCGAGACCGCGAAGTTTGAATACTCGTGGCAGTGGGCGTACCGGGAGCGTTTTGAAAAGGCGGGTATCACTGCAGTGCTGGGCAGTGGGTTTGACCCCGGCGTAACGGGCGTGTTTTCTGCCTACGCGCAAAAGCACCACTTTGATGAGATTCATACCATCGATATCCTAGACGCAAACGCAGGTGACCACGGCTACCCGTTTGCCACCAACTTTAACCCCGAGATTAACATCCGCGAGGTAACCGCCAAGGGCAGCTATTGGGAAAACGGCAAGTGGGTAGAGACCGAGCCAATGGAGATCAAGCGGGTGTACCACTTCCCCGAGATCGGCGAAAAGGATATGTACCTGCTCCACCACGAAGAACTGGAAAGCCTTGCGCAGAACATCAAGGGCATCAAACGCATCCGCTTCTTTATGACGTTTGGGCAGAGCTACCTAACCCACCTTAAATGCCTTGAGAACGTGGGCATGACCTCCATAGAGCCGATAGAATTTGAGGGTAAGCAGATTATTCCGCTGCAGTTTTTAAAGGCGGTATTGCCCGACCCCGCGTCGCTTGGACCGCGCACGAAGGGCAAAACCAACATCGGCTGTATCTTCCGCGGCATAAAGGACGGCAAGGAGAAGCACTACTACCTGTACAACGTCTGCGACCATCAGGAGTGTTACCGCGAGGTGGGTTCTCAGGCAATCTCGTACACCACCGGCGTGCCCGCCATGATCGGCGCGATGCTGGTGATGAACGGCACCTGGCAAAAACCGGGCGTGTACAATGTCGAGGAGTTTGATCCCGACCCGTTTATGGACGCGCTGAACAAATGGGGTCTACCGTGGCAGGAGAGCTTTACCCCTGAGCTGGTGGATTAGGCGATGGGGGTTTCGTTTGATATCACAAAGCTGACTACCCCGTGCTATGTGGTGGACAAGGCACTGCTTGAGCAAAATCTTGCCCGCCTGCGCAGCGTGGCGGATAGTACAGGCTGCCGCATCCTGCTTGCGCAAAAGGCGTTTTCCATGTTCTATTTCTACCCGCTCATCGGGCAGTACCTGCACGGTACCACCGCAAGCGGGGTGTTCGAGGCGCGCCTTGGCAAAGAAGAGATGGGCGGCGAGACACACATCTTCTCGCCCGCCTACACCATGCGCGAGTTTCTTGAAGCGGCGCAGCTTTGTGACCATATGGTGTTTAACTCCTTTGGTCAGTGGCAGAACTTTCAGGAACACGCGTTGCGGCTAAAGCACGAGCAGGGTAAGAGCTTTGGTATACGCATTAACCCCGAGTGCTCTACCCAAAACCACGGCATCTACGACCCGTGCGCTACTCATTCGCGCCTTGGCGTTACCCGCGAAAACTTCCGCGAGGATCTGCTCGACGGCATTGACGGGCTGCACTTTCACACCCTGTGCGAGCAAAACGCCGACGCGCTGCAGACCACCCTTGCGGCGGTGGAGCAGCATTTTGGCGAGTTCTTGGGCAGGATGAAGTGGGTTAACTTCGGCGGCGGGCACCACATCACCCGCAAGGACTACGACGTGGAGCTTTTAAAGCGGGAGATTACGCGGTTCTCGCAAAAATACGATGTGCAGGTGTACCTCGAGCCGGGAGAGGCGGTCGCGCTGAACACGGGCTTTTTGGTGAGCGAGGTCATCGACATCCTGCACAACGGCATGGATATCGCCATCCTCGATACCTCCGCCGCCTGCCATATGCCCGACGTGCTGGAGATGCCCTACCGCCCCGAGATTGTGGGCGCTGCTTTACCCGGCGAGAAGGGACACACCTATCGGCTAGGGGGACCCACCTGCCTTGCGGGGGACGTGATAGGCGACTACTCGTTTGATGCCCCGCTGCGCATCGGCGACCGGCTTATCCTATGCGACATGGCGCACTACTCGATGGTGAAGAACAACACCTTCAACGGCATGCCGCTGCCCGCAATCTATGCGGCGGGAAACGACCAAGTGGTGCTGGTAAAACGCTTTGGCTACGAGGACTTTAAAGGGCGGTTGTCCTGACGAAAAGCGGGTGGGGGGATGTCCCATTCCGATTGACAATTCCCCCCTACCGCTATATAATAAGTGATATAATAACGGTATTATGGTTACGACGGGGAAGACCTTGGCTTGTACAACGCCGAACAGAGAGCAAAACAGCGTGCCGCGTGCATGCTGCTGAAAGTTTTGCCGGCCATTAAGCTTGGTCTGCCGCCCCTGAGCCCCGCGGGATGACCGCGGCGCAGCCGCTGCGTTACGGCGGACACGAGTGGCAGGGGGTTATTCCTCTGCAAACAGGGTGGTACCACGGAAAGAAAGCTTTCGTCCCGGTTATGGGGTGGAGGCTTTTTATATTTTTTATACTTACACAAAATACCAATATTGCAGCCCCTAGGCAAACAGAAGACTACAAACGTTTTGGAGGAATCACACATCATGCAATGGCAAGGATTAAACCAGCTGCGCGAGTCGTTTTTGTCCTTTTTTGAGAGCAAGAACCACACCCGCATGCCCAGCGCGTCCCTTGTTCCAAGTAATGACAAGAGCTTGCTGCTCATCAACTCCGGCATGGCGCCACTCAAAAAATACTTTTTGGGGCAGGAGACGCCGCCCAACAAGCGCGTGACCACCTGCCAAAAGTGCATCCGCACGCCCGATATCGAGCGCGTGGGCAAGACGGCGCGCCACGGCACCTATTTTGAGATGCTGGGCAACTTCTCGTTTGGCGATTACTTTAAAAACGAGGCAACCGCTTGGGCGTGGGAGTTCTTCACCAAGGTGCTTGAGATTCCCGCCGATAAGCTGTACTGCTCGGTTTATGAAGAGGACGACGAGGCGTACGACATCTGGACGAAGGTGATTGGCGTACCCGAAAGCCATATGAAACGCCTTGGCAAGGCGGATAACTTCTGGGAGCACGGCACCGGTCCCTGCGGTCCCTGTTCGGAGATCTACTTTGACCGCGGACCCGAAAAGGGTTGCGGCAGCCCCGACTGTGCGGTGGGCTGTGACTGCGACCGCTTCGTAGAGGTGTGGAACCTGGTGTTTACCCAGTTTGACAGCGACGGCAAGGGAACCTACACCCCCCTTGAGCACCCCAACATCGATACCGGCATGGGGCTTGAGCGTCTTGCCTGCGTACTGCAGGGGGTAGACAACCTGTTTGAGGTTGACACCGTGCAGAATATTATGAAGCACGTCAGCGACATCGCACATGTGCGCTACGGCGAGAACATCAAAACCGATGTTTCGCTGCGCGTGATTACCGACCACATCCGCAGCACAACCTTTATGGTGGGTGACGGCGTAATCCCCTCCAACGAGGGACGCGGCTATGTTCTGCGCCGCCTTCTGCGCCGCGCAGCGCGCCATGGCAGGCTGATTGGCATCACCGAGCCGTTCCTCTACACGGTATGCGATACCGTAATCAACGAAAACAAGAGCGCCTACCCCGAGCTTGCGGAAAAGGCGGATTATATCAAAAAACACATCCGTGTGGAAGAGGAGCGCTTTGCGCGTACCATCGACCAGGGCATGGAGCTATTGGGCGAGTTGGTGCAGGCGGCGCTTAAAAACGGCAGCACCGTGTTTGACGGTGCCGAGGCGTTTCGCTTGTACGACACCTTCGGCTTCCCGATCGACCTCACCCGCGAGATTGTGGAGGAGAACGGGCTGACGGTTGACGAAGCGGCGTTTGAGCAGCTGATGAACGAGCAGAAGCAGCGCGCCCGCGAGGACCGTAAAAAGTCGGGCGGCGTTGCGTGGGAAAGTGATGCACTGGGCGAGCTTACCCTGCCCGAGACGGAGTTTGTTGGATATACCGAGTACAGGGTACAGGCAAAGATTCTTGCCATTGTAAAGAACAATGAGCTTGCGGGCAGTGCCGACAAGGGCGACGAGGTGCTCGTGGTGCTTGACAGCTCCCCGTTCTACGCCGAAAGCGGCGGACAGGTGGCGGACACTGGCGTCATCTGCAAGGATGGTGCGCGTCTTGCGGTTAACGGCTGCAAAAAGACCGCCGCGGGACAGTACCTGCACTCTGCCGTGGTAGAGCAGGGCACGTTTTCTGCCGACGATGCCGTCACCGCCGAGATCGATGTGCTGCGCCGCCGCAGCATCATGCGCAACCACACCTCCGCGCACCTGTTACAGGCTGCGCTGCGCAGTGTGCTGGGTGACCATGTGCATCAGGCTGGCTCGCTCGTTACCCCCGACCGCGTACGCTTTGATTTTTCGCACTTTGGCGCAATGACCGCCGAGGAGATTATCGCCACCGAGCGTCTGGTTAACGAAAAGATTCTCGAGGCGCTACCCGTACTCACCGAGGAGATGGCACTAGACCAAGCAAAGCAGCGTGGCGCGACCGCACTGTTTGGCGAAAAATACGGTGACCGCGTGCGCGTTGTAGAGGCACAGGGCTTCTCCACCGAGTTCTGCGGCGGAACCCATGTGGACAACACCGCAAAGCTCGGTCTGTTTAAGATTATCTCCGAGGCGTCGGTTGCCGCCGGTGTGCGACGCATCGAGGGCACAACGGGCGACGGCGTGCTTGCGCTGTTTGACGAATTAAACGGCACGCTGAATGCAGTTGCCGCTAATCTTAAGGCTGCGTCGGTGTCCGAGATTGTCACCCGCGCGTCATCGGTTATGGGCGAGCTGCGCGAAAAGGATAAGGAGCTCGAAGCCATGGGCGCGCGGCTTGCGGGCACGCAGCTAGAGGGCATAGAGAAAAACGCCTGCAACGTCTGCGGCGTAAACCTGATTACCGCCGAGCTGACCGACACAAAGGTTGACACTCTGCGCGCGTTGTGTGATAAAATAAAGGAAAAAGACGCAAACACCGTTGCCGTAATCGCCAATGTCATCGACGGCAAGGGCAGCCT
>JAEZDF010000005.1 GCA_023429685.1 Bacillota bacterium
ACGCCCATGATATCGGTGCGGTGGGTCATAATCTCGGCTGCGGTGATGTCATCGAGCTCGAAGATGTTGTTAATCATCTCCTTGGCGCTTTCCTCAATTACACCCTTTTCGTTACCCACATCCACCAGCATGCGAATCTCTTCCTCAGTCACGCGGTCGGGTTCGGAGTTGGGGTCGATGCCAAACATGCGAATCACGCCGTTTGTTGAGGCGGACAATAGCCTAACAAAGGGACGGGTAACCTTATACAATACGGTGAGCGCACCTACGGTGGCAAACGCAAACTTTTCGGGGTTTTGCATCGCTACCCGTTTGGGAACAAGCTCGCCAAACACAAGGGTAAAATAAGACAGGAAGAGGGTAATCGCAACCATGATAATTGCTTTTAGCACCGATGCGGGCAATGGCAGAACGCCTTCCAGCGCAGCGGTAATCGGCTCAGCAAAGCTGTCTGCGGCAACCGCAGATGCCAAAAAGCCCGAGATGGTCACGCCAATCTGGATGGTGGCAAGAAAGCGCGAGGGCTCCTTGACCAAACTAAGCAGCAGACGAGCCTTTTTATGCCCTTCCTCCGCCATCTTATTGACCTTGTTGTCGTTAACCTGAATGATGGCAATCTCGCTTCCGGCAAAAAACGCGTTTGTAAGTATCAGTACAAATAGTAGCGCGATATACAACAGATATCGGGTACTGTCAGGGTCCATGTTGTTTCTTTCTCCTTTTTATGCATTTAATCATAGGATGGATATTTCGACACACACTATACTAGCGGAATAAAACCCCAAAATATAGCGAGCGATGCCGCGCAGCAAAACGCAACATGAAATAATTGGAATATCCAGTTATTCATAGATATTATATAAAAAGATTCTGTGGTTGTCAAATCCGCTAGGTATCCGGTTGTTTTAAAAAAGGTGAAACCTGCACAAAAACATCAAACAATTGTTACAATTTGATGCAGTAAAGTTGAGCGCTCACCAAGGTTTACTCAAATTTAATATATTAATATGGCTTTAGATATTTACTTTGTAGAGTAAAAACGGTATAATTCTTAATGAATCAATCCTTCGTTATGTTTTTAACATAATGGGGCTTGTTTGTATGCGTTTGCCGTACTGGCAGGCGCGTCAATTTGTGTCCGCCGCGTTTTTGACGTTCTGGCGGAGTATTTTGCGGTGCTTACCACCGCACTAAGTATGTTGTATTCGGCAGACAAGCTGCCGTTTCCCTTCTCCCACACACCAATAAGGAGGATATAAATCATGGCTAGAAAAATGAAAACTATGGACGGCAATACTGCCGCCGCACACGTCTCCTACGCCTATACCGATGTAGCCGCAATCTATCCGATTACGCCCTCGTCCGTTATGGCTGAGGTAACCGACAAATGGGCTGCCGACGGACGCAAGAATATGTTTGGCACCGAGGTTAAGGTTGCAGAGATGCAGTCCGAAGCGGGTGCTGCGGGTACCGTTCACGGCTCGCTTGCTGCAGGCGCGCTGACCACCACCTACACCGCATCTCAGGGTCTTCTTCTGATGATCCCGAATATGTACAAGATTGCCGGTGAGCTGCTGCCCTGCGTTATTAACGTATCGGCTCGCGCCGTTGCGTCTCATGCGCTCTCGATCTTTGGCGACCACTCCGACGTTTATGCTTGCCGTCAGACCGGCTTTGCCATGCTTGCCGCGAGCAGCGTGCAGGAGGTTATGGATCTAACCCCCGTTGCGCACCTGACCGCAATCAAGAGCAGAGTGCCATTTGTAAACTTCTTTGACGGATTTAGAACCTCCCATGAGCTGCAGAAGATTCATGTGTGGAACGACGAAGACCTTGCTTCGATGGCTGATGTGGATGCGATTGACGCATTCCGCAAGAACGCCTTAAACCCCGAGCACCCCGTACTGCGCGGTACTGCTCAGAACCCCGACATCTTCTTCCAGGCAAGAGAGGCGAGCAACAACTATTACCTGCAGGTTCCCGCCATTGCCGAGGAATACATGAACGTGGTAAACAGCAAGATCGGCACCGATTACAAGCTGTTTAACTACTACGGCGCAGCTGACGCCGAGCATATCATCATCGCCATGGGCTCTGTATGCGAGACCATCGACGAGACCATCGATTACCTCAACGCAGCCGGCGGCAAGTACGGTGTTGTAAAGGTTCGCCTGTACAGACCGTTCTCTGCAAAGCACCTGCTTTCGGCTATCCCCGACAGCGTAAAGCAGATTACCGTACTCGACCGCACCAAGGAGCCCGGCGCGATGGGCGAGCCGCTCTATCTTGACGTTGTGGCAGCACTCAAGGAAACCAAGTTCGACCAGATCCCCGTATTCAGCGGTCGTTATGGTCTGGGTTCTAAGGACACCACCCCTCCCCAGATTATCGCTGTATTCAAGAACAGCACCAAGAAGCTGTTTACCATCGGCATCGTGGACGATGTAACCAATCTGTCGCTTGACATCACCGAGAGCCCCGACACCACCCCCGCTGGCACCACCAGCTGTAAGTTCTGGGGTCTTGGCTCGGATGGTACCGTCGGCGCAAACAAGAACTCGATTAAGATCATCGGCGACCACACAGACATGTACGCGCAGGCGTATTTCTCTTACGACTCTAAGAAGTCGGGCGGCGTTACCATCTCGCATCTGCGTTTTGGCAAGAAGCCCATCCGCTCCACCTACCTGATTAACAAGGCAGCCTTTGTTGCATGCCACAACCCCGCATATGTCGGTCATTACGACATGGTTGAGGACATTAAACCCGGCGGCACCTACCTGCTGAACTGCCAGTGGAATGCCGAGGAGCTTGAGGAGCACCTGCCCGCAAAGGATAAGCGCTTTATCGCAAACAACAACATCAAGTTCTACACCATCGACGGCGTAAAGATCGGTAAGGAGATCGGTTTGGGCGGACGCATCAACACTGTGCTTCAGTCCGCATTCTTTAAGCTTGCCGACATCATCCCGATTGACGAGGCTGTCAAGTATATGAAGGATGCCGCCACCGCTTCTTACGGCAAGAAGGGCGAGAAGATTGTCGCCATGAACCATGCCGCCATCGATGCGGGCGTAACCGGCATTACCGAGGTTAAGGTTCCCGAAGCATGGAAGACCGCTTCTGACGACAAGGCTCCCCACGCTGCCACCGGCAATCGCGCAGACCTTGTGAAGTTTGTAAACGAGATAGAAATTCCTGTGAACAAGCAACAGGGCGATCGCCTGCCTGTTTCCACCTTTGTGGATATGGCCGACGGCACCTTCCCGCAGGGTAGCGCAGCTTACGAGAAGCGCGGCATTGCAGTGGATGTGCCTGAGTGGATTCCCGAGAACTGCATTCAATGTACCTTCTGCTCTTACGTCTGCCCCCATGCGGTTAACCGTCCATTCGTAATGACCGCAGAGGAAGCAGCAGCAGCACCCGCCGCCACCAAGAACGCGGATATGGTTGGTCTTGCTGGCTACAAGTTTGGCATTCAGATCTCTGTGCTGGACTGCACAGGCTGTGGCTCGTGCGCAAACGTATGCCCCGGCAAGGGCGGCAACAAGGCTCTTGTGATGAAGCCCATCGAGACCCAGCTAGAGCAGCAGGAAGTGTTTGCTTACGCAGAAGCACTGCCTGAGAAGCCCGAGGCACTTGCGAAGTTTAAGCCCACCACCGTTAAGGGCAGCCAGTTAAAGCAGCCCCTACTCGAATTCTCCGGCGCATGCGCAGGCTGCGGCGAGACCCCTTACGCGAAGCTTGCCACCCAGCTGTTCGGCGACAAGATGTATATCGCCAACGCCACCGGCTGTTCGTCCATCTGGGGCGGTTCCGCTCCCTCTACCCCTTACACCGTCAACAAGCGCGGCTTTGGTCCTGCTTGGGCTAACTCGTTGTTTGAAGACAACGCAGAGTACGGCTTTGGTATGTACCTTGCCCAGAAGCAGCTGCGCGAGCGCGTAATTGCGAAGGTTGCGGCACTTACCCCTTCTGACGAGGCACTCAAGGCAGCAGCCGCCGAGTATCTTGACACCGTAAACAACACCACCGAGAACGGCATTGCAACCGAGAAGCTGATTGCAGCCCTTGAGAAGGACGGCTCCGCCGCGGCGAAGTCGATTCTTGCCGACAAGGAGTTCCTTGCCAAGAAGAGCATCTGGATCTTAGGCGGCGACGGCTGGGCATACGACATCGGCTTCGGCGGTCTTGACCATGTAATCGCACAGAACGAGGATGTCAACATCCTTGTATTCGATACCGAGGTGTACTCCAACACCGGCGGTCAGTCCTCCAAGGCGACCCCCACCGGCGCCGTGGCACAGTTTGCCGCAGCCGGTAAGGAGATTAAGAAGAAGGACCTTGCCGCCATTGCAATGACCTATGGCTATGTATACGTTGCCCAGGTTGGTATGGGTGCCGACTACAACCAGTGCCTGAAGGCATTCAACGAGGCGGAAAGCTACAACGGTCCGTCCATCATCATCGCGTACTCGCCCTGTATCAACCACGGCATCAAGGGCGGTATGGGTATGAGCCAGACCGAGATTAAGAGCGCGGTTGCCGCCGGATATTGGCACCTGTTCCGCTTTGACCCCCGCCTCAAGGAAGCGGGCAAGAACCCCTTCCAGCTCGACAGCAAGGCACCCACCGTCAGCTACAAGGACTTTATCACCAGCGAGGTTCGCTATACCTCTCTGACCCGCGCGTTCCCCGACCGTGCCGAGGCACTGTTTGAGAATGCCGATAAGACTGCACAGGACAAATACAACCACCTCGTGCGTCTTTCTAAGCTCTACGACGTGGAATAAGCCACACAACCGATTAAGCAAACCGCCCCGTTTCGCGTTGCGAAACGGGGCGGTTTTTTGTCTTGTCACGCAAACACCACGGCAATGCCGTAGGGGCGAATAGCCAACCTGTGGTTGGTATTTCAATCGCCCGCGGATAGGACGGAATATGCAATTTATTGTGGTTTCGGCGGGTTGGGGCGTCAGGGTTGGCGTCCTCTACGGCGGGGTTTATTTTGGCGGACGCGCAATACGCGCCCCTACGGTATAGTTGGGATTGGTGGTTTGCGGATATTTTGTGATATGCAATAGCAATCGTCCTGCCATTTTACGGGGTTTTCAATAATATACTTTGTAATTTTTTCATATTCATCATGGTTGCGAATGATATGGTCGTAATATAACTTCTGCCATATCGAAAAACCAATCTGTTTTGTGACATACCCCTTCATCTGGTTAATTATTGTTGGTATAGTAGGGGCGCGCATTGCGCGTCCGTCAGCTTCCTGAATCACTATAATTAAGTGTATGTGATTAGGCATAACAACATAGTAATCAACCCTAACACCCGCATACTTACTAGGAATAGCCCTAATTGCATCATTTACAACCGTGCCGTATTCAGAGAGCGGTATGTCGTCTGTTTCTCTCAGCCGCGTGTAACGCTCGCCCGTGCGCCACAATAGCCATTCATGGTTTGCGGTACATATTGTAATAAAGTATGCACCCGCCGAGCTGTAATTGCATGTTTGCAATCGATTGGGCTTGCGTTTTGGCATTTGCATTTCGACACCCCAAATTATCAGCTTAAAGTTAATCCCTAGACTTGTAATATACCATTAAACAGCGAAACGTTATTATATATTTGCCCATCAAAAGGCGGCTGACACGTAGGCGGTGAGCCGTTTGGCATTAACCACATACTGTTCGCTTTGCGGCTATTATAACATAAATTAGTAATTGTAATATCGTTCTGGGGTAATATTTAAAAGTATGTTGTTCAGATGTATATGGAAACTACGGATGCTCATAGTCTACTTTGGCTTTGGGGGTAGATAAACGGACGCGCAATGCGCGCCCCTACGGTTGGCGGTGTAACCCACAAAAACCCACCCCCGCCTTCGTGGCGGGGGTGGGTTCGTTGCGCGTCATGCGCATGCGCAATGTACGTATTGCGCTTATGCGTTGTGTTAACAGACTAAACGGTAATACTAAGCAATTAGCCGAGCAGCTGCAGCACGCCCTGAGGCAGTGCGTTCGCCTGCGCAAGCATTGCCTGCGAAGCCTGAGAAAGGATGCTGTACTTGGTGAATGTGGTCATCTGCTTTGCCATATCCACGTCGCGGATGCGGCTTTCAGCAGCGCTCATGTTCTCAGCGGTGGTGGAAAGGTTCTCGATGGTCTGCTCCAGACGGTTCTGAACCGCACCAAGGCTTGCTCTCTGAGCAGAAACCTGCTCAATTGCAAAGTTAATCTTGTCTATTGCAGTACTGGCTGCCTCAGGAGTGCTCATGTCGAGCGTGGTATCAGCATCATCCAAACCGAGAAGAGTCTTTGCGTCCATCTTACCAATGTTAACATCGATCTTATCAGCAGCGGCAGAAGTCGCGCCAATCTGCAGTTCAAGCGCTGTGCCGCCGCCAGCAGCTTTAGCCGCAGTACCGCCAGAGAAAGAAATACTAACACCTGCAGCATCCGCAGTACCGGTTAGTGTAATTGTAGCAGCGGTAGCATCGTCAGCATCTTTCAGTGTAATAACGCCGCCAGCAACATCAGCTGTAAAATTACCAACAGTATCGCCATCCGCAATACCGGTTAATGAAAATACCGTGCCCGTAGCAGTATAGTCAGCGGTGATATTCAACCCATTGATTGCACTAAGTATTGCTTCGCTTGTAGCAGTGGCTTCATCCGTGATGGAAACGGCTACAGATACTTTAGCGTCCGAAGAAGTTGCGGTAGGTTTTACACCTGTCACTGCTTCGGAGCCATCAAGACTACCATCAAACAATTTGATGCCGTTGAAGTTTGAGGTGTTGGATACGCGATCAATCTCGTTGATGCGTGCATCAATTTCGTCCTGGATCTTTGCACGGTCCTCTGTGGTGATGGTGCCGTTCTTTGCCTGCATGGCAAGGGTATACATACGGCGGAGCGCGGAGTGGGTCTGATCGAGCGCGCCCTCAGCGGTCTGCACCAGCGAGATGCCGTCCTGCGCGTTCTTGCTTGCCTGCTCAAGACCCGCGATCTGTGCTCTCATCTTCTCGGAGATTGCAAGACCTGCAGCGTCATCCGCAGCGCGGTTGATTGCCGAGCCGGAAGACAGCTTCTCGAGGGACTTGGACAACTGGCTGTTGTTCACCGTCAGTCTGTTCAGCGTGTTCATTGCGCTGATGTTGTTACCAATACGCATAAAAATTTTCCTCCTTGAGTTTTGTTTTTTTCCGTAAGGCGGGTAGGATTCATTCCGCCCCGCTTTGCTTACATAACATATATCGTGATTATTGAGGAAAACTTTAGCGTTTTTTGCGGCTGATTTTGTAACTTTGTCACATTAATATTATTCAGGGTTAAAATCGGGGCGTCAGGGATGGCGCCACCTACGTTCGGGTTTGGGGTTGCGGTTGTAGGGGATGGCGTCCCCGACATCCCTTCTGCAATTTCGGGGGCATTCCTCGGGGCGTCAAGGATGTCGCACCTACGCGGGGACAAACGAAAAAGAGGAACACGGCATACACCGCATTCCTCTTGCAAAAAATCTTATTCAGATAATTACTTCTTAAACAGGGTCTTGCCGGTAGACTGAAGGTCGTCACACGCCTCCATTACGCGCTTTGCCATCGCCTTTTCGGCGGCGGCAAGATAGCTGCGGGGATCGTATGCCTTTTTGTTGCCGACCTCGCCCTCTACCTTTAGCACGCCGTCGTAGTTTTTGAACATATGCTCTACAACGGGGCGGGTAAAGGCGTACTGGGTGTCGGTGTCGATGTTCATCTTCACCACGCCGTACTGCAGGGTCTCGGCAATCTCATCCTTGCCCGAGCCCGAGCCGCCGTGGAATACGAACCAGAACTTGTTGCCCTCGCCAATCTCTTTTTTCAGTGCTTCCTGTCCGTCACGCAGAATCTTCGGGTTAAGCTGCACGTTGCCGGGCTTGTACACGCCGTGCACGTTGCCAAAGGTTGCGGCAAACATATACGCTGCGCCCTCAACCGAGCTAAGCTCTCTGTATACATACAGCATATCCTCGCTGGTGGTGTACAGCTTCTCGCGGGGGGCGCCCTCATGGCTTACGCCGTCTTCCTCGCCGCCTACAACGCCTGCTTCAACCTCCAGCACAATCTCGTTCTTTGCGCAGCGGGCAAGCAGTTTCTTAGCAACCTCCATGTTCTCCTCCAGGGTGATGTCCGAACCGTCGAACATGTGGCTGTTAAACAGGTTGGGCAGACCCTGCGCACGGCGGCGCTCGGTCTCCTCAATCAGGGGCATCATGAAGCTGTCGATCTTGCCCTTGGTGCAGTGGTCGGTGTGCAGCGCAACGTAGATATCGTAATGCTTTGCCACGTTGTGCACATGGTTTGCAAGGCTGATGGCACCAATTGCGCTATCCTTGATGTTCTGACCCGACGCATGCGCGCCGCCGCCTGTGGAAACCTGAATGATACCGTCGCTCTTCGAATCCGCAAGACCCTTGAGCACCGCGTTTGCTGTCTCAAAATTACTTACGTTGAATGCGGGGTACGCGTAATGCCCATCAGATGCCGCCTTTAGCATCTGCTGATACTCTTTATAATTTACTACCGGCATGTTTTATTCTCCTTTATTGCTTGTTTGTAGATTTTGTTATAATTATAACATTCAAAGCCCTACTAGTAAACCGTTATCGCGAAAAACTCGCGCATGTATCGCAATCTCGTTTATCTTTCTCGAAACGTCGGGGTTTTATCCTGCAAAAGCAACGTGGTTTTTGCCTCACCATGTCTGTGCCCCAAACTGTCACTGTTTTGCCAAAGAGGTGTGTAAAAAGTGCCATAAATATACAATGCACGATTTACACAATTTTTATATAAAAAAATAGCGCAAATGTAAATTCAAACCGACAAAGCCCTTGTTTCCTTGACTTTTACCATCCGCCATAGTAGTATGAATAGGTAATAAAGCGATGATTTTATACAAAAAACACGCGGCTTTAACAATATAATCTGTGAGGTGCATATAAGCATGGCAAATGACAAAAAAGTTCAAGGAATCATCGAAGCTGCTCAAAAGGGAAAGTTAGACAAGGTACTGTCCTACTGCAGCAATAAGGATCCCGAGATCCGTGAGGGCGCCGCTATGGCGATGCAGTATATCAAGCACGATGATACATACAACCAGCTGATTATCATGCTACATGACCCCGACGCGAATGTCCGTGTTGCCTCCGCAAATTCTCTTGGCTTTTCGGGCAGAAAATCCGGCATTGAGCATCTGCGTCACCAGATGAACCGCGACACCGATATCCGCGTAAAGGACGCCTGCAAGAATTCTATTGCATCCTTAAACGCAAACGGTAGATAACAAAACAACCAAACGTAGGTCGGTTTGCGTAACAGCAAACCGACTTTTTGTTTTCTTAAAAATTCTGCGCGTAGCGCAGCTCGGCAAGCTCTATCGGCACACCATACAGCAGTGCAATCTGCTCGGTACACACTGCGCCCGGGCAGCTGTGCTCCGCCTCCTCTGTGTCAATCAGCAAAAAGGCGCAAAACAGGTCCGCCTCGCGTTCGTACCTTGGGCAGCAAAAGAAGGTATCTCTTTGCAGCTCCAGCACGTTATACTCGCTGTGCAAAAGGGCATGGGCAAGCTCGTGGGCGCACACCAGGCGCGCCGTGTTATCGGTTAACTTGTTGTTTAAATAGATAAAGCGATGTCCGCAGGTCATCTGGTAAAAGCCCTGCACCGTATCGGGCAGGTCGGCAAAGATGAGGTGTACCGAAAGCTCCGCGCACAGTTTAAATGGGTCGCGTGTATCATAACGGCTGACCAGCGATTGTACAAGCGCCATGATTCTGTTCATGAGATGATAGATTCCTTTCGTGGCAAGCGGGGTTCTTTAGCCTGTTTCGCCGCGTTTTTTTGCGTCTA
>JAEZDF010000060.1 GCA_023429685.1 Bacillota bacterium
TATAGGTCATAGCGGGGTAAGAGTTCACAATCCCTGTCCATGCAATGGTGATGATATTCGGCTTTTCCATTGTTCCGCACGTTACCATGGCAAGAGGAACTGGAGAGAGCAGCGTTCCTGCCTTCCAAACTGTTTTACTCATAATAGACACTTCCTTTTTAAGCAAAGACACCGCAATCGTCGTACTGGGCGTATTATGCAGCAATGTTTATTCAATTACTCTACCCATTATACCACATCGCAGGTGGGTTATTCCATCAGTTTCGTTTGCGGGTTTTGCTGAAGATGTTGTGTATCATAACGCAGCCATGTTTTACTTATCCTAGTAGGATGAATGATTCGGTGCTTATTGTGGACACTAATGGTATAAAGGAGGCGTTAGCATGGGCATTATCGGTTGGTTAATCATCGGGGCGCTCGCAGGCTGGATTGCAAGTAAGATTACGGGTAACGATAAGCGGATGGGTGCCGGTAAGAACATCATCGTCGGCGTAATCGGCGGATTTCTCGGTGGGCTTGCAATGAATCTAATTGGGGGCGCAGGGGTCACCGGCTTTAACCTTTGGAGCCTGTTTGTGGCTGTTTTAGGCGCAGTAATTCTGCTTTTGATTGTAAATGCGGTTACAAGAAGGTCGTAAAAATATACAGTTTACAAACAAGCAAGGAAAAATAGCGTGCCCCCAGCCACTTTGTCGGTTGGGGGCACGCTATTTGCAGAATTTCCGGGGGAGGATACATATGCCTACTTCAGTTCAAAATCCTTGCCTTCCAGATGAGCGTAGACGTCCTTGAGTACGCTGTAATCATTAACAGGATTGCCCTCCAGAAGTACGATTCGAAGGCTGGTTAGGTTCGAAAGGGGAGTAACGTCGGTAATCATATTTTCGTTAAGCTGAACGTCCCATAGCTTTGGCAGGTTGGCAAGTGCCGATATGTCGGTAATGCCTGCGTTTTTGGCGTCGATATGCTCAAGGTTTGTAAGATCGGACAGCGCGTCCAAACTGGCAATACCGGCGGGGATGCCGTTATCTCCGTGCAGCCAGCAAAACACCAGGCAGTTTAAGTTTGTCAGGCCTTTGAGGGGGGTCAGGTCCTCCACCAAGGTGCCGTTAAACACCAACGTCTCCAGGCTAGGTATTTTGCTCAGCGCGGATAAATCGGAGATTTCGTTAAATGAAATATCCAATTCTTTAAGTCCTGTAAAATATCCGAGCGCACTGATGTCCTTAATATTATTGCTGCCGTTTTTCTCACCAAAGCTGCCATTACTTACGTTAAGCGACTGAACTTGTGCGGCTTCTTCTAGCGTGATGTCGCCCTCGGGTTTGTTCATTGCCTTTCGCACCTTAGTCTCAAGGTTTTTGTCGCTAAACACCACAACGGCGACAGGCTGGCTTTCAGGCTCTAAAGCAGAGGATGGTTCTGCCGAAACAACGGGCTCGGGTACTGGCTGAGGTTTCGGGGTTTGGGTCGCGCATGCCACCATAGACAGTGCGAGAATCAAAACAAGACCAATCAATAAGCATCTTTTCATTATAAAACCACTCCATTTCGTTTTTAATGCCGATGAGAATATAAATTCAACCACTGTATTAACATTAGTATACATTTCCATACGGGAGTTGTGGTGTGCAGGTTGCACACATCTGCTAATAAAAGAAGCAAAGCGAAAAGCAAAATATTAGAATTGATTGAAACAATATGGAAACTAAGATATAATTGTACCGAAATTCACTTTTTTCCGAGCGCAATATGTTTGAATGGAGGCGCGGATTATGGCACAGTATAGGCTAAGGGCGAATCGTACCAGTACGCTGCTTCATCGATTATTTAAGGCTCCGAATCTGGATGAGTTTTTACAAAACAACATAAGCACGTCGGAATTCCCCGAGTTTTATATCTATATATCCGATTTGTGCAAACAGACCGGGCAGGTACCCGAGCAGATCATCAAACGCGCAATGATTGACCGTACCTACGGTCACCAAATCTTTAACGGAACACGTCGACCGTCTCGGGATAAGGTAATCCTGCTTGCATTCGGGTTCGGTCTTAATGTGGACGAGACGCAGGGGTTGCTAAGAATGGCGCAGAAAAGCACGCTCTACCCAAAAATCATGCGCGACGCGGTGATTCTTCGTTGCCTAAACGACCGCACGGATGTGATAACAACGCAGAGCATGCTTCAAACACTCGGTTTAACCCTGTTAGGCGGTGAGGATAAGCATGGATGAATCTTTGCTGCAAAGCCTCGTGGAAGAATTCGACTGTGACAGGTATCCCGACGAGTTTTTGGCGGAGTACGAGCCGATGGAATGCCTTGCGCACAATGAAGCAGGTGAGACGCTGCTGGTAAAAAGCAGGCAAACAGGCGCACTGTTTGTGACTAAATGCTATTTGGATAGAGCCCTGTTCTCCCGCACAAGCGAAGGGACGTTATTAAGAAAGCTAGGTCACGCCGGGCTGCCTGCCTTTGTGGGCGAATATCAAAACGACAACATGCTGTGCGTGGTGCGCGAGTACATAGAAGGAACCCCATTAAACCAATATGCCGCACAAAACAATCTGTCGCAGACCGAGATTATCAGCATAGCCGTCCAGCTTAGTGATATCTTGTGCTATCTGCACGGACAGACCCCGCCGATTATCCATCGAGATATTAAGCCCCACAATGTCATCCTAGACAATAAAGGGAAGGTTTGGCTTATCGACTTTGGAATCTCTCGCGTTTACGATGAGACTGCCAAAGAGGATACCGTGTGTTTTGGAACAAAACAGTTTGCGGCACCCGAACAGTACGGTTTTTCGCAGACCGACTGCCGCGCGGATGTTTTTTCTTTCGGTATACTGCTGGGATGGCTGTTAACAGGCGCGACGGAGCGAAAATCAATGCTCGCGCACATAAGCAATCCTCGCCTAAGGCGGCTGGTTGCAAGATGTACGGAGTTTGCCCCCGAAAAACGCTACCATACTGTAAAAACGATTAAGCAGGCGCTTCAAAATGCCGACGGCGGCAAAAGCAAACGGGTGGTGCGGCGTGCGACAGGTATTGTTGCTTGCGTGGTGTGTTTGTGCATCGGCTTTACGGTAGGGCGATATACAGAGCTTGCACCACTGCTGTCAGTTACATCCCGCGTCTCCTTCGAAGAGCCGCTGATTGAGCAGGCGGTGCGCCTTGCACTGGATAAACCGCAGGGTGAGCCGATTGAAGAAACAGAGCTATTAAACGTGCGAGAGCTTTATCTGTTCGGAAACCATGTGGCAGCCGACATGGTTGGTTATACAGAACTGGGTCAGCACATGGCAAACAACGACGGCGTAGTGAAGAACGGGGAGATCCGTTCCCTGCGCGATATATCAAGGCTTAAAAACCTAAGATGCCTGCGTATCGCACTTCAGGATATCAGGGATCTATCCCCGCTGAGCGAGCTTACCGAACTCGAACAGCTTGACCTCAAGCATAACCCGATTGAGGATGTAAAGCCGATCTCCGCGCTGCCCGCCCTGAGGATGCTATGTGTATACGATACCCAGGTCACCGACCTGTCCTCGTTATCGGCTTGTCCAAGGCTCGATAATCTAGATATCGGAAATACACATATTCGCTCGTTATCTGCGATATCGGGATTAAAATACCTCAAATATCTGTATATGCGGGATGCCTCCCTGCAAGCATTGTCTGGAATCGAGCAGTTCGCGTATTTAGAGCAGGTGGGGTTTGACGACGTTGCCGACGGGGATTTAACACCGCTCTTATCGCTGCCCCTGCTCAAGGAGGCACATCTGGGAGAAGCGCTTTGGCAGAGCGCACAACTCGACCTAGCACAGGCGGAGTTTGCGGTGGTGTACCAATAACAAGAAATACGGAGCAAAGCTATTTAAAGTTTTGCCACGTATGACGAGTGACGCAAAACTCAATACAGTAGCTTCTCATTTGCTCGTTTTACTGAAAGGGTAATAACCATACTCTGTACGGGTTTAGATTAAGCTGCCCAGGAAAAGTACAGAACCGTTTATGGGGCTGGTTATAATTTATAGATAAATACAAAAAGGGTTAACTGCAGTAGACGATGAGAACAACGGGCAATCTGATTGTAACGGAGGAATCGCATGAAACGACTCATCTTAGTCACATCCCCTCCTGCCAGCGGGAAAACATATGTATCCAAGCAGCTTGCAAAAAAGCTCAAGCACGTTGTGTATCTTGATAAAGATACTCTAATTGTGCTGTCCAAACAGATATTTGTAGTTGCGGGTCAGGAGTATAACCGAAGCTCCGACTTTTTCGAACAAAACATTCGCAATTATGAATATGCTGCAATTGTGGATATTGCGTTAGAGGCGTTAGAGTATGACAATATCGTGCTGATTAACGCGCCGTTTACAAGAGAGGTGCGAGATACGGAATATATGACAGACCTAAAATCTAGGCTTGTGCAAAAAAACGCAAAGCTGACTGTTGTTTGGGTGCAGACTGATGTGGACGTATGCAAGCAGAGAATGATAGACCGCAACAGTGACCGCGACAAATGGAAGCTCGAACACTGGGAGGAATATATTGCCGGAGTCAACTTTGCAATTCCCGATGAGCTTAACGACCCAAAATGCAAGGATGATTTGTTGGTTTTCGAGAACTCTTCACAGGCTGAATTTGACAATTCAATGAATATGATTCTTAAAATAATTGAACCTTGATATGAGCGATTAAGTAAAACGAATTTATATATTGCACTGTAATCACATTATTAGATGCTCCAACAGCAAGGCTTTGTAGGCAAAAAAGTGTGTTGTCATGTATATTACAAACAAAACAAAAACCCTGCAACCGTTGACGGTTACAGGGTTTTTGTTGGCGGAGAAGGAGGGATTTGAACCCTCGCGCCAGTTTCCCGACCTACTCCCTTAGCAGGGGAGCCTCTTCACCACTTGAGTACTTCTCCATATGGTGACTGATAAAACTTATATATTATGATGCTTTATGGCGGTCGCTGTTGCTCCCCGCCGCAAGCCATAATCGGCGTTGGCGGAGAGGAAGGGATTCGAACCCTTGGTTCTTTCGAATCACTGGTTTTCAAGACCAGCTCCATAA
>JAEZDF010000070.1 GCA_023429685.1 Bacillota bacterium
ACGCGCCCTGCTGGGGTGCGCACCAGCCCACACCGTGTGTCAGACCACTGATGTCCTTAATCTCCTTTGCCTGTACCCACTTGCCCTCCTGCGGAATGGGGGCGGGACCGTGATATGCGCCCTTGGCTACGGGACACATCTGTTCTACTTCGCTCGAGTAAATCATCCTTTTTTACTAGCTCCTTTCTAAACGCAGAGAGTCAGACAACTGCCATTTTCCAAATAAAGCAATCGCCTTTGCATAAATAAAAGCCGGCGACCATGCAATGAATCTGCATTGGTCATCAGCTTTCAGACGGTTTTGGTGCATGCCGCAAAGGGCGGCATTTCCCCACGGGAGAACCTCATTCCCTCAGCAATTATCCTAGCATGACGGCGCGTAGTTTGTCAATAAAAAAACAGCCTTGCTGTTTTGTGGTTTGTCCATCTCATCCTGAACCATTGCGTCATACCCCTGCAAAATCAAACGGGGGGATGTACTGGGTCTTTGCGGAGGAGAGCTTCTGCACAAAGCCATCCTCTATGCCGCTTGCAAACAGGTGCTCCTGCGCCTTATCGTACTCTCTTTTTGTCACGCGGCGGGCAAGCTCAGGCACGGCTGTAAGATCGCCGCAGGGGGTGTACTGTCCCATTAACGAAAACAGCACCCCGCCGTTTGGGAACATCCGCTTCACCGTGTCAATGACCGCGATGGTGTTGTGAATATTGGCGGGCAACACAAGATGGCGGATGATAACGCCGCTTTGCAGCATCCCGTCCTCCCCCATCACACAATCGCCCGTCTGGCGATGCATCTCTGTTATCGCGCTTATGGCGTGCTCCACATAATCGTCTGCGCCCGAGTAGCGCAGGGCAAGACGATTGTCTGCATATTTTAAGTCAGGCAGGTAGATTTGAATCTTTCCCTCAAGCTGCCGCAGCGACTGAACCCGCTCGTACCCACCCGAGTTGTACACCACGGGCACCGACAGCGGCTGTGCAAGGCTCTCGGCCACCGCCCCGATAAAATGGGTGGGGTTTACTAGGTTGATGTTGTGTGCGCCGCTTTCGATCAGTTCCTTGTATATCTGGCGCAATCGCTGCACCGTAACGGGTTTGCCCTTTTTACCATGACTGATCTCAACGTTTTGACAGAACACGCACCGCAGCGCACATCCCGAAAAGAACACGGTGCCCGAGCCGTTTTTACCGCTTAGGCAGGGCTCCTCCCACTGGTGTAGCGCGGCGCGCGCCAAAACAGGCTGCTGTCGCATGCCGCACACGCCGAGCGATACCGAGTTCTCAGTTCTGTCTGCACCGCAGCGGCGGGGACAGACCTCGCAGCCACTCACAGCTCGTTCAGGGGCGAAAAGTCGCAGTCTTTGCCCGTCAGCTCCTTGATAAACAGCCCTCGCGCATAGCCACGATCCTTATTGGTGCAGTGTATGTAATAGCCGTTTTTATAGTAAAAGTGCACGAGCTTTTCCACCTTTGCGGGGCTGTGCAGCGCAAGCGCGTCCACGTTCTGGGCGCGGCACTGCTTTTCCACCTCGGTTAACAACTGCGTGCCCGCTCCCGAACGCTGTTCGGAGGGCAGCACGCACAGGCGGCTGATATACGCAAGCGTTGCGTCGCCGCTTTGTACAATACGGTAGCGCACGGTACCGATGACACTGCCGTTCTTGGTGCACACCAGCACGGTCATGCGATCCATGTCGCGCAGGATATCGGTACTGCTCTCTTTGAGCGCGGCAATGCCGCCGGGCGCATGCATCGTCTTATCTGCCTCGGCGTACGCCTGCAATATCAGGTGGTAGATCTTTGGTGCGTCAAATGGGGTAGCTTTTTTAATAAACGTTAGGCTCACTTGTGCTTCATCCTCATTTACTCAATGATGTATATGGCAGAAACAGTTTTTTTTGTAAATATTGCACTCCTGCCGCGTATGTTATTTGTTTACAATGATAATTATAGCACAATACAATCATGAAAACGAGTAAATCGGGGCGAAAATCAACGAAAATATATTGTTTTACCCTCTCCAGTCCGCCACGATAGCGTCCCTGTTCAAAACCGGTATTAGCACGTCATTTTTGTCCATATAATGAGTATAGCCAGTTTGCCATAAAAAAGCGTTTCGGTTCACGGGTAACTTGGGCGGGGCAAAGCAGATACCAACCATAACTTCGTGTCGGTTTAAAGTGGGTGGGTGACGATTGAAGATACATAAGCGTTCGGTCTTTTATGCCTCTGCAATGTTTGCGCTGTGCTCGGTGGGGCTGCAGCTGATGGGTTTTTTGTACCGCATCGGTCTGTCGCGTCTCATCGGCGCACAGGGCATGGGTGTGTTCGGGCTTGTTATGCCGGTTTATTCGGTGGTGCAATCGTTTGCTCTCTCGGGGCTTGTACTGGGGGTTACCCGCCGCTCTGCGCGGTACGAGGCACTGGGGCAGACGGGCTGTGTACGCGCAACCCTGCGGTACAGTATACTCTGCTACATAACCCTGTTTGCAGTCGCGGCACTGCCTGTACTGTTGTTTCGCGAACCGCTGTCCGTTCATGTGCTCGGGGATGCAAGAACCCTAACAGCACTTTTGATACTTCTACCCTATATGCTGCTGACGGGCATAGAGAACCTGTTAAAGGCACATTTTCAAGGCGTGCGCTACATCCTGCCGCCCATCATCAGCGAGCTTAGTGAGCAGGCGCTGCGCATTGCGGCAGTGGTCGCGCTGTTAATCCTGTTTCCCGGGGCAAGCCCTGGGGTAAGCGCCGCGCTGATTTTAATCGGCATGGTCATTAGCGAGCTGTTAAGCGTCGGGCTGCTCGGTGGCTGGTATGGTGCGCGAAACAAAGCGGCATACCGCGCAAAAACACCGCCAAAGCCCGAATGCAGCGGGGTACTGCGTGGGCTTATCCGCACCGCGGTGCCCGTCTCGGCGGCAGGGGTGTTCACCAACCTGCTTGCCAGCGCCACCACAGTCATCCTCCCGCGCAGGCTGATGCTTTCGGGTCTTGCGCAGGAGGAGGCGCTCTCGGCGTTTGGCGTAATGACGGGCATGACCCTGCCCCTTGTGATGATGCCCGCCGCGCTTATTTTTCCGATGGTGTCGGTGCTGGTGCCAAAGCTTTCGCAGGCGTGTGCGGTGGGCGACAGCGCGGACGTGCGCCGCAAAGCAGCAAAAGGGCTACACACCACCGGCATCATTGCGTTTGGGGCACTGGCACTGCTTATTTCGTGCGGCGGCACCATTGCCCGACTGCTGTATGGGCAGCAATCGGCGGGCGACTACATGCTGCCCCTTTCGTTTGCCGCGTTCTTTACCTTTTACCAGATCATCACCGGCGCCATCCTAAACGGCATCGGGCGGCATAAGCTCTCGTCGGTGTCTATCGTGCTCTCCTCGGTCATTCATCTGGGGTTTACGTGGTTTTCCTGTGCGCTGCCCGGCGTGGGGATGTCCGGCTACGTTGCGGGCGATCTTATCAGCGCACTATTCGGGGCAGGGCTAAATCTGTATTTTATTATGCGGTACACCAAGCTGTCGCTTCGGGTTCACAACTGGGCGGTTCGCCCGTTATTGTCGTCCCTTTGCGCACTGTTTGGCACATATCTTTTTATTAACCTGTCACCCTCTGTACCCGAGCTGCCGCAAACCATTTTGGCGGTTGTGCTGTGCGTGTTGCTCTATCTTATCACACTGTGGTTTCAGGGGGTAAGCCTGCTTGGGTACCTCAAGCGGCTACGCACCGACCCCGCGCCCGAGCAATGGACGACGACCCGCCTGCACTGATTGCCGCCTTTTCACAAATCGGTAGCAATAATTTAACATCTCGGCTACAGTTCGGCAACAAGTTTATTTCTGTCGCTTTGAGACAGCTGCGCCCCACAAGAATCGCATTCCAATGCGGTTCTGTTGACATAACGCTCAAATTATCTGCCATAATTGTAATTTGTGCACAAGCATATTGGGTGGTTTGTTATAAAATATATCGTCCAAAGTGGAAAAAGCTCAGCACTATTTGAGATTGTCGCCGCGCGGGGGTTGCGCTATAATGGGGGTCGGCTTACAGCCCGGGACGTATGCAATTGTTGCGCTAACCGAGCTACGGTCAAACTGTTGCCTGACTAAAATTAGGCAACGCACATATGTGCACACCCGTGTAACTAGACACGGGGGAAAAGGAAAGGTAGGAATTTTAAATGAAGAAGAACATGATCAAGGCTATGTCCCTTTGCGCCGTTGTAATGGCATCTGCTATGGTATTTGCCGCTTGCGGAGATACCAAACCCGCTTCCTCTGCTCCGGTTTCGAGCGACGTTGTAAGCGAGGTCTCGAGCGAGGCCGTTGTTTCTGACGACGCTGCTTCTGACGAGGTTGTTTCTGACGAGGCTGCTTCCGATGAGGTTGTTTCGGACGAGGCTGCTTCCAGCGAAGTTGCTTCCGATGAGGTTGCTTCCGACGAGGCTGTTTCCAGCGAAGCTGCTTCCAAGTAATTAAACTGGTAGGCGGCTATGCCGCTTAGCACACCGGCAACAAGTCGATCGGGAGTCGCCCTGCTTTGGGGCGGCTCCCGACGTATGTACGACAGGTTTTTTGTCCGCAAAGGCAGTAAAAATGCGTTTGGGGTACACCAAATGATTGAGCGGTCACCCCAAAACGCCAATTTCAGGCAAATATTATCAGGCATTTGCCTGCTGCTGTATTGAATTTCGTTTTTCTTCATCATATAATAGAATTTGAGCGGTCTTTTGCCATATGACATTCACAGCCGCTTGTTTGCCATCACACGCAGGGAGGCTATTTTTTTGATTTTTGCAAACCTGTTGTTTATTTATCTATTTTTACCGCTGAACATCGTGCTGTACTTTATCTTTAAAAACAAGGGCTACCGCAACTTTGTGCTGGTGGCTTTTTCGCTTATCTTCTACGCTTGGGGCGAGCCGGTAATGGTTTGGGTCTTGCTTGCAAGCGTCATGCTAAACTATGGGCTTACCTTGTTAATGGAGCAGTACCGCGGTACGATAGGGGCTAAGATTGTGCTTGGAATCGGCGTTGCGGCCGACCTTGGGGTGCTGTGCGTCTTTAAGTACAGCGGCTTTTTGGTGCAGAACTTCAACGACTTTTTCTCAACCACACTGCCGGTGCCAAGCATCGTGCTGCCCATTGGCATCTCGTTTTACACCTTTCAGATCCTCACCTACATGGTGGATGTATACCGCGGGGAGGTTCCCGCCCAGCGTTCGCCGCTTAAGCTGCTGATGTACATCTCGATGTACCACCAGCTGGTTGCGGGACCGATTGTGCGTTACAGCCATATCGCCGATGAGATTGAAAACCGCACCATCTCCCCCGCCGAGGTGAGCCGCGGCATTACCCGCTTTGTCATCGGTCTGAGTAAAAAGGTACTGATTGCAAATGCCGCGGGCGCGTTGAGTACAAGCTATCTTGACGGCGATCTATCCGCCTTGTCGGTTGCGGGCGCGTGGTTTGGGCTTTTGATGTTTACGCTGCAGATCTATTTTGACTTTTCCGGCTATTCGGATATGGCCATCGGGCTTGGGCTGATTTTCGGCTTTCACTACCATGAGAACTTTGACTACCCGTATATCTCCACCTCCGCCACCGAGTTTTGGCGCAGATGGCATATCTCACTGGGCAGCTTTTTCCGCGACTATGTGTACATTCCCCTTGGCGGCAACCGCAAGCGGCAGTACCTAAACCTTGCCATTGTGTGGCTGCTAACCGGTCTGTGGCACGGAGCGAGCTGGAACTTTATTTTGTGGGGACTGTATTTTGGCGTTTTGATTATGCTCGAAAAACTGTTCCTCGGCAAAATTTTGTCCCGCCTGCCCCGCATACTCTCGTGGCTGTACCTAATATTTGCCGTGGTTGTGGGCTGGGCGCTGTTCTACTTTACCGACCTTGCCCGCCTTGGGCAGTTCTTTGGGGTCTTGTTTGGCACTGCGGGCAACCCGCTTACCGATATGGCACTGGGCATAAACGTATCGTCCAACATTGTGTGGATTGTAATCGCTGCGGTGTGTACCCTGCCCGTTGTACCATGGGTAAGGCGGAGGCTTGCCGAGCGTCTGTACGACGGCTCCCCCGTTTATACCGCGATAGACTGTGGTCAGATTGTTGTCAATGTCGCGCTGCTTGCCGTATGCACGATGCTGCTGGTAGGGCAGGGCTACAATCCGTTCTTGTACTACCGATTCTAATAATGGAAGGCTGGGGACACCGACGATGGCTTATATCAGGGTGAAAACAGAATATTTCAATAAAAAGCCGGTATCCGACCTTCACTTTGACCGCCCGCGTCCGATTAGCCTTGCTGGCAGCGCGGGAATCGCCGTTGTGTCGGTGCTGATTGGTATTGTGGGTCTGCTTGCCCTTGTGCTTCCAAAGCCCGAATCGTCGGAGTTTGAAGGGCGCGAGCTTGCCGATATGCCCACCATGACGGTTCAAACGCTGCTGAGCGGCGAGTACACCGAGCAGGTGGACGCGTTTTACTCCGACACCTTTCCGTTTCGCGACCTGCTTGTAGAGCTTGCCGCGCAGTACAACGCGCTAAAGGGCTTTAACGAGGACGACGTAACGCTGCATGGCACAGTGCCTGTCGTGCCCGACGAGCCGCCGTCCGCCGCCCCGCCTGTCGCTTCCTCCGAAAAACCGCCGAGCGAGACTGCGAGCTCCGACGCGTCATCCTCCTCCCAGCAGCCCTCATCGAGCCAGCCCGCGTCCTCCGAACAAGCGGAAGGCACCCTTGAATCGGGCGGTGAGATGAAGGAGGGCGTGTTCATCATCGGTGACCGCGCCATGTCTTTGTTTGGAACGGACGGAAAAGAGGGCAAGCGGTATGCGGGTGTGATCACCGGCTATCAAGAACAGTTTGGTAGCGATGTGAAGATCTACAACCTTGTGGTGCCCACCCAGTCGGAATTTTATCTGCCGAAGAAGTACGCAAACTTTTCGCGTTCGCAAAAGGCGAACATCGATTTGATATACGACAGTCTCGGTCCCACCATTGTGCCCATCCGCAGCGCATATGATGAGCTTAAGGCACATACCAGCGAGTACCTATACTTCCGCACCGACCACCACTGGACGCCCCTTGCCGCCTATTATGCGTATGTAGGCTTTTGCAGGGACGCAGGGCTTACCGCCGTTCCGCTGGAGAACATGACCACCGCGCGCAAGGAGAACTTCTGGGGCAGCCTTTACCGCCTGACACAGGATCCCAAGCTAAAGGCAAGCCCCGATTATATGGACTATTATATGGTACCCACCACCGTTTCGGGTGAGTTGTACAAGAAGGGGGCGCGCAACACGCCCTATAAAGCACCCGTATATGCGGATAGTGCCAAAGGCTCAAACACCTATTCGCTGTTTTTGGGCGGCGACTGGCCGTTGTTTGTGATAAAGAGCGGCGCGAGTACGGGGCGTTCCATCGCCGTTGTGAAGGAATCGTTCGGCAACGCGTTTGCACCTTACCTTGCCAGCCACTACGATACGGTGTATGTGGTGGATCAGCGGTACTTTGAAAAGGATTTTGACCAGTTCATTAAAGACAACGGCATCAAAGAGGTGTTGTTTATCAACAATATCTTCGCCGCAAACACCACCGTACAGATTAACTGGATTAAGAACCTAAACTACGAAAAGGCGTGGCCCGCGCCCTCCTCGTCGGTAGCGTCTTCGTCCGAGGCACCGCCCGAAGAGGAGTAACATGGCGACAAGGGCGCATAATGGATTCGAAAGAGGTTGCAACATGGCTGTAGCTGCGCAGTACACGGCGGACATAGAAGCGATATTGTCACACCGGCACGACAACGGCGCAGACCTTTTTACTACCCCCGACAATCGCCTGATTAAGGGCGCGCCGTTCTCGACCCTCGAAAGCGTCTCGATGCTTTTGGAGCTGGGGATAGAGCCAGACGACCCGCTACTGCGGGAGTGCGCCGACCTGATTTTGAGCACCTGGCGGGAGGACGGACGGTTTCGGTTGTCGCCGCAGGGGGGTGTTTACCCCTGCCATACCGTACATGCCGCCGAGGTGCTATGCCGCTTGGGGTATGCCCGAGATGAGCGGCTGCAAAAGACCTTTTCTCATCTTCGGGATATCCAGCAGCCCGACGGCGGCTGGCGCTGCAACAAGTTCTTCTTTGGCAGAGGTCCCGAGACCGAGTACTCGAACCCCCTCCCGACGCTCACCGCCCTTAGCGCATTTCGCTTGGCGGGTTACCACAACACCGAGCCCGCGCTTGACCGGGCGGTGGAGTTTTTGCTCGCCCACTGGACGATAAAAAAGCCCATCGGTCCCTGCCACTATGGAATCGGCACCCTGTTTATGCAGGTGGAATACCCGTTTCGGGGCTACAACCTGTTTTCTTATGTGTATGTTTTATCCTTTTACAACCGTGCAAGGCAGGATGATCGGTTTTTAGAGGCAGTTGCTGTGCTCAAATCCAAAACGGTAGACGGACAGATTATAGTGGAGCGTGCCGTGCCAAAGCTTGCGTCGCTGTCGTTCTGCAAGAAGGGCAAAGCAAGCGCACTTGCCACGCGGCATTATGAAGAAATAATGCGAAACCTTACCTAACACGGCTGATACGTACAGCAAGCCCCCGCAGGAAAAACTCCGGCGGGGGCTTGCATTTTATGTGTTATCTGCTTTTAATCGTCGTCATTGTCGGGCAGTAGATCCCCCGTATTGATGATTTTTCCGCTCTGGCGGGAGATATACGAAATGGTCTTGCGCGGGCATACCACGACACATGCGCCGCAGTTGGTGCACTTTTCGGTGTCGATAAACGCGAGGTTGTCGTTTACGGTAATCGCGTCCGAATCACATGCCTTAACGCAACGCAGGCAGGCGATGCAACTTTCTTCGCACTGCTTCATGGCTATGGCACCCTTGCTCTTATTTTGGCAGGTAACAAAGGCGGAGTCGTCGTCGGGTATCAGCGAGATCAGCGCCTTGGGGCAGGTGACAACGCACACGCCGCAGCCGGTGCACACCGAGCGGTCTACCACGGCAACACCCTCCTCCAGACGGATGGCATCAAACGGGCAGCCCTTTACGCAGTCGCCATAGCCAATACAGCCGTACTGGCATTTGCCGCCGCCCGCGTGCAGCAGGTTTGCCGCCGCGCAGGTGGTAAGCCCTTTGTAGTCATAACGCTTGCCGGTAATCGAGGTACGCCCCGTACACGCCACAATCGCAAGCTTGCTTGGCGCAGCCTCCGCGTCGGTTCCAAGAATTCTGTTAATCCCCTCGAGCGTCGCCTTGCCGCCGGGGATGCATTTATTGGGGGCGGAACTGCCTTCGCACACTGCCTTCGCATAATCGTCACAGCCCGCGCAGCCGCACGCGCCGCAGTTGGCACCGGGCAATACCTCCCTGATAAGTTCAATGCGCTCGTCCTCCTTTACGGCGAACAGCTTGGAGGCGACCGCAAGACCTAGTCCACATACCAGCCCAATGGCGGACACAATCCCCGTGGGTAGCATGATGGACGCAATACTGATATCCATCTTAATAAACCATGCCTTTCTGTTTTACGCCCAAAGTGGTGTAAAGCGATTGTATGTGAGTGTGGGGGTCTACCGCCTTGCGGCGGATATCCCCGTAGTCGGTCGTCGCGTCGGACAGAGAAGGCATGAACCTTTTCATTATCGATACGGCAGCTGACTTTACTTTTTTAACAAAACCCGTGTTGCCTGTTTTACTTGAATATTCCCTCAACCACACCCGAGAACCCGACAAACGCGACCGAGACAATAGCCGCCGCCACCAGTGTGATGGGCAGTCCCTTAAACGCCTCAGGCACATCCGCAACCTCTAGCCGCGAGCGCACGCCCGAGAACAACACCATGGCAAGCATAAAGCCTAAACCGGCGCCGAGGGAGTTGACAATCGACTGGGCAAAGGTGTAGCCGTTTTCAAAGTTAAGCAGGGTAACGCCCAGCACCGCGCAGTTTGTTGTAATAAGCGGCAGGTAGATGCCAAGCGACTTGTAAAGCGCCGGAATGTGCCGTTTCAGCACAATCTCAACAAGCTGTACCAGCGCGGCGATTACAAGGATAAATACGATAGTCTGCAGGTATCCGTAGCCACTCGGCTCCAAAATACCCGCGTAGATTGGGTAGGTTACGGCGGTGGAAAGCACCATAACAAAGGTAACCGCCACGCTCATGCCAAACGCGCTATCCAGCTTTTTGGACACGCCGAGGAACGGGCAGATGCCTAGAAAACGCTTAAGCACGAAGTTTTCAACCAAGATTGCGCTTAGCAGGATAATTGCCATCTCTTTCATTGTGCATTATCCTCCTTTTTGGTTTCGTCCATGGCGTCCGCGCCTTGGCACAGTCCCTTAGAGGGACAGGAGCCACAGCCTGTTACGGCGGGCTTACGGCCTAACCGTTTTAAGATAACACCGGTGAGCGCCATCAGTACACCGAATACAAAGAAACCACCCGGTGCCTGTGATAGAATTCCCATCGACGGAACCGATTCGGGCACGATGCGAATACCAAACCAGCTACCGGCACCTAAAATCTCACGGATTGAACCCATGCAGAACAATGCGAGCGTAAAGCCAATGCCCATTCCAAAGCCGTCAAGGATGGAATTCCATGCGTTGTTTTTGCTGGCAAACGCCTCCGCACGCGCAAGGATGATGCAGTTTACAACAATTAGCGGTAAAAAGATGCCAAGCGCCGCGTCAAGTTCGGGCGCAAACGCCTTTAGCAGCATGCTGACAATGGTTACAAACGTCGCAATAACGATAACAAACGCAGGGATACGCACCTTGGACGGTACAATCTTACGAATAAGAGAGATAGCAAGGTTCGAGCAAACCAGCACCGCCATTGCCGCAATACCCATGCCCACGCCCGTCTTGGCGGAGGTGGTCGTCGCAAGGGTTGGGCAGGTGCCAAGCACCAGTACAAAGGTGGGGTTTTCTTTTAAGATACCGTTTAAGAAAACGGAAAGGCTTTTTGTGTTACTCATAATAAGCCACCTCCCTGTAGGATACCAAACGCGTCGCCCGCATGGTTGATGGCAAGGGTAACGGCATCGGAGCTTATGGTTGCGCCCGTTACGGCGGCAATCTCGTTATCAGCACCCGCGGCGCCCTTTACCACGGTAAACGCTCCAGGCACCTTGCCGACATACTGGTCGGCAAATGGGGTTTCAAACGCCTTAGAGCCAAGACCTGCCGTCTCTTCATGAGTTAACGCCTTATATGCAACAACAGCACCATCCGGATTAAGTCCTACCATCACGGTAAACGAGCCGCCATAGCCCTTTTCGGTTACCGAAATAACAGTACCCGCACCGTTCTCGGCGGTATATACATCCACAACACCAAGTGCGGCGAGTTCATCCGTCAGGTCAATGGGCACAAACTTGTCCGCGTCGGGAATCAGCTCAAGTCGGGCAAGCCCTGCCCCGTCAAGCTGATTTGCATCTATAATTGGCTTTGTCAGCACATTGGTAAGCGCGAGTGCCGCGGTTGCCACCAGAGCAATGGCAGTAAGAATGGCTGCGGGGATTAGAATATCTTTTACAAGCTCTTTTCCCTTCATCATGTTCGTTTCACACCTCCAAACGGCTTGGTGCGGGTCAGCTTATCGATATACGGCACCACGATGTTCATCAGCAATATGGCAAACGATACGCCCTCTGGATAGCTGCCGTAGATGCGGATGACCGAGGTAATCAGCCCAAGTCCCACCGCATAGATGATCTTGCCCTTTTCGGTGGAGGGGGATGAGGCATAGTCTGTCGCCATAAAGAACGCGCCGAGGAACAGCCCGCCCGAAAGGATGTGGGCCAGCGGGTCGCCGCCAAACAGCCACACGAACACAAAGGTAGAGCCGATATAAAAAAACGGGATAGTCGGGGTGATAATGCCGCGTATCATCAGCAGCAAACCGCCAAGGAGGATGGCGAGCACGCTCACCTCTCCAAGACAACCGCCCCTTATGCCCAAAAACAGCTCAAGGTAGCTTGCTGAGCCGCCCGCAAGCGGGGTGGCGCCGGTATTTGCCTCGCCGTACATCCACTGCAACGGACGCACCCATGTGGTCATGGCGGTGGTAAACGACACCATAAGCACGATTCTGCCTACGATGGCGGGGTTTGCAAAGTTTTGCCCCAACCCGCCAAACAGCATCTTGGTGATGACAATCGACACAAACGCGCCGATGATTGCCATCCACAACGGTAGGGTAACGGGCAGGTTCATGGCAAGCAGCACGCCGGTGACAACGGCGCTTAGGTCAAACACCGTATTCGCGCGCTTAGTTACCATGTTGTAAAGCGTCTCAAACAGCACTGCGGAAAGGGCAGTTACCCCAATCAGCAGCAGCGAGCGCCCCCCGAACAGGATAACCGATGCCACGGCAGGGAATAACAGCGCGATGAGCACGGTGCCCATAATCTTCTGGGTCGTGGCGGCAGCGCGGATATGTGGGGTCGCGCTGACGGAAAGGGTATTAGGCATTGTTCCCACCCGCCTTTCTTTTCTTTGACTCCTCAAGCACAAAGCGTTTGCCCAGCTTGATGGAATGCACTAGGTTGCGCTTTGCGGGGCATACAAACGAGCAGGTGCCGCATTCGATGCACAGGTTTACCTTCAGCGCGCGCAGCTCGTCCTCATTGCGTCCAAAGTACGCCTTTTCAAAGCTTGCGGGCATCAGGCTCATCGGGCAGCGGTAGATGCAGCGCGAGCAGCGGATGCAGTTGGTCTGCGGTGCCTGCGCGGTCTCTTTTTCGGTAAACGCCACAATGGCGTTGGTGGTTTTGCAGATGGGGTAGGCATCGTCCGCAAGGGAGTTGCCCATCATCGGTCCGCCCAAGATTACCTTGCGCGGCTCTTCTTTATACCCGCCGCAGAACGCGACGATGTCGGCAACCGAGGTGCCTACGGGGGCTATGACGTTTTGGGGCTCGGCAACCGCGCCGCCGTCCACCGTCACCCGCTTGTGAATCAGCGGTATGCCGGTGCGCAGGTATTTGCTGATAAACGCCACGGTGGAGACGTTGCAAACCACCGCGCCCACAGCACTTGGCAGCGCGCCCTCGGGCACTACGCGTCCCGTAGTCTCGTATATCAGCGTCTTTTCCGCACCTTGTGGGTAGCTGGTGCGCAGTACCGCAACCTCTACGCCATCCAACGATGCAAACCGCTCTTTGTACAGCTTAATCGCCTCGGGCTTGTTTTCTTCAATACCCAGGTACACGGTCTTTATGTCGAGATGTTTCATTATTTCGGAGATTCCGCCCAGCACGTCGTCGGTTTCCTCCATCAACGTGCGGTAATCGGCGGTAATAAACGGCTCGCACTCGGCGGCGTTTACAATCAAAAACTCTATGTCCTCCGGCTTTGCGGGTTTGAGCTTGATGTGCGTGGGAAAGCCCGCCCCGCCCAGTCCCACAAGACCGGACGCGCGCAGTGCCGCGATAAACTCCTCGTAGCTGTTCGCCGTGGGCGGTGCTATGGTGTCGGCAAGGGTGTCCTCGCCGTCGGCGGAAATCACCACCGCCTCCACCACCGTGCCGTCGGGGGCAACCACCTCGGTAATCGCCTTGACCTTGCCGGTAATGCTGGAATGGATGGGCACACTCATAAACTTGTCGCTGTCGCCGATGAGTTGGCCGGTCTTTACCATATCGCCGACCTTTACGACAGGCTTGCAGGGCACGCCGAGATGCTGGCACATTAGAATGGTAACCGTGGCAGGCGTTGGCATTACGACGCTTGGCAGCTCCGCCGTACCCTTATGGTGGGGCAGCCTTGCACCGCCATGTGAGCGTCTGCCGATACTGGTTGCTCTCATAACTGTATTCCCCTAACTCCAAAAGTACTCTGTGCGTTTTTGCAAACAAAAAACCGCCCTGACGCAAGCCCTGTGTTCCGTCGCGCATCGGCGCACGGAGCACGAGACTGCGGCATCCTGCGGTCAGCAGGCAATACACAGAAAGATTATAATCAGTGTGCCCTTTTTACAAGGGCGCAAGACACCAAATGCATTAACCCGCAATGCCATCCAGCCCGGTTTGATCGGATGTAGATACAACCTTTACCGCCACCCGTGCGGGCAGGCAGGCGGCGTAGTCGGGCGGCGAGGTAAGCTCGCCTGTGTGGATACAAATCTTATCGGGGCACTCGCTTTCGATAAAGCGGATGCCGCCGGGCGATACCTCGAGCACAACGTGAAGCTGTACGTCGAGCTCCATTAGATACGGCTCCTCGACCTGAGAAAGGTCAATGGTGCGAGACAGTTTGCCGTCTACATAGATCTCGGCAACCGCGTCCGAGCCGCCCTTGCCAAGGTTTGTCCACAACAAAAACAAAAGTGCCGCGGCGAGAACCGAAAGGATGATGACAATATCGCTCTTTTTAACAAAACTTCGCTCCTGCGCCATAGACACCTCTTTACCGAAAATCGGACAGCGCGATGGTCTACCCAAACAGACCGCCGCTACACTGTCGGATATATTGTACTACGAAAAAGCAATAAATTCAATTTTGTTAAATGTTTAACTATTTAATGGGTTCTAATAAAAATATTCCATACACTACAAACAGAAAAATTCTTCATTCCAAACTGACCAAGGAAAAGAGCGGCTGTTATAACATACTAGCAACTGTCTTAATATTAGGCTGAATAACCTTGATGCTAGAGATAAAAACTTTTGCTTCCGCGTATTCATTTTCCCACATATCGAAATCAATCAACAGTCGGTTGGACATAATGTATTTTGTGTAGTTTGCAATTTCACTTATGTGATGAGGATGTTTTAGAAAAACACTGTATAAGTAATTTCTTTCGCAGACTCGGTCTTCTCGTTTGTTTTCACAAGTACTTTCAATTTGAGTCAGATCTGCTAATGTACTGCATTTTTTAAGTCCTTCAGTAGGCGTTTCATCAATTGCATTCATCTTATATTGTTGTATAGCTTGTCCATATTTTGGATCGTTTAGAGAAAGAACGCATTCACTCCATCGTTTACTTGCTAGTTCAAGAATATAAAGGGACATTGCTTCACAAACAGTTTCCTCAAACCAACGGACATATACTTCCTTATCAGATTTATATTGTCTGATAACATAATGCATTAACTCATGCGCTAAATGGTATATTAATATATTAGAATTCTTAATACTCATGTTTTTTACACTTGTACGAATATGTATGGGTATACTGTTTGTTATCAGCATCGGATATTTGGCTGTTTTTTCATTAAAAATCGTACACTTCTCCGCTGTCATTTTATTATGCGGGAAAATATGTAAAAAAATATCAAAAACAAAAACGCAAAGTTGTACTAGAATTTCTGTTTCCATTTCATCTTGACACCGAACAATAGACCAGTTCGTCATTTGCCATCACCTTTATTTTGTATTAGTATAATAATATACCAACAATATTATAGCACCCCTTATCCTGGCAAGAAAAGGGGTGCTTTTTACTGTTGCAGTATTAATTTTTAGTACGCCAGCTTTTTCTGAATATACGCCGTCAAATCCGCTATCGCAACGCGCTCCTGTGCCATGGTGTCGCGGTCGCGCACGGTCACGCAGTTGTCCTCTAGGGTCTCAAAATCCACCGTGACGCAGAACGGCGTGCCGATCTCGTCCTGACGGCGGTACCGCTTGCCGATGGAGCCCGCGTCGTCGTAGTCGGTCATAAACTGCTTTGCCAGCGTATCACGCAGCGCAAGCGCCGGCTCGCTTAGCTTTTTAGAGAGCGGCAGTACGCACGCCTTGATGGGCGCGATGGCGGGATGCAGTCGCATGACCACACGGGTGTCCTTCTCGTCCACCTGCTCCTCGTCGTATGCGTCGCACAAGAACGCGAGCACGACGCGGTCGGCACCGAGCGACGGCTCGATGACGTAGGGGATGTACCGCTCGTTTGCCTCTTGGTCAAAGTACTCAAGGCTCTTGCCCGAGTGCTCCTGGTGCTGCTTTAGGTCGTAATCGGTGCGGTCTGCAATGCCCCACAGCTCGCCCCACCCAAACGGGAACAAGAACTCAAAGTCGGTGGTCGCCTTGGAGTAGAACGCAAGCTCCTCCTTCGCATGGTCGCGCAGGCGCAGGTTGTGCTCCTTCATGCCAAGGTCAAGCAGCCACTGCTTGCAGAAGTTCTTCCAGTAATCAAACCACTCAAGGTCGGTGCCCGGCTTGCAGAAGAACTCCAGCTCCATCTGCTCAAACTCCCGGGTGCGGAAGGTGAAATTGCCGGGGGTGATCTCGTTGCGGAAGGACTTGCCGACCTGGCCAATACCGAAGGGGATCTTCTTGCGGCTGGCGCGCTGCACGTGCTTGAAGTTGACGAAGATGCCCTGGGCGGTCTCCGGTCGAAGGTACACCTCGGTTTGGCTGTCCTCGGTGACGCCCTGATGGGTCTTGAACATCATGTTGAACTTGCGGATGGGCGTGAAGTCGGACTTGCCGCAGCCGGGGCAGGTGACCTTGTGCTCCAGAATGTAGGCGGTCAGCGCATCGTTGCTCATGCCGTCCACCTGCATGGTGATGCCGTGCTCGGCATTGTAATCCTCCACCAGCTTGTCGGCGCGATGGCGCATCTTGCAGGCCTTGCAGTCAATGAGCGGGTCATTGAAGTTGACGACGTGCTGGGACGCGACCCAAACCTCGCGGTTCATCAGGATCGCGCTGTCCATGCCCACGTTGTAGGGGCTCTCCTGCACGAACTTCTGCCACCAGGCCTTCTTCACGTTGTTTTTGAACTCCACACCCAGCGGGCCGTAATCC
>JAEZDF010000087.1 GCA_023429685.1 Bacillota bacterium
ATATGTTGGGAGATCTTCATTGCCATACAAGGATATCGGATGGTTCAATGGGAATTGAGGATGTCATCGCTTACGCAAAGCGTGTGGGGTTGTCGTTTGTTTCCATTACCGATCACGATACCATGTCTGGCGTAATGAGAGCAAAGGTTCTGGGTAAGCGTTACGGTATTGAGGTTGTGCCCGGATGCGAGCTTTCGTCAATTGACCCTGATACCGGCAGAAAGGTTCATATCCTGTGCTATCTGCCCGTATTTCCCGAGCGCCTTGAGCATTTGTTCGTGCGCATTCAGGAGGATAGAACATTAGCCGGAAGCGAGATGCTCAAAAAGGTAATGAAGCTTTATCCCATTACCCTTGAGCACGTGCTACGTTATACCTCTGGCAGTAAGGTGGTTTACAAGGCGCATATTATGAACGCGCTGATGGATTTGGGCTATTGCGCGGAGATTTACGGGGATCTGTTCGGTGAACTTTTTTCCCCCGAGCATGGCATCTGCTATACCGATTTTACACGCCCGAGTGTTTACGATGTTTTAGAGCTGGTGCACGACGCACAAGGGATTGCCGTTTTAGCGCACCCGCCCACCTATGACAGTATAGATTTTATGAAAAAGGCGGCAAAAGAACATCTGATTGATGGTGTTGAGCTGTGGCATCCCGAGATTTCTGAAGAGGATGTGCAGGTGATAAGTGAAACCGCGAAAGAGTATGGCTTACTTGTTACAGGTGGCAGCGATTTTCATGGAATGTACCGTTCCCGTCCGACGCCAATCGGAATATGCACTACACCGGAATATGCAATCGACGCTCTGCTAAGCTACAAGGTAAAATAACTGGTTTGTCATCAATTTGACGGCGGTGTACGAATAGAACACTGTACTCGCGTATATGATATACCAATAAGGATGATAGATTTGCAATATACATACAAGCCCCGCGGCGTTTGCGCAGCTTTAATTGCGATTACCCTAGACGATGACGGGGTTGTACAGGATGTCGTTTTTACCGGCGGTTGTAACGGCAACGCACAGGGTATTTCTTCTTTGGTAAAGGGAATGCCCGCACAGCAAGTGATAAAGCGGCTAAAGGGGATTCGATGCTCGTACAAGACCACCTCTTGTCCCGATCAGCTGGCAACAGCACTTGAACAGATGGTGGCGGTTCACAAATAGCTTTGCGTGGGGGAGAGTGTGGCTGGTGGAGCTTTATGGCTTGCTTAGCATTTTGACAGCGGTGGGATTGTCATTCTACGCGTTTCATCAATACAAAAAAGATCGACTTGTTGCCTATGCGGCAGGGGGCGATGACAGCGATATTAAGATTGCAGGAGAGAAACCGCGCGCCCAGAGCTCTTCAGAGGAACTTGAACGCCTTGCCGCGCTAGTTAAGGCTGAACACGACAACGGCAATATACAGCGTGCCAAACGTCTTGCGGTTGCACTAGTAGACACCGTATTTACCCATGATGTATTCACCGACGGCGTAACAGACCGCTCTTTGGTACTGCAGATACGGTTGTTAATCACCTTTACGATTGACATCTGCATGGAAAATGGCTTACCAAACCCCGTTGTGGCGCAGACCGCACAAAACTTGTATTATGAGCAGATTACCCTGCGCGACCGTGCGTTTTATGATGAGATTCAAACCTCCGGCGCGTTTTCGATGTACCTGCTTTGTACCCGTTCTGAGTCGGCAAACTCAACCTCGATTGGCGAAGAGTTTGCAAATTTGTGCGGCAAAGAGGGAGACAGCGAATACATTAAGCTTGGCAGGGATATCTTTGAATACTATCTTAAGCTGTGCGCAGACAAGATGCGCGCCTCGGAGTTTGTTAAAAATTAACCATACACACAAATTAGTCCCCCTGGGGTTACCCAGGGGGACATGTTTTATCTATTTTTGATTTTTCGCAGGCAGCTCTCGAATACTCTGCACATAGTCGCAGTTTATCAGGTCTACGACACCCTTACTTTCGACCTTCATCCAGTTGTCGGCAATCTCAATCACCGTTCCCTGAAAGCTGCCGCTTAATCCGGTAGAAATCAGACAGTTTTTACCCAGACACTGCGTAACGAGTTGATTAGCCAAAAAACCAGCCTCCTTGTTCATTCGAACTCTGTTTCGAATCTGCCGAATGACTTTTTGCTGCGCCCGTGTTTGTGGGATAAAGACAAGCAGCAGTAGAAAGATGGGCAGAAATACGGCTATCCAGGTACCGATGTTCATATCAATCGCCCCCTGAAAAACAATTACTCGTACATGCGGATACAGGCGATCACCCGACCAAGGATTGAAACCTCATCGACAATAATCGGCTCATATGCATCGTTTTCCGGCTGCAGGCGAAAATGACCATGTTCTTTATAAAAGCGTTTAACCGTTGCACTGTCGTCCAACAAAGCCACTACAATCTCGGCGTTTTGTGCGTAGGTGGTCTTTTTGGCAATCACAACATCCCCGTCTAAAATACCGCAATCCTGCATGCTGTCGCCGCGCACATTGAGCGCAAACAAATCCCAAGGACGGTAGCCCTTCGCCTTAAACGGAACATAGCCTTCGATGTTTTCTACGGCTAAGATGGGTTGACCGGCGGCGACGTTGCCGACTATCGGCACCTGCAACACCTTTTCGGCGTTGATGCGAATGGAGCGGTTCTGGTTAAACTCACGTTCTATATATCCTGCCGTCTCAAGCTCTTTTAGATACTTGTGGACGGTAGAGGTGGATTTGATATCCAATTCGATGCAAATCTCTCTTACAGAAGGCGGTACGCCCTCGCAGGCACGGTCTACGATATATTCATAAATCTTCAGAGCGGTAGCAGATACGGATCTCATAAACAGCGTCCCTCATTTCTGCAAGGGTCATCCCTTGTTTTTTTCATCATACCATACTTTTTGGGTAAAAGTAAACATATGTTTATATAAAACAGAAAATTTTCACAACCCAAACAGCCAATCAATACTTTGGCACAATGCCGCTACCTGAAATAAACGCCTTTTAAATAATCAAGAACAGCCCGCTCACAACGAGAGGCGACATCCATTGTATGTTCTCCCTCCGAGATATCCCACAAATAATGCGCATCTGAGTTCGTTAAGATATTCATTGAGGCAAGCATCGGGTGCTTTTGGCATAACAAGTCGTATTTGGACGCATCCTTAATCTCGGCGGAGGTAAAGGGGCATTCCGGCGGAAAAGAGCCTAAACTCGAAAGGATGGAGTAGGAAGAACGATCAATATGAGCAGGGAATGCGACGCCGTCAAATCGCAGCATTAACGAGTCAACTTCAGTGACGGAGATGGATGACGCCGTAATCAGCAGACGCTGTTCTTCCTGCGCATTCTCATCAAATGAATCAAGGATAATCTGACTGCCAAACTTATCGGGGCGGTTAGTAATCGCTGGCAGAGTAGCATAAACGTATTGGTCAAATGCCATCGCCTTATCCAGCGAGTCAAATAAGCACACAACATGAACCTCTTCGGCACAGCACAGTTCCATCCCGCACAGAACGA
>JAEZDF010000089.1 GCA_023429685.1 Bacillota bacterium
GATGTAAACGGAGGTGGGCACCGATGTCCAAGACAATGTCTCGTATCTATGTGGGTATTGTTTACCTGTTCTTATATGCGCCCATCGCGGTGCTTATCATCTTTTCCTTTAACTCGTCCAAAAGCCGTAATGTATGGACGGGCTTTACCCTTGACTGGTATGCCCGCCTATTCCAGAACGAAACAATTATCTCTTCCCTGCTCAACACCCTGATTGTCGCTGCGGTTTCGTCGGTTATTGCAACCATGCTCGGCACGCTTGCCGCGGTAGGCATCAACTCGATGAATAAAAAGCTGCGCGCCGCAGTGATTAACGTAACCTATCTGCCGGTTATCAATCCCGAGATTGTCACCGGCGTTTCGCTGATGCTGTTGTTTGTGTTCGCGGGCATCAGCCTTGGGTATGCCACGCTAATTATTGCTCATATTACGTTTAGCGTCCCGTATGTCATTCTAAACGTAATGCCAAAGCTTCGTCAGATGGACGGACACCTTTACGAAGCGGCGCAGGATCTGGGCTGTGACCGCACACAGGCGTTTTTCAAGGTAGTGCTTCCCCAGATAATGCCCGGCGTGGTGACGGGGTTCTTAATGGCGTTTACCTATTCCATCGATGACTTTGTCATCAGTTACTTTACAAGCGGACCCAGCTCCCAGACCCTGCCTATCACCATCTTTTCGATGACGCGCAAGAAGGTAAGCCCCGAGATTAACGCATTGTCCGCCATTATCTTCGTGATTGTACTCACCGTCCTTATTATTATGAATATGAAGGATGCCAACATCTATCGAAAAAGAATAAAGAAGGAGACTGAGAGAATATGAAACGGTTTGTATGTGCTATTGCCGCTGTCTGTCTTGCCTTGGTGTACGCCGTACCCGTCATGGCTGAGGTCACCGTTGCAAACAACGATGTTTACTCTGCCCTTGAAGGTCAGGGTATCACCTTAAACGTCTATAACTGGGGCGAGTATATCTCCGACGGCTCGGACGAATCCGTAAACATCAATGCCGAGTTTGAACAGCTCACCGGCATTAAGGTGCAGTATTCCACCTTTGCCTCCAATGAGGAGCTTTACGCGAAGCTCAAAAGCGGCGGCTCGCAGTACGATGTCATCATTCCATCCGACTATATGATCAGCCGTATGATTAAAGAGGATATGCTTGAACCCCTTGATTATTCGATGATACCCAACTTCTCCATGGTTATGGACGAGTTCAAAGACCCGAACTACGACCCCGGCAATCGCTACAGTGTGCCCTATATGTGGGGAACGGTGGGCATTATCTATAATACCGAGATGGTCACAAAGCCCGTCACGGGTTGGGATATCCTGTGGGACAACGATTACAGCGGCAAGATTTTGATGTTCTCGAACTCCCGCGACGCGTTCGGTGTTTCGCTGTTGCGTCTGGGGTACTCGCTTAACACCGAGAACGAGGCGGAACTGCGCGCGGCCGGCGACGAGCTGAAGAAGCAAAAGCCCCTTGTGCAGTCCTATGTGATGGACGAAATCTTTGATAAGATGCAGGGCGGCGAAGCCGCACTCGCGCCGTATTATGCCGGCGATGCCATTACCATGATGGACACCAACCCAAGCCTTGCATGGGCGGTACCCGAGGAGGGAACCAACCGCTTTGTTGACGCCATGTGCATCCCGAAGGGCTCGCCCAACAAGCAGGCGGCCGAGCTGTATATTAACTTTATGACCGAGACCGATATCGCCGTCGCCAACTGTGAGTACATTGGCTATTCCACCCCGCATACACTGGCGTATGAGGCGCTCGACCCTGAGATTACTGGCAACGTAATCGCCTACCCATCCCAGGAGGTTCTTGATAAAACCGAGAGCTTTATTAACCTGTCTGAAGAAACCAACGCCTTGATTGACAGCCTGTGGACCGAACTGCTCGGCGCAAATGCAAAGAGCAGCAGCTGGGTGATTGTTGTGTTGCTTGCGGTTGCTATCGCGGTTGCGGTGGGATTGCCGTTATACAGAAAGGCAAAAAAGAACCGCCAAAACTACTGATATACGTAAGAAAGAAGCACTGCTAATTTTATAGTTGTAAATGGAATAGCCGAGCAGCATGCCGTGGTATGCTGTTCGGCTGTTTTTGTCATACGACAGGATAATCAGCAAAATACGGCGCATTTGGTTGAATAATGAAATATAATTATGTATAATGTAAAAAAAGATAAAACGGCAAGGGGGATCTATTGTGAAGTTGGGACAAAAGCTGTTGCTGATTATGGTAATTGGCATGTCTATGGTAACACTTTCCATTATCACAATGGCCAATGCCGTTGCATTTAGATACATCAAACAGGAAGAACAGCGCGGTATCATGAAAAGCTATGAGAATGCGACCTTGCTGCTGGGCGCCGAGGCGCGTGCTATGATGCAAACCCTTTCGGACCGGGCGCAGAACGATACGGCATATCAGTTTATCAGCAACCCAGACAAGCAGTATGTAATACATGAGCTGACGGGCAGTTCGCTATCAAACCTTGAAATAAACTATATTATTTTTTTTAATGAAAACGCAAACCTGGTGTATTTAAATGCCGACGGAGTGGAGCATTCAGTACAAAGCAGAGACAAGGGCGAGCTGCTCCGGCGAATAACAGACAAGTGGAAGACGGGCGTTTTATCCTTTGACGAGCAATATCTGGGTCTTACCGTCATCGACGACCGTTTTTTAATGATTGCGGGAATGCCCATTACGACAACAGACAAGCAAGAATCTTCGGGCTACCTTATTATGGCGCGTTATCTAGGCGATGAGTTTATGCAGGACATGAGCAGCATTCTGGGTGTGCAGGTTTCGGTGAACATCCATCCGCGCAAGGTTCATACATGCAGTATTAGGGACAAAGCGTTCCAGTTTGATCACTCCCAGCTTGTAACTACAACACAGGGAGATACGATTGAAGCCACCAATGTTCTATACGACAGGCTGACCGATACGGCAATTGAAATCCATTTTACCCTGCTGCGGGACTCTTACCGTTTTGGCGTTGGTTCCATGCGGGTAATTGTAGCGGCCTCCATCTTAATCATAGGGTTAATCTCCTTTGCCATTGTCGGTTTATTTAACCACACCATTCTGTTCCGCATCAAAAAGCTCAGCCGGTTTGTGGATGACGTCGCTGCAGGACGGGACGTAACCCGAGTGGTAACCATGCCCGGGCACGACGAGGTGACGGTGCTTGCCGAACACACCAATGCAATGCTCAGGCAGATAAGCCAAAACGAAGAAACACTCCAGTGGCAGGCGACGCACGATCTGTTGAGCGGGCTATATAACCGGCACCGCTTCACTCAGATGGTAGGTGAGGCAATGCATACAACCGGAGAGGCTGCGAGACTCGGGCTTGTTTTGGTCGAGATGACCAACTTCAAACTGCTTAAAACCACCCGCGGGCAGGCGGCGGGAGACTTTATCATTTCCGCTTTTGGGCGTAGGTTGCTGGAATGCAAAGAGTGTGACGCAATCTCCGCACGGATGGGTCGTGACGAATACGCCATCCTTATCAACCTACACGGGGAATGCGACGTTAATTACATTGCAAACCGATTGGTCGGTATGTTGTGCGAGCCGATTGTGATGGACGGGGATGAAGTTGTAGCCGATATCAACGCGGGTGTGGCGTTTTATCCCCACCACGCGGTGGATGTGGAAAGCCTGTTTCAGTGTGCAGACCTTGCGCTCACAGCGGCAAAGGCGGATGGCAACAACATTGTTCGACGGTACGAGCCCCACATGGCACAGAGATTTCTCAGCCGCCTTAGCACCATTAACGACCTCGGCAGAGCGCTAATAAACCACGAGTTCTCCCTGCGCTATCAGCCGCAGGTCAACGCCGAAACGGGCGAGATTGTGGGAGCGGAAGCGCTCCTTCGGTGGGAGCATCCCGAGAAGGGAATGATTCCACCCGCCGAGTTTATCCCGTTTGCCGAGCAGAGCGGCAAGATTATTGAGATTGGTCGATGGGTACTGCAAAAGGCTTGCATGGATGCGATGGAATGGAAATTGCCATGGACGGTATCAATTAACATCTCTGCGCAGCAGGTCAAGCACCCCGAGTTTGTGGATGAGGTAATGAGCGCGTTAGAGCAGTCAGGGCTTCCTCCCCAGCGGTTGGTGCTGGAGATTACGGAATCGGCATTTATCAACGACAAAAACAGTCTAAAGAGTATGCTCCACCGATTCCGAACGCTTGGTATTGCCATCTCGCTCGACGATTTTGGCACAGGGTATTCGTCGCTTACCTACCTACACGATTTTCCGATGGATGAGCTTAAGATTGACCGCTCGTTTGTCAGTGCAATCGGCAGCGATATGGAGACCTCCGCGATAATTGATACCATCATTGTGCTTGCGGGCAAGCTGCACCTAAAGATTATTGCCGAGGGCGTAGAGAACCAGTCTCAGGCAAGCTTTTTGCGCAGCAGGGGGTGCGCCCAGTTCCAAGGGTACCTGTACAGCAAGCCGGTTTTGCAACAGGAGCTATTACAAAAACAGCAGGATGTTTTAGACGACAACGTCTGATGTATATGAAAAGCGGTCGATGGGCTTAAAGCCCGTCGACCGCTTTTTCTATGCGAAGCAGTGCCTCTTGTACAACCGAGCGAGGACACGCAATGTTAATGCGCTGAAATCCGCTTCCTCCCGCACCGAACATCGTACCGGCATCCAGCCACAACTTTGCTTTGTGAATAATCAGATCGTCGAGTTCCTTGTCGCTTAGACCCAGCCTCGAAAAATCCAGCCATACCAGATAGGTGCCCTCGGGCTCCACCAACGTCACCCCCGGCAGACGATCACGCACGAACTCACGAACCAGCATAACGTTTTCGGCAAGATAGGCAAGTAGCGCATCGAGCCACTGGTCGCCCTGCTCATATGCCGCCTTGCAGGCGACAAGACCCATGATGTTAGGCTCATCATAACCCGTGCGCCGAATCTCCTGCTTAAAGCGGCGACGCACAGAATCGTTTGCGATAAGTATGTTTGATATCTGCAGCCCCGCAAGGTTAAAGGTTTTGCTGGGCGCCGTGCAGGTAATAGTGTTCTCGGCAAACTCGGGGCGAATGGAGGCAAACACCGTGTGGCGGTGCCCCGCATGCACAAAGTCGGCGTGAATCTCATCCGAGAGAATGAGCACGTTATGCTTTAAGCAGATTTCACCGATGCGCGTCAGTTCTTCTGTTGTCCAGACGCGCCCCACAGGGTTGTGGGGACTGCACAGGATGAACAAACGAACCTTGTTCTGAATAATCTTGTCTTCAAAGTCATTATAGTCCATCTTGTATCTGCCGTTTTCGTAAAGCAGTGTGCTTACAATAAGCTTGCGGTCGTTGTTTGTTACCGCCGAAGCAAAGGGATAGTAGACTGGCTGTTGAATCAGCACCGCATCGCCGGGCTCGGTAAACGCGCGCACGGCAGTGCACAGGGCGAATACCACTCCGGGCGTTTTCACCACCCAAGATGGATCGATATCCCACGAAAAGCGACGCGAAAACCAGCTTTTCAACACATTAAAATAATCCTCTTTGGCGTCGGTGTAACCAAACACACCATGCTCACAGCGCAGCATAAGAGCCTGTGTCACCGCTGGTGGCACGGTAAAATCCATATCTGCCACCCACATCGGCAGGGTGTCGGTGGGCATGCCGCGTTCGACAAAGAAGTCGTGTTTTAAGGAGTTGGTTCCACTTCGCGCGATGGGTTTGTCAAAATCAAAGTTCATTGTTACAGCCCTTTCAATGCGTTTTCAAGGTCAAGTATTAAATCGGCGGCACTTTCTAGCCCTACCGAAAAGCGAAGCAGACAATCGTTAATGCCTTTTTGCAACCGTATCTCCTCCGGCACATCCGCGTGGGTCTGCAGCATGGGGTAGGTGATAAGCGACTCCACCCCGCCAAGGCTTTCGGCGTACTGAATCAAACGCACGTTTTCAAGCAGGTGACGGGCGGTTTCGGCGGTGTCAGTCTCAAACGAGATCATCGCCCCAAAACCGGATGCCTGACGGCAGGATAGCGTATAGTGTGGGTGGGTTTCGAGCCCCACGTAATGAACGGCGACGATCTTTTTTTGTGTGCAGAGCCACCGGGCGACGACCTGTGCCGTTTTCTGCTGGTGCTCCATACGAATAGGCAGGGTCTTAATGCCGCGCAGAAGCAGCCAGCTGTCAAACGGGGATAGGCATGCGCCTGTGGTTTTGTAGATAAACCGCAACCGCTCGGCGAGTATGGAACTGCCCGAAACCAAAAAGCCGGCAAGCGTGTCGTTGTGCCCACCCAGATACTTGGTTCCACTGTGTAGCACGATATCTGCACCCAACGAGAGCGGGCGCATGAATAGCGGTGTTAAAAAGGTATTGTCCACAATCAACAGCACATCTTTGCCCGAGAGCAATCTAGCCACCGCAGCGACGTCGGTCACCTGCATCATCGGGTTGGTGGGGGTCTCCACAAACACCGCCTTCGTCGTGGGGTTTAGCGCAGCTTCCACCGCGCCGATATCCGAGGTGTTGACGTACTCTACGACAACCCCGTTCTTTTTGGATAGATGGTCAAACAGCCTGCGTGAGCCGCCGTACAGGTCGTCCGATGCCACAATGTGGTCGCCCGGGCAAAACAGCTCCATCAGTGCCGCAACGGCCGCCATGCCGGAAGAGAACGCCAGCGCATCCGCTCCGCCTTCAAGCTGGGCAATCATCTTCTCAAGCTGCTCCCGCGTCGGGTTTTGGGTGCGCGAATAGTCATACCCAGTGCTCTTACCAACCCCGGGGTGCGCAAAGGTAGCGGTCTGATAGATGGGGGCACTGATTGCGCCGGTGCAGTCCGGCTTTTTATCACTTAAATGAATACATAGGGTAGAAAAATCCATTGCAGTAATCCTCCGTTATATCATGTGGGCAAAACTGTTGTGTGCGCACATTCGAAACACAGAGTCAGCTGGTATAACGCGGCGGTCACACACCATCTGGAGTTCATCCCTTTCAGGTAAAAAAACCTAGTTGGCATCGAAACTGGACGATGCTTTTCAATAAATGAGGTAAAAACGAGTAATAAAGTTAATCATATGACATAACTGGGTTTTTTGTCAACGGGTTTTTAGGCAGTGTAATGCATACAATGCCCTATACAGAAAGTTTTCGCAGCACATACAATCACAAAGCTAGATAATTTACTCTAAAGCATGTATAATAGAAAATAATAATTTGTTACTATTGCTGCACAGACTACGACAGCCTGAGAGAAGCGATACGAAGATTTACTTTGAAACGCAGCATTGTATTTGATATGGAGGCAGCCTATGGAACTCAAGGCAAGACATAAGATTGCCACGGCGATCTTACGCCCCTTTGTGTGGGCATACTGCCGGGTGGCTTATAATCTCAGATTGCCCGCAGTCTCGGAGCTAAAACAGATTCCCTCACCCTGCTTTGTGGTGGCAAACCACAACAGCGACCTCGATCCTGTTTTTCTATCTATGTGTATCCCGTCGCCCGTATTTTACGTTGCAAGTGACCATCTGTTTCGGCTTGGATTTATCAGCAAGCTGTTGCGTTACTACTTCTCGCCAATCCCAAAGCTGAAATCGACCAGCGACATAAAAACCATCCGTGATATCATTACCGCACTTCGCTCAGGCGCCAGCGCAGGGGTGTTTCCAGAGGGGAACCGTTCGTGGGATGGCGAGACCGTGGCGTTTTCGCCTGCAATAGGGAAGCTGCTGCATCATCTGGGTGTGCCGATTGTGGTGTTTCGCATCCATGGCGCGTATATGTCATTTCCTCGCTGGGGGGACAAAAAACGGCGCGGACGCATTGATTGCCGGTTGGTGCGCATCCTTTCACCCGACACGGTAAAGCAGATGAGCATTGATGAGTTAAACGAGCTGGTGCGTAACGATCTTTGGGTAGACGCTGCACAAGATCAGCGTGACGAGCCGGTGCGGTTTACGGGCAAAAACCTTGCACAGAGCATCGAAACGGTTTTATATGCCTGTCCGTCCTGCGGCGGGTTTACGACAATACGGTCAAAGGGTAACGAGGCCTTTTGTAGCTGTGGTCTGCGGTTTCAATACGACGAATTTGGCGTGCTTCACGGCGCGCCCTATCGAAGCATCGCAGACTGGAATCGCTGGCAGACGCACCACCTTGAACGGCATCTTCAAGGCATGGAAAAGGCAAACGACAACACCGCCATATTTTGCGATGAAAATCAAACCCTTCACAGCATTGAGCGCGCATCCAAAACCCGCTTTGTAGCCAAAGGGCGGCTTTGTATCTACCGCGATCGTTTGGTGCTCGGGGGTAAGGATGAGACGATAGAATTTTCTCTGCAATCGATCTCGCGCCTAGAGATATGGGGCAGGCTCACGTTGCAGTTCTCTACAGTAGACGGTAGATACTACGAGATAAAAAGTAAACGCGTTCGCAGCGCGTTTAAGTATCAGCAGGTGCACAATCTGCTTGCACACCTTCGTGGGGAACAGAGTGCGGGTGTGTAGGCAGATGAAATAAAAACATGAGGGGGAAAAAGCGATGGGCTTTTCTGCACAAAACACGGGGTTATGGAATCCCATCATCCAGTTTGGAATCTTAGCGGCAATCCTTGTTGTATCCAACATGCTGCAAAGGCGGGTGCCGTTTATCCGTAAACTGCTAATGCCCACCGCGGTGCTCGGAGGACTGCTTGCCCTTGCGCTGCGCGGTATAGGAATCATTACAATTGACACCGTCTTTATGGAGAACGTCACCTACCACACCATTGCGCTTGGATTCATTGCACTTGGTCTGCGTGTGCCTAAGGCAAGTGAAGGAGCCGAACACAAGAAAGACGGGTTAAAAAGCGGACTGTTGATTGTGGGTACATATCTGTTGCAGGCGGTGGTTGGGCTTACCATAACAGGGGTGCTCGCGTATACCGTTTCACCGGGTTTGTTTAAGGCAGCCGGAATTTTGCTGCCGATGGCATACGGCCAGGGACCAGGTCAGGCAAACAACATCGGCACGACCTACGAGACCGGGTACGGATTTGCAGGAGGCTCCACATTCGGGCTTTCGCTTGCTACCATGGGCTTTTTGTGGGCGTGCATCGGCGGCGTTATCTATATGAACTATCTGATCCGCAAGGGTAAACTCACCTTGTCTTCTGACAGTGTGAAGAAGACAGACGTAACGGTAGGACATTTTCAGGATGAGGGCGAGATTCCGATGTCCGAGTCGGTAGACCGGCTGACCATGCAGCTGGCGATGGTGCTTCTGGTTTATCTTGCCACCTATCTGGTTTCGTGGGGGATCACATCAGGGCTTGCCGCCGTTCCTGCGCTTGCTGGGGTAGCCGATACGCTGGGATCACTCATTTGGGGCTTTAACTTTATCATCGGCTCCTTGTTTGCGCTGCTGTTTCGCAACCTGCTGGTAACACTGAAAAAACGCAGCATCATCAAGCGTCAGTACCCAAACAACTATCTGCTCAACCGCATTTCGGGCATGATTTTTGATATGATGATTATTGCGAGTATCAGTGCGATTAACATAGACGACCTAGCGGGGATGTGGGTGCCGTTTATTCTGCTCAGTACGGTGGGTGGTATTGTTACCCTCGTTTACTTAAAGTGGATCTGCAAGCGACTGTACCCCGACTACTACCACGAGGGCTTTTTTGCGATGTACGGTATGATGACCGGCACGGTAAGCACGGGCATCTTACTGCTGCGGGAGGTCGACCCCCAATACACAACGCCGGCAACCTCAAACCTCATTACCGGCACTAGCTTTGCTATCCTGTTCGGTCTTCCACTACTGATATTTGTTGGGCTTGCGCCCCAATCGGACACCTTGTTCTTTGTCACAATTGCAAGCTGTTTGTTATATGGCATCGGCATTCATTATCTCCTGCTGCGCGGCACAAAAAAGGCGACGAAGTAGCAGGACGACAGACATAAAAACAGACCCGCGGTACGCTCTTGTTGGAGCAGACCGCGGGTTTTTGCAGTTTAAACGGTATAAGACACTTTTAAAGGCATGCACATTTCGGCGCACAGCAGTCAGATATAAAACATCGAGCCGCCGTCCTTGCGCCGTACAACATCCTGCGCAATATCTTCCAGTGTTACCGCACCAAGGCTTTTTTGTACCGCCTCGTCAAGAGGGGCAAACACCACCGAGTGCATCGCCTGTTCAATGCTCTCATCGCTTTTGCGCACCGAATCATCCGTCTGCTCAAACAGAGACTGCTCAAGTGCCGCAAAGATAGTAAGAGCCGTAATGGAGGAGGGGGCGTTGCTTAAACGGTACCCACCCTGTGCGCCCTTAATCGCGGTTACAACCCCCGCGCGTTTGAGTAGCGAAAAAACCTGCTCCAAATAGATCTTGGAGATGCCCAGTCGGTTTGCCATGCTGATGACGGTGATGGCTTCCCCTATATCGGGTTCCAGTGCCATCAAGGTCAGAGCCGCAAGACCGTACCGTCCTCGCGTAGAGATTCTCATATCGTTTCTCCTTGCCCAGTATAATAATCAGCTATTCGTACTGCTCAGTAAAGCTGTGCTTTTCACCGTTTGTGCGCCAACCGATAATTGCGTCAAGGTTAACATTATGCGCGCTTGCAAAGATATTCTTATCCACATTGGGGTTAACGCGTTTTAGATCCTTAATGAGCGCCTTAATCTCCAGACGTTTTGACCCAAGGCCTGCGTCATCCAGCACACAGTGCTCGGTTAGGCGGCATGCACAGCGAATAAAAGTAAGCTCGTTGTATCGCATCCAAGCAAGGATGTCATCCTCCCGCACCATAAACATCGGGCGGATGAGCTGCATGCCGGGGAAGTTTGTGCTATGCAGCTTTGGCATCATCGTCTTCACCTCCGAGCCGTACAGTATGCTCATCAGGGTAGTTTCTATCACATCGTCAAAGTGGTGACCCAGTGCAATCTTGTTGCAGCCAAGCTCCTGCGCGCGGCTGTACAGGGTGCCCCTTCGCATACGCGCACACAGATAACAGGGGGAACGGTCGGTATCCGCGACAATGTTAAAGATGTCCGAATCAAAGATCTCGATGGGGATGTTCAGTGCCTCTGCGTTATCTACGATAATCTGGCGGTTTTGCGGGTTATAGCCGGGGTCCATCACCAAAAATCGCGCCGTAAACGGAAAGTCGCTGTGCCGTTGCAGCTGCTGAAAGCACTTTGCCATCAGCATCGAATCCTTGCCGCCCGAGATGCACACCGCAATCGCGTCGTTTGGCTCAATCAGCCCATACTCTTTAATGCCCGCAATAAACTTTAGCCAGATCTCCTTGCGATATTTTTTGACAATGCTTTTTTCAACCAACTCGTATTTTTGCATAAACTCTCCCTGCGTATCATATCAAAAAACTGCCGCGCTTCACAGCGTGCGCAGATATTCTTTCAATAGGCACAGAAACTCGTCGAGCTCCTGATCGGTGGTCAGATGACTTAGGCTGATGCGCAGCGTGCTCATCGCCCTTTTGCGGTCGCCGGTAACGGCATACACCGGGCGCGACAGGCTGTTTGGCGCGCAGCAGGCGGACTTGCTTGCTATGCACACGCCCTGCTCTCCCAGCGCTTGTACCGCCGCCTGCGGCTTTAGCCCCAATATGCTGATATTAAGAATAAACGGCGACGCGCCCGCTGGGCTATTTATCGTTACGCCGTCTACCCCGCTAAGTCCGGTGCGCAGCTTGTCGCAAAGATTTTTTACATATAGATAGCGGGATGGGAGCGCATCAAGCGCGTCCTCCAAGGCGACTGCGCACGCAAGGGCAAACGCCGCACTGGGGGTTCCGCTGCGCATGGCAGTGGAGGACTGCCCGCCTATAATCTGCCCCTCTAGCAGTACACCCTGCTTTACCACCAAAAGTCCGCTGCCCGCAAGCCCGTAGAATTTATGGGGTGCTGCCGTTAACAGGTCAATGCCGTCAAGCGAAAAAGGCAGCTTACCCATTGCCTGCGCGCCGTCCACATGCAAGTGGCAGTGCGCAAGCGGCTTTAATAGGTCTACAATCGGTGCCATATCCTGCATAATCCCGATTTCGCTGTCCACAAGGCTGAGTGTTACAAGAATGGTGTCGTCTCGCAGCAAAGCGGCAAGATGCTGCATATCCACATGCCCGTCCTTTAATAGACGCACATAATCGACCTCAAAGCCCTGCGCGCGCAGCTGCTCCAGCGGTCCGAGCACCGAGGCGTGCTCCAGCATGGTGGCAATGATATGTTTACCGTATTTCTTATACTGCCCCGCAATACCTTTGATGGCAAGGTTGTTAGATTCGCTTGCGCCCGAGGTATATACAATCTCATCGGGCAAAACCCCAAGCCTGCCGGCAATACGCGCGGTCGCGTCCTCGTGTAAAAGCCGTTCCTTCACCCCGAGCGGGTGGGTGGAATTCGGGTTTGCAATATGCATTTTTGCCGCATCATAAAAAGCGTTTAGCACGCGCTCGCTCACCGGCGTATCCGCAGCGTAATCCAGATAAATCATGTTCACAATCCTAAAATTAAAGATAATACTATAATAGTATGATTTTCGCCGATTTACAATGGTTTTATCCCACTTGTCCGACAAATGCGGGTTGTGTGATATCCTCGCCCTGTTTGGGAACGATAAAACAGAGGTGATGAACAATATGTCCTATGTCGACCCCAAGATTCAAACACAGTTTGAGAGTCTGCCCATAGAACTAAAAAACGCAATACTCGAGCGCGATGTCAAACTAAACAGCCTAGCGGATTTGATTTTGGTGCTTGAGGATATTGTGGAGGAAGAGTGACGCAAAAAAGATGCCAGAAGGGAGAAACCGATGAACGACCCCAAAAAGAAAAAGTGGGAATTCCCACTGTATGACGAGGATAGGGTAAGCAACATACTAAACAGCGAAAACGTCGCATCCGCAACCGAATGCACGGGGCTTATCCCATCCGCGCCGCTTAACGAGGATGAGATGGATTCGTATGCAAACCTTTACAGCGTGCCAAAGGTAAAAAACGAGGTAAACAACGGGTTGCAGCATCCGTAATACCGCTGTCAGCCGCCGTCTTTTT
>JAEZDF010000118.1 GCA_023429685.1 Bacillota bacterium
ACAAAGCCGCGGCCTTTGCACAGGGCGACAATCTTTTCCATCGTTTTCTGCTCGTTTGAAAGCATAGCACGTACCACCATTCCTGTTTGATAAGAATACAACAATAGTAATTCTATGACAGAGGGCGTAAATAGTCAAGAGAATTGAGCGGTGAGAAGGAAAATCGGGGGTAAAAGCCACGGACGAGCGGTCTATGATAATCCTGTACCAAAAAATTGAACCACTGCCGTCACAAAACCCTGTTTGGAAACGTTATAGTATAAGAGGGTTGTTTCATAACACCCTTCACCATGACTGCACATGCCAAATCAAGGGATAACATGGTGTATTAACAGAAAGGTGCGATGAAACATGCAATTCTTCTGGCTGCCCGCCTTCAATGCCATTATGAGCACGCTGGAGGCTATGTTCTACCTTGTTATGATTATTGCCGCGCTTAAGCTGATTAAGGCACTGGATAAATATAACAGCAAATAAAGACTATCGGGTGCAGTTTATTCGCAAGTTGGCATATGCAAGTTGTATGCCAACTAATTTAATGGAGGACAAAAGCGTTGAACAGATTGTTTGTTGCCGGATTGGTATTGGAAGTTGCTCTTTTTACTGGTTGCGGCAGTTTCTCTGCTCAGGGCAACAACGTCCTGACGGACAAACATTCGTCGCTCGCTTATCCGTCTAGCCTAAACGAAGTTTTACAAACGCCATCTTCCTCGGGCACACAGAGCATTGCTTCATATACGCAAGCCGCTGTAACCTGCTTTAAGGAAAATCCATCGCAGTACGCCTTTGAGAACACCGAGGGGATATCCCGACAACTGGTCACAGAAAAAATGTTTGATATGATTATGCGTGGTATGATGGAGCCACAGGAAAACAGAACCTTTACAATCACAGACTACCGCAACCTGACTATTGAGAGTTATTCAAAAACCGAATTGTCCGCGATGAACTTGGAGGAATCTCCCTTAGCTGGTCTTGCGGATAAACTAACCGATGACCAATGGATTGCGTTGTGTACCGTAGAGTTCCGATATAAAGGTACATACAGCCCCATTGGCAACAGCGAGAATTTACCGGACGATTTTTGGGCAAGCGATTGGTTTGGAATGTTCGGGGTACTGTTTGAGCAGGACGGGGATGTGTTTTTGGCTAGATTTTATCCTGCCGACAAGTAGCGTCGAAAGGACAACCCAGCCTACTAAAAGCCTAAAAACGCCCCCAAACGACAACAAGTCGTTTGGGGGCGCGATTGCTTCCTCTCACCCAAACAGCCACTCAATCGCAAACCCGATTATCGGGATGGTGACAAGCGAAAACAGAGTGGAAAGCACAATGCCCTTCGAGCACATCAGCGGGTCGCAGTCGTACCGCTCGCCGAATATGGCAACGGTGGTGGCGGCAGGCATGGCGAGCATGATGGTGACGACCGTCGCCATCTCGGCACTCGCGCCAAACAAACGAAGCGCCACCAGCCCCACGGCGGGGATGAGTAGCAGCCTGAGCGCCGTCATTATGTATAGAGACAGGTCGGTGAACATCTCTTTGAGATTGATCTGTGCAAGCATCGAGCCGATTACCAACATGCTAAGGGGGGTGCACAGCCCGCCGAGTATCGACAGCGTCTCCTGCACCGGCGCGGGCAGCTTGATTTGAAGCACAAATAAAACGACCATCACAATGGCGGAAAGGACGTTTGCATCCCGTAAAAGCTTTAGGGGGTTTTGCATCTTGGTCCGCGCCATCAGGCTAGAGCCGTAGGTAAACAGGAACAGCTGAAACATGATGTTAAAGAACACCGCGTAAAACACGCCCGTTTCGGGCAGAAAGATGCTGATAATGGGGTAGCCCAAAAAGCCCACATTGGCAAACACCGTCAGGGTGACAAACACGCGGATGCGGGTGTCCGAAAGCCGGAGCATACGCGCAACCAGGTGCGAGAGCGGGATGGTTAACAGATAGTACGCGACAGCACAGCCGAACACCAGCAGGATGTTGTTCATGCGGTCAGCGGTATACGACACGCTGCCGGATGAGAGCACCAGCGCAGGCATCGCAATCACCAGCACCACGCGCGAAAGACCCATCTGAAGACCGGCGTCCAGCACGCCCTTTTTGCGCGCGGCGTAGCCCACCGCAATCAGCGCGAATATAACAAACAGCTTACCCAGTACAGAAATAATCATGAACAATAACCCGCCTTGTTTTGTCTTATTACCATCTTATGTGATCTACGTATTTTGTGTAAAGCGTCCGCTAGAAAAGCCGTCCGGCAGCAGCTGTGCCAGCGTACGTACCGTGTATTCCCGCTCGGTACGGGCGGTGATGACGGTAAACGTGTCGGGGTCGCAGAACTCCGCCATCACCTGACGGCACACGCCGCAGGGGTAAAAGTAGGTGTAGTCGTCTAACCGCGCGTCCCTGTGTGCGCCCACCACCGCAATGGCAGTAAACTCGGTTACACCCTCGGATACCGCCTTAAAGAACGCGGTGCGCTCGGCGCAGTTGGTGGGCGAATACGCCGCGTTTTCGATGTTGCAGCCAAGATACACGCGCCCGTCCGCTGCAAGTAGGGCGGCACCCACCAGATACCCCGAATAGGGCGCGTATGCGTATGTTCGCGCCAAAAACGCCTGTCGTACCAGCTCTTTTTCGTCCATGCGCGTTTCTCCCCTTTTATCCTTGTGTCAGCGCGTCGGCGCGGTTTGTGCCGTCGGTCTGCGCCGATACACCCAAAAGCCCCGCCGCCGTGGCACCGATATCCGCGAAGGTGGGTAATGTGCCGAGGTTTACCCCCGCCCGAATCGGCTTGCCGTACACCAGCCACGGGGTGTACTCCCGCGAATGGTCGGTGCTCTCGGTGGAGGGGTCACAGCCGTGGTCGGCGGTAATCATTAGTACATCCCCGTCGCCCAGCAGGCGCATCAACTGCCCAATCTGCGCGTCGGCGCGGTTTAACGCCTCGGTGTAGCCTGCCACATCGTTGCGATGCCCGTAGGTCATGTCAAACTCCACCAGGTTTACAAAGCAAAGCCCATGAAAACCACGCCCCGCAAGCGCAAGGGTCTTTTGCATGCCGTCGTCGTTGGATACGGTACGCACCGCTTCGGTGATGCCCCTACCCGCGTAGATGTCGGTAATCTTGCCCACGGCAATGCTTTCAAGCCCTGCCTGCGCGATAAAATCGAGCACCGTGTCCCGGGGCGGGGCAAGCGAAAAGTCGTGGCGGTTTGCCGTGCGCCGGTAGTCGGGGTAGTCCCCCTCAAACGGGCGGGCAATCACCCTACCTACCCCATGCGCCCCGGTTAGGATGCCCCGCGCCGCTTCGCAGTATCGGTACAGCTCCTCGGGCGGTACAATGCGCTCGTGCGCCGCAATCTGAAACACGCTGTCCGCCGAGGTGTAAACAATCAGCGCACCCGTTTCTTCATGCTCTCTACCGTAATCCAGAATCACCTTTGTGCCGGAGTAGGGCTTGTTGCACAACATCCCTCTGCCCGTTTGTTTTTCAAACTCCGCCAGTATCTCGGACGGAAAGCCGTCAGGGTACACCGGCATGGGCACAGGCGAAACGATGCCCGCTATCTCCCAATGACCGATGGTGGTGTCCTTGCCTGCCGATGCCTCGCGCATACGGGCAAACGCGCCGCTTGGGGCAGTTACTGGCACGCCGCAGCCAATGCCATCGATGTTGTACAGCCCCATCGCGGCAAGGTTTGGCAGATGCAGCTTGCCCGTCTGCCAGCAGGCGCGCAGGGTATGGCTGCCCGCGTCGCCATACTGCGCCGCGTCGGGTGCTTCGCCAATGCCCACGCTGTCGAGCACGATTAAAAACAGGCGGTTTGCTTTGTTGTTCATGGCAGTAACCGCTCCTTTACTATGTTGCAGCCTATTTCGCAAGCGAAAGGGCAACCTTCATCATATCGGTAAACGAGTTCTGACGCTGCTCGGCGCTCATTGCCTCGCCCGTGCGCACGTTGTCGGATATCGTAACAAGGCACAGGGCGTTCTTTCCCGCACGCGCGGCGTTCATATACAGTGCCGCCGCCTCCATCTCCACGGCGAGCACGCCCATCTTACCCCACTGCTCCACCGCGGTGGCGTCGTCGCTGTAAAAGGTGTCGCTTGAAAGGATGTTTCCCACCCGATAGGGCACGCCCAGAGACTGAGCCGCCTCCACCGCCTTGGTCAGCAGCCCGTAGCTTGCCACGGGGGCAAACGTACCGGGCAGCCCGTACTGGTGCGCAAAGTTTGAGTTGGTACACGCGCCCATCGCAACCACCAGGTCGCCTAGGGCAAGGGACGGGTCAAACGCGCCCGCCGAGCCGATGCGGATGATGTTCTCCACCCCGTAAAAGTGGAACAGCTCATACGAATAGATGCCCATCGACGGCATGCCCATGCCGCTACCCTGCACCGAGACGGGTACGCCCTCGTACTCGCCCGTGAAGCCGTACATCCCGCGAACGCTGTTGTAGCGCACGGGGTTTGTTAAAAAGGTCTCCGCCACCACCTGCGCGCGCAGCGGGTCGCCCGGCATCAGCACGGTTTTGGCGATCTCTCCCGGTCTTGCGCCGATGTGTGGGGTGGGTGTGTTGTTTGACATGATGTTTCACGCTCCTTTGTTTTGCAGTAAACCTCAGGTTTAAATTCTGTAGGGAACGGTCCCCGACCGTTCCGAATCATCTCATCCTTTACATTATACTCGACAACGGGCGATTGCAAATACGAACTTGCTTCGCTATTCGCCCCTACGATTGGTTATGATAATACACGAGAACCCGCTAATAGCCCCCTGCCTCGCCTCCCGTCAGCAGCGCGACGGCAGAGCTTGTGCCGATGCGCATGCAGCCCGCGGCAAGAAACGCCTCCAAATCCTGCCGAGTCTTTACGCCGCCCGCTGCCTTGATCTTTACGTTCTCGCCGATGTGCCGTTTAAACAGCTCTACATCCGCAAGGGTCGCGCCCGCCGTGCCAAAGCCGGTGGAGGTCTTGATATAATCCGCGCCCGCGTCGGTAACACACCGGCACAGGGCTATTTTCTCGTCCTCGGTTAGGTAACAGGTCTCGATAATCACCTTAAGCACCCGGTCGCCCACTGCCTGTTTTATCTGGGCAATCTCGGCGGTCACACGGTCAAATGCGCCGTCTTTGACGTCGCACAGGTTAACGACCATGTCCACCTCGTCCGCGCCCATCGCCACCGCGTCCGCCGCCTCATACACCTTGGCGGCAGCGGTCATATATCCAAGCGGAAAGCCGATGACGGTGCAGATGCGCACCGCCTGCCCATACGCGGCTCGGATACGCTTTATATAGCACGTAGGCACGCACACCGTGGCGGTTTTGTACTTGATATGTTCGTCGCACAGCGTTTTTATGTACTGCCAGGTGCAGCCGGGCTTTAGCTGTGTATGGTCGATGTGCGATAAAATCTCTGCGTTTTGCATCGGTATTCCCCCCATTATCTTGCGCTGAAAGTCAGCCCTTATCACTTTTTATCCTATCACATTTATTTGCTTACTGTAAAGCAAAACCCCGCTGGAGTACGAGGTTTAAACAAGCGGCAGTCGGTACATTTTGACGCATTTTCCATTTGCGCTAACACTACTGGTATGCTATACTACCCTTTGGTGCTGTCAAGTTCCCCTCTCTTTATACCAATATTATGGCAGTGGCAAAGGATGAAACCTGTTATGCTCGTGTGCTTTATCAAGGCGATACTAGGTGGCATATGCGTTGGTATCGGCGGTACTGTCTACCTCTCTACCGAGAACCACCTTGCAGGTGCTTTTTTATTCTCTCTTGGGCTTTTGACCATCTACACCTTCGGGCTTAATCTGTACACCGGTAAGGTGTGTTACATACCCGCTAAGGGGCGACGTTTTGTGCCGGAGGTTCTGGTCGCGCTTATCGGCAACGCAGTGGGCACGGTAGACTTGGGGTTTTTACTAAGGGCAACCAAGCTACAAAAGCTTATACCTCATACGCAAGAGCTTGTTACTGCAAAGCTTTCAGACACGGTACTTAGCACCGTTGTGATGGCGGTACTGTGCGGGTTTTTGATGAGCATTGCGGTGCTCGGGTACACAAAGCTAACCGATGGGGTAGGGCGGTACCTTGTGCTTGTTCTTCCGATTATGGTGTTTATTCTGTCCGGCTTTGAGCACAGTATCGCGAATTTGTTCTACTTCTCGCTAGCGGGGATGTGGAGCGGTAAAGCCCTGCTTTATATCATTCTTGTTGCGGCGGGCAACCTTGGGGGCGGGATAATCCTGCCACTGAGCGAACGACTGCTGGATAACGGACAAAACAAAGCCTGCTAATGCCCAATATATCATCGCAGCGTCTGCCCATAACGGGCGGGCGCTGTTTTACTGTACATTGTAAAATCTGTATTTGGGTGATATACTGTAGCAGATTAGATGTCCACACAACAGGACTGACAGGAGCGTATTACAATGAAGACCATAGGGCTGATTGGCGGCATGAGCTGGGAGAGCACCGTAACCTACTACGAGCTGCTTAACACCGCCGCAAAGGAGAAACTGGGGGGCTTACACAGCGCAAAGGTGCTGCTGTACAGCGTGGATTTTTACGAGGTGGAACGCTGCATGTCCACAGGCGACTGGGACGGCGCGGCGTGCATCCTAATCGACGCCGCAAAGCGCCTAGAGCGCGGGGGCGCTGATTTTGTGCTGATTGGCACCAACACCCTGCATAAGGTTGCCCCGCAGGTGCAGCAGGCGGTAAATATTGAGCTGCTGCATATTGCCGACACTGTGGCGGACGCGCTGCTTGCAAAGGGTGTACACACGGCGGCACTGCTGGGCACGCGCTACACGATGGAGCAGGACTTTTACACCGCGCGCCTATCAGAGCGCGGCATTGCGGTGACGGTGCCAAACGAAGCCGAGCGCGCGTGGCTAAACAGCACCATCTTTGACGAGCTGTGCCTTGGGGTCGCGACCGACGACGCAAAGCGGCGCATGAAGACGCTGTGCGAGCGCCTTTATGCCGACGGTGCTGGCGGTATTATCTTAGGCTGCACCGAGCTTGGCATGCTGATTACGCAAGCGGATACCGATGTACCGCTGTTTGACTCGGTGGTTCTTCACGCTATGGCGGCGGCACAGTGCGCACTGTAATAACAAAGGCATCCCCCCGTTATAAAACCGAAAGGAGCCTGCTATGACGGAACAAAAACTAATCACACCTATAGAAACCGACCGTTTGCTCCTTCGCCCCTTGACCACCGCCGATGTACAGGCGGTATACCACAACTGGGCAAGCGATAAACGGGTGGCGTACTTTATGCGGTGGAACTTACACCCCTCCACAGATGTTACCCTGCAATGGCTCAAGGAATGCGAGAACGGGCTGACCTCCCCTGGGTTTTACAACTGGGGTATTGTAATAAAGCAAAGCGATACGTTAATCGGCTCAATCGGGCTTGTGCAAAACGAGGAGTACCCCGGTCGGCATGAGATTGGTTATTGCATCGGTGCTGCGCACTGGGGGCAGGGCTACACCACCGAGGCGGCAAGGCGCGTGATGACATACGCCACAGATGAGGCAGGGCTTACCCGTTTTGTCGGTGTGCATGCGCTGGATAACCCCGTTTCGGGCAGGATATTGCGTCGCCTTGGCTTTATCCCCCACCACAACGGCACCTATCACAGCTATGACGGTCTACGAGAATTTGACTGCTGCGTGCTGTATCTAGAGACCACTGAGAATTAACACAACAAAAAACCCGCTCACAGGCGGGTTTTTTCATATTCTTTTAGAGTAACACCGAACACAAATACCCTCCGCCCACCATCAGCACGTTTGCCATTGAGTGCATGATCATTGGGTACAGTACGCTACCTGTGCGCTCATAGGTCTGCGCGTACACGATGCCCAATACAAACGCGAATACAAGCTGGAATGAATCATACGAAAGGGTAAACGGCGAAAGGCTCCAGTTTATGTGTGCTACCGCAAACAATACGGCGGCGACGATGCCCGCCCCGTACACCTCAAGCCATGGTCTGCGGGGGAGATGCCTTTTTCGGAAGGATACAAAGCCGATTAGCCTGCCCTTACCCAGCAGGTGCCACATCACGCCGATGGGCAGCGCGCGAAACAGCAGCTCCTCCGCCGTACCCGAGAGCAAAAGCTGAAAGCCCAGCGTACCCAGTACGTTGCGGGTGGTTAAGGGGAATGCATAGGTCGGTTCGCCGCCCATCAACATCATAACCGCATACGCCCCCACGGTATAGGGGATAAAAACCGCAAAAAACCATCCCAGCGCGCGTAGACCGGCGCGCACATTTCCCACCCGCAGACCAAAGTCGATGCCCCAAACGGCTGTGAGTAGCCATATTGCGGCAAGGGCGACCGCCATCTCCACAATATGGTGCACCGATATCCACATAAACTGCCCATGGGGGTCAATGCGGGTATACGAGAACAGATTGGCGACGAGAATTCCCGAACCCGAAGCAAGCTGTTGGAACACAAACAGCCCAAGTACGACCATTGCCACCTTCAATGCCTTGGCAGGCTGTATCTTCTGTCTCAAAACTGTCACAACCTTCACTCAAATTGTCCGGGATCGTTGGGATACGCGCTGGATTGCTCTGGTTTTGCCCGTCGCAAACCTATTTTTGCAGCACCGAGGCGGCGATTGCATCCGCCAACGCGTCAAGCTCTGCCTCGCGTGCTTCTTTGAGACTGGAGCGGATATCCATCGGCTCTCCGATGATTTCGGTGTCCTTCATCGCGCTTACCATACCTACCATCTCCTTGACGGCGGCACTCGCCCACGAGTGGTTGCCCATAATCGCGACCTTACGCCCGCGCAGGTTCAGCGCTGCCATCTCGCGCAGTGCTGCGTCCATGACAAAGTACAGGTTTAGGTTGTAGGTGGGCGACGCAATAACCATGTGGCTATACTTCCACGCGTCGGCGATGATGTAGGACGCATGGGTTTTGGACACATCATACATCCGCATATCGGTCACACCGCGCTGAGCAAGCTTGTTTGCGAGCGCGTACACGGCGTTTTCGGTGTTGCCGTACATCGAGGCGTAAAACAGCACAACGCCCTGCTTCTCCGGCTCGTAGCGGCTCCATTTATCGTACTTGTCTAAGATATAGCCAAGGTTCTTGCGCCAGATGGGTCCGTGCAGCGCGCAGATCATGTTTATGGGAACCCCGCTGAGCTTTTTGAGCAGCGCCTGCACCTGCGGGCCGTACTTGCCGACGATGTTCGCGTAATACCGGCGCGATTCATCCAAAAATGCGTTCTCAAACTCCGTCTCGTCCGCAAACAGGTTGCCCGAAAGCGCACCGAACGAGCCAAACGCATCGGCGGAAAACAGGATGCCGCGGCTTACCTCGTAGGTGACCATCACCTCAGGCCAGTGCACCATCGGTGCCATGTAAAAGCGCAGGGTGTGTGCGCCAAGGCACAGCTCCTGCCCCTCCTTCACCTCCATCTGACGGGCGGTAATATCCATGTTGTAAAACTGCGAGAACAACTCAAACGTCTTTTTGTTGCCAATAACCGTCACGTCGGGGTAGCGGCGCACAATCTCCTCAATGCTCGCGCAGTGGTCGGGCTCCATGTGGTTTATTATAAGATAATCCAGTGCCCTACCGTTTAGAACATGCTCCACGTTTTCAAGGTACTGGGTGCCTACCGAGGAATCCACCGTGTCAAGCAGCGCGGTCTTTTCGTCGGCAATCAGGTACGAGTTGTACGCAACTCCATTTGTAAGGGGGAACATATTCTCAAACCGCTCAATACGCCGATCGTTTGCCCCCACCCAAAATATCTTGGGCGAAATCTCCTGAACACAATACATATTATAACAACCTCCCGTTGTATTTATCTTAAGATTTTATCTGATTGTAGCATATCGCCCACAGGCAGTACAAGCCTTTTGGATGGATATTCCCCCACTGCAATGGCACTTTTTTGGGTGCACCGCCCAATTTCAATCAAACTGCCACGGTACGGATTGACAATGCGTGATTGACGAAAACAGCTTGATTATCTGTGCGTTTTATAGTTTAATTATATCCGTACCCTTTTTTAGATGATTGACTTATTATTTCCTAGTTTAGCGCAAAACACCTACAACAAAGGGAGGGGCTATGCAATGTCCCGTTTAAATATTGTGCTGGTAGAGCCTCGAATCCCCCAAAACACCGGCAACATTGCGCGCACCTGTGCCGTAACCGGCGCACGGCTGCATCTAGTGCGACCCATGGCGTTTGAGCCCACCGACCGGGAGCTAAAACGCGCGGGGCTTGACTACTGGCACCTGCTTGACATTACCTATTACGACAGCCTCGCCGATTTTTTAGATAAGACCAAAGGCGGGGCGTATCGTTTTTTTACGACCAAGGCAAAGACCGTGCACTCCGACGCATCGTACCCCGACGACTGTTATCTGGTGTTTGGGCGAGAGGACGCGGGGCTACCTGAAGCACTTTTGTTTGCGCACCCCGAAGAGTGCGTGCGCATACCGATGGTGGGGCAGGCGCGCAGCCTAAACCTCTCAAACGCCGCTGCCATTGCCGCATACGAAACCCTGCGCCAATGGGGCTACCCCGCCCTGCAAAACGAAGGGCGGCTGACGCAGTATAACTGGGACGACACCCCTGTGCGAGACTAGCTTTCGCATTTTGTATAATGAGTAAAGATGAAACGGCAGGGTGTTTGTCTGCCGGAAAAGGAGTAGGCTGGCAATGAGCAGTATGAAGGTTCGGTTTCTTACCGACTCCGCGTGTGACCTACCCGAAAGGGACGCACAGGAGTACGGCATCAAGGTGCTGCCCATCCCCATCACGGTGGATGGCAGAGGGTATCTCGAGCGGGTGGATTTTTCAAACACCGAGTTCTACGAGATCCTGAAAAACAGCATCGGCATCCCCACCACCGCGCAGATTACCTACGCAACCTACTTAGAGGAGTACGAAAAGGCCGCCGCACAGGGCTACGAGGCGGTCATCGTCACGGCAATCTCCTCCACCGGCTCCGCCACCAAGGATGCCGCGGTCATGGCACGCACGATGTACTACGACGACCACCCCAACGCCGAGCTTGAGATCTATGTGGTAGACAGCCTAAACTACACCATGAGCTACGGCTACCCCCAGATCGAGGCGGTAAAGATGGTGCGCGCGGGTGCTACCGCAAAGGAGGCCGCCGCATACCTCGAGGACTTTTTTACGCGTGTTGAGATCCTGTTTACCCCCTATACGCTGGAATACGCCAAAAAGTCGGGGCGCATCGGCGTTGTGGCGGCGTTTGTAGGCGAGATGCTCGGACTGCGCCCTGTTATCTCGATTATAGACGGCAAGATGAACATTGAGGACAAGGTGCGCGGAGACAAGGCGGTCATTACCCGCACCGTCGAGCTTGTAAAGGAGCGGAGGGCGGAGCCGAAATCGCCCTACCTTGTTGTGCACGGCAGCCGCGACGGCGTGGGCGAGGATTGCGCAAAGGCGCTGACCAAGGCACTGGGCTACCCGCCGGTGGGCATCTACTACATCGGCGCGTGCATTGCCATTAACAGCGGTCCCGAGGTGGTGGGCGTTGCGTTTTTGGGCAAAAAGCGCCGCTAGACCAGCACAAACCTTACATCGTTTGTTCGGTAGACAATACCGTACGGCAACCCCTACAGAGGCAAAGAGGGAACGGAAAAATCCGTTCCCTCTGTCTGTTGTGTGGGCATTATGCCTTATCCTTTGGCTTGAAGATGAGCGCCACCAAAAAGCCGAAGAACACGGCGGCGGTTATGCCCGCGGCGGCGGCGGTAATACCGCCCGTTAATGCGCCAATCAGCCCCTCCTGGCGGATGGCCTCCTTGGTGCCCTTTGCAATTAGGTAACCAAAGCCGGTGAGCGGCACGGTAGCACCCGCGCCCGCAAACTCGACCAGCGGCTGGTATACCCCCAGTGCACCGAGCACCACGCCCGCGACCACATAGGTAACAAGAATGCGCGCGGGGGTCAGCTTGGTTTTGCTGATTAAAACCTGGGCAATGGCGCACAGCAGTCCGCCGACCCAGAAGGCGTTTACATAGTTCATGGGGTTTGTCCTTTCTCTCATCCGTTTACTCGGAAAATTGGGCTACGAAAGCGCAGATGCAATTTTGCTTTTACCGGTCTGTGACGGAGCGACGAGGGGTTAATGAAGTATTGCGTGGTATTATTCTTGCGGGTAGAATGCGGGCGATTGCTAATCGCCCCTACGATGTGGATTTCATATTGCGCGAAAAACCGTAGGTTTTTTAAATGCCAATCAATGATTGGCTATTAACTCCATTTGGTGTTGGACAGGTACACCAGATGCGCAATGCCGGGAATGCTTTCGCCCTGTTGCAGGCTGGTGGTGCTCATCAGCGCGCCCGTTGCGACAAACAGCACATTGTTGAGTGCGCCTTCCTTAATGCGGGACAGGATATACGAGCACAGCACCGACGCGCTGCACCCGCAGCCCGAGCCGCCCGCGTTCACCCCCTGCTCCTCTAGGTCAAAGATCAGCATGCCGCAGTCGCTGTGGCGACCCGAGATGTCGTACCCCTCGCGCTTGAGCAGCTCGATAACTAGCTCCGAGCCCACCTGCCCGAGGTCGCCGGTTAAAATCAGGTCGTACTGGTCGGGGGAGGTTGCGGTGTCGGTAAAATAGGTCAGCAGTGTGTCTGCCGCCGCGGGTGCCATTGCGGCACCCATGTTGTTCACGTCGGTGATGCCCATATCCTGCACCTTACCCACCGTCACCGCGCGCACATAGGGTGCGAGCGCCGACTGTTTTACAATCGCGCAGCCCGAGCCCGTCACCGTCCACTGCGAGCTGGGTGCGCGCAGACCGCCGTACTCCAGCGGGTAGCGAAACTGTCGCTCTGCCGAACAGAAATGCGATGAGGTGACGCAGATGCAGCTGCCCGCCGCACCCGTATCCACAAACACCGAGCCGATGCACAGCGATTCCGCCATGGTGGAACACGCGCCGAACAGCCCCAAAAACGGCACACCTAGGTCACGCAGCCCGTAGGTGGAGCTGATGGACTGGTTGAGCAGGTCGCCCGCAAACACATAATCGATGTCGGCAGGCGAAAGCTGCGCCTTGGATAGCGCCTTGTTCACGGCATCCTTTTGCAGACGGCTTTCCGCCTTTTCCCACGTCTCTTCACCCATGGTGGTGTCGGTGCAGATCATGTCAAAGTAGCGCGCAAGCGGCCCTTCGCTCTCCTTTTTTCCCACCACCGACGCATACGCGGCAATGCTGGGACAGGTGTCAAGACGCAGTGTGTATCTTCCCTGACGTGTGGGCATAA
>JAEZDF010000126.1 GCA_023429685.1 Bacillota bacterium
AAAAACCGATTCCGGTGGAAATATCGGTCTTACCAGACCCATCCAGATTCATCTTGACGATAATATCCGTTTCTTTGCTGGTTCTTTGCTTTTGCCCTTCTCTCATGGCTTTTCCGCCCTCCTTAAATTCGCGTTTCTTGTCTGTACCCGGTTTATAGCAGCCTTGCAAGCGCAGACAACACAGACGCGTTCTCTACATCGGTGCCCGCCGTGATACGCAGGTAGTCGCCCATATGCCGCACAACAATCCCTATTGCCAGCAGTGCGTCAAAACATGCTTTTCCGTTATCCATTTCTATCAAAACAAAGTTGGTCTGGGGCTTAAAAACCTTAATAATTCTGTTCTTTTTAAACTCGGCAAGTCTCGTCAACCCGTCGTACAAAACATCACGGCTTCTCTTAATCAAGAGAACACAGTTATCAAGGTATTCATCCTCGCCAAGTAAAACAGTTCCCATCGCCTGCGAGAAAGCATCGGTGTTGTAGGGCGATTTTGCCGCGCGCAGGGCGTTTGCTATCTTTGCATTGGTCACGGCAAAGCCAAGACGAAGTGCCGCCGCACCCATTGCCTTGGAACAGGTTTTTAGTACAATTACGTTGTCAAGCTCCGACACTTTACACAGGATTGACTGGTCACAAAAATCCATGTAAGCTTCGTCAACAATCACCAGTGCGTCGGTTTGCTTTGCAATCTCAAGCACATCATTCGCGTCCATTACCAAGGATGTCGGGTTGCAGGGGTTCGAGAAGATGATCGCCTTTGCGTGTGCTTCCTTTGCCGCTTTGATAATCTCCTGTGCAGAAATGGTCAAATCCTCGCGCTTTTGCAATGTAACAAGGTTTAGCTCCTGCAGTTCGCCGTAAAAGCGGTACATAGAAAAGTCTGGCGCAAGCGTTAGCAAAGGTTCGCCCTTTTGCAGCATGCAGCCTATAATAACCGAAATCAGCTCGTCCGAGCCGTTTCCTGCCACTACACATTCGGGCTGTACCCTGTACCGTTTGGCAAAAGCGGCGCAAACATCTGCCGCGAGCGCATCGGGGTAGCGGTTCATCGCTACGCCCGCCACCGCTTCTAGTAGCTTCATCTGTAGCCCTTCATCCGGCTGTAAAAAGGATTCATTTGCATCAAGCCGAATGGGGTAGTTCCCGCTAATCGGCTCGTACGGGGTCATATTCTTTATCTTATCGCAGATTTCGTATGCCATTTACTCTCTGCCTTTCCAAACAAGATATGGGCTAATCGTCAAATCGAACACGTACTGAATTGGCGTGTGCGTAAAGCCCTTCTTTTTCTGCAATCAGGATAATATCGTCCTTCGCCGCTTTCAGCGCCTTTTCTGTATACTGAATAAAGCTTGACTTCTTCACAAAGCTGTCTACCGAAAGCGGCGAGAAGAATCTAGCGGTACCGCTTGTTGGCAGAACGTGGTTGGGACCCGCGTAGTAGTCGCCGAGCGGCTCGGGAGAGTATTTCCCGAGAAACACGGAGCCCGCGTTATCCAGCCTGCCTAGATACTCCGCCGGGTTATCGGTCATGACCTCAAGGTGCTCGGGTGCTAGCGAATTTGCGAGCTCTACGGCGCGGTCAAGGGTGTCGCATATAAGAATCGCGGAATAATCACACAATGAGCGCTCAATAATCTCGCGGCGCGGGGCGTTTTCGGTCTGCTTTGCAAGGTGTTCTTTGGTTTGTTTCGCGACCAGCTCGCTGCTGGTGAGCAGGATGGCACTGGCTAGTACATCGTGCTCTGCCTGGCTGAGCATATCGGCGGCAAGGTATACGGGGTCTGCAGTTTCGTCGGCGATAATCAGAATCTCGCTGGGACCCGCCACCATATCGATATCCACCACACCGTACAGCAGACGCTTCGCGGTTGCCACATAGATGTTTCCGGGACCTACTATCTTATCCACCTTCGGGATGGTCTCGGTTCCGTAAGCGAGTGCCGCTACCGCCTGCGCTCCGCCTACTAAGTAAATCTTACTAACGCCCGCAATGCTTGCGGCTACAAGGATATCGGGGTTTGCACCGCCCTGCGTGGGGGGCGTAACCATGACAATCTCTTTTACGCCGGCTATCTTTGCAGGAATCGCATTCATCAGTACCGAAGAGGGGTATGCCGCTGTGCCGCCGGGTACATACAAACCAACACTGTGCAGCCCGCGAACCCGCTGACCCATTACTACGCCGTTTTCATCGGTTACCACAAAGCCGTGTGTGAGTTGTTTTTCATGGTATGCCGCGATGTTGTCGGCAGCTTTTTGCAGGGCTTTTATAAACTCAGAATCAGCCGCGGCAACCGCCGCATCAATCTCCTCTTGCGAGACCAGCAGTGCCTCAGGCACAAATCGATCAAAGCGTTTGGTATATTCCAGCACCGCACGATCGCCGTTTTGCCGGACATCCTCGATAATCTTTGCTACCTGCTCAGACACCTCTTTGCTTGTCTCTGTGCTTCTTTTGTGCAGCGCGTCAAGCAACGTAAGTTCGTCTTTTCCGTTTGCGTTTACCATGTTTATCATAACTTCACACCCCTAATCACTCTGTTGTTATCCGCAATGTTCGGCACTTGCAAGCTTCGCGTCCATTTTAAAAAGCAGCGATTCAATCTCGTTTTTACGAAGCTTCAGCGACGCAATGTTTACAATCACCCTCGCCGAAATTGGCGCAATCTCCTCGATAATTTCAAGCCCATTTTCGCGCAGTGTAGAGCCGGTCTCGACAATATCCACAATCGCGTCCGCCAAAGAGATTAGCGGTGCAAGCTCAACCGAGCCTTCTATCTTCACAATGCGAACATCCATCCCCTTGGATTCAAAAAACTCCTGCGCAACACTCGGATATTTCGTTGCGATCGTTTTTACATTGTAGCCCTTGTAAAAATCAAGCCCCTTTGGCGCGGCAAGCGCAAACCGGCATCGACCAAACCCAAGGTCAAGCATCTCATAAAAGCTGCGTCCCTGCTCCATGATGGTATCCTTGCCTACTACACCAAGGTCACACACGCCATGCTCCACATAGGTGATTACATCGGCGGCTTTCGCAAGTACAACCTCAAGGTTTGCATCGGGCAGTGCCAATATCAGCTTACGCCCTTTGTTGACCAACACCTCGCAGTCAAGCCCCATGCGCTCAAACAGTGCAACGGTCTCCTTTTCTAGCCTACCTTTGGTCAATGCAATCCGAAGTGGTCTCATAATCTATCCCTCCCGCACTAAAACGCCCGATTACAGCTTAATCTCCTCGGTCTGTGCGTGTACGTAATAAAGCTTTGGTATCCCCGTTTGCCTTGCGTATTCTATTGCCTCTTCCAAGCTTTCGGTCAATGCATTTTCACACCGCAAGCCTTGGTCTGTGAGCGTCTGCAGAAATACCAAACCGTTTATCTGATACTCAGAATCCGCATAAACAAGCGCATCTGCAATCCGACGTTTTGCAGCTCTTCCACTTCGGGCTAGCGCCGCTACGATGGCTGTGATATCGGCCCCAAATCCCACAGCAGGCAAGGGTCTGCCAAAGTCGGAGAGAAGACTATCATATCTGCCGCCTGATAAAACCTGCTCGCCGTAGCCTTCAATATATCCACGGAATACCACGCCGGTGTAATACTCCCTGCGATGAACAAGCCCAAGGTCGATAATTACCTTATCCTTAAGCCCGAGCTTCTCTATCTCGCGGTACAGGTCTTTGAGATAACCAAGAATCTGTGCCGTTTCGGTGCTGTTAAACAGCTCCATCGCCTCATCAATCACCTCTGCCCCGCCAAACAGCGACGGCAAACGCTTTAAGGCCTGTAACCCCTTTGCTTTGCCTACCCGGTCAAGCAGATCGTTCAGCGCCGCGTAGTTTTTTGCCTCGACGAGCGTTCTGATTTCCTCGCGGATGTCGTCATCCACTGGTAGGCTTTTTGATAGCGCGTTAAAAAACCCGATGTGTCCGATTTCAAACCGAAAGTCTGCGCTGTTAATTGCCTTTAGCGCGTCGAGTGCGATGCAGATTACCTCTAAATCGGCACGCTCCGTGCCGGAGCCGATCAGCTCAATGCCCATCTGAACAATCTCGTTGCTGCGCCCGGACAGGCTTTTGGTCATCTGATAAACGTCCTGATTGTAAAACAGGCGGATAGGCAGCGGTTCCTCGCGCAGGCGCGTGGCAACAAGCCGCGCAATGGGCGCCGTTGAATCGGGTCTGCACACAAGCAGCCGACCGTGATAGTCCGTCAGCTTATACATGGCATCTTGGGGAAAATGTCGGTTATCCTCAGAAAAAACATCGTAGTATTCAAGCCCCGCGGTCACAACCTCGTTGTACCCTCTGCCGGTAAACAGCTGCCGCAGGTTCTTTTCGCAGGTTCTTCTGGCAACACACTCCTCAAACAAAAGGTCTCTGATTCCCTCTGGAGTCATGGTGTTATAGCGTCTCATGAAAATAACCAACCCTTTCTGGGAATTGTTCCGTTATGGCATATACTTGTCACTTTAGTATGCTACTATATTACCACAGTAAATTACGCGTGTCAATCAATGGGGAACAATGAACTGAATTTTCTGTAATATAGTACATTTAAAACAAGGTCAGCTGGCTGGTTTTGGGCAATTCATCCAAAGCTCCCGCTTGGCTGAGTATCTCGATTACCGTTTTGGATACCCCTGAACGCTCAGCAAGCTCATCCACCGAGATAAACGGCTCCCCCTCCCTTGCTGCAAGCAATGCTTGCGCGGCGTTTTCACCCACGCCTTTCAGGGAGCAGAATGGCAGACGAATCTTTCCGCCCTCGCACAGATAGCTGGTTGCATGTGAACGATACAGGCTTACCGGCAAAAACTCCAGCCCTCTTGCCAGCATTTCATTTATAATCTGGAGTGTTTCAAACATTCCATCTTCCTTTGCCGTACGGTCATTCTTTCGCTCGGTCAGTTCGCGCATCTTGCGCATGACAAAGCTTTTGCCCGCCATGGCACTCTCGGCGTCGAAGTCGCCGCCGCGCACGGTGAAGAACGCGGCATAAAACTCTAATGGATAATGAATCTTAAACCAGCCCATGCGCATTGCGCCGATAACATACGCGCAGGCGTGTGCTTTCGGAAACATGTATTTAATCTTTAAACAGCTGTCGATATACCACTGCGGCACATTGTGGTCAAGCATGGTTTGTATGATTTCGGGGGTGAACTCCTTTTGCGCCTTTCCTTTACGGGTGCACTCCATTATTTTAAAGGCAAGCTTTTTGTCTACTCCCTTGTAAATCAGGTAGGACATAATCGAGTCGCGCGTACCAATAACCTCCGAGATTGTGCAGGTTTTGTTTTTAATCAGCTCCTGGGCGTTTCCCAGCCATACGTCGGTGCCGTGGGAAAGTCCCGATATCTGCAACAGGTCGGAAAAGGTTTTGGGTTGTGCGTCGATGAGCAGTCCACGCACAAACTCCGTGCCCATCTCGGGGATGGCAAGCGAACCGGTCTGGCAGCCAATCTCGTCGGGTGTAACGCCCAGCGCTTCGGTGGAGGTGAACAGGCTGAGTACCTCGGGTGCGCTCGTGGGCACATCGTTCATGCTAATACCCGTTAGTTGCTCCAGATGCTTGTACAGAGTGGGAACATCATGCCCCAAAATATCGAGCTTCAGGATGGTGTCGTGCAGTGAGTGAAAGTCAAAATGGGTTGTAGTAACACCCTTATCCTTTTGGTCAGCAGGGTGCTGGATGGGGGTAAAATCGGTGACATCATACTCCGCTGGCACAACAACCATTCCGCCCGGATGCTGACCCGTGGTGCGTTTGACTCCGAGCAACCCTTGGATTAAACGGTTTATCTCGGCGCGGTGTACGGTTTTTCCGTGCTCCTCCAGATATTTCTTCACATAGCCAAAGGCGGTTTTATCCGCAACTGTGGCGATGGTACCCGCCTTGAATACATGATCTGAGCCAAACAGCTCTTCTGTGTAGCGGTGCGCGGTAGCCTGATACTCTCCCGAAAAATTAAGGTCGATATCGGGTGCTTTATCTCCGTCAAAGCCTAGAAAGGTTTCGAACGGGATGTCGTGACCGTCCTGACGGTAACGCGTACCGCAAACAGGGCAATCCTTCTCTGGCAGATCGTAACCCGACGCGACGGAGCCGTCTAAGAAAAACTGGCTGTTCCTGCAGCATGGGCACACATAATGTGCCGGAAGCGGGTTGACCTCCGAGATGCCCGCCATCGTGGCGACAAACGACGAGCCGACCGAGCCGCGAGAGCCGACCAGATACCCATCACTTTCGCTTTTGGCTACCAACTTCTGCGAAATCATATAAAGCACCGCAAAGCCGTGCTTTATAATGGAGGTAAGCTCCCTCTCCAAACGAGAAGATACCACCTCAGGTGGATTATCACCGTAGATTTCATGTACCTTTCCCCAGGTAAGACGCTGCAGTTCCTCCTCCGAGCCTTCTATGCTGGGGGGGTAAGTCCCTTTGGGTATCGGACGGATGTCGTCAGCAATCATATCTGCAATCTTTACGGTGTTCTCAACAACAACCTCGTACGCCTTTTCCTCCCCTAAATAAGAAAACTCGGCAAGCATCTCGTCGGTTGTGCGAAGGTATAACGGAGGCTGATTCTCCGCATCCGAAAACCCCTGACCGGAGAGTAGTATACGGCGAAAATCCGCATCACTTTCATTGAGAAAGTGGACATCACAGGTTGCAACACATGGCTTGCCAAGCCGGTCAGCAAGGGCAACAATCTGTTTGTTGTAATCTTTTAGCTGCTCGTTATCCCACACTCGTTCGCTACGCACTAGGTGTGCGTTGTTTGCAATCGGCTGAATCTCAAGATAATCATAATACGCAGCAAGCTCCAAGAGGTCATTTTCGCTCTTGCGCTCCAGCATAGCCCTGTAAAGCTCACCGGCTTCACAGGCTGTTCCGACAATGAGACCCTCGCGATGCTTCGTAAGCTCTGATTTTAGTATGCGAGGCTTTTTGTAAAAATGGTCGATATGAGCAAGCGACACGAGCTTGTATAGATTTTTAAGACCTGCCTTTTCTTTTACCAGAATAATTGCGTGGTACGCGGGTAGTTTTTTATAATCCGATACCGACAGCCCGCTATTAACCTGCTCGATTGCTGTCACGCCTTGCTGCGAACGCAACATCTCTACAAACTTTAAATATATCTTTGCAAGCACCGCCGCATCGTCACACGCGCGATGATGCTGAAACTTACTTAGTTCCAGTGCCTTTGCAACCGTGTCTAGCTTATGGTTAGAAAGCTGCGGCAACAAAGCGCGTGCTATCGGCACCGTATCCACCGAAGTGTAATTCATTTTCATTCCATAGCGCGCAGCCGCCGCATCGATAAAGCCAGTGTCAAATGCGGCGTTGTGTGCAACCAGAACCTTTGCGTCGCCACAAAATGCAACAAACGCATCCATTGCCTCTTTTTCAAGCGGCGCATCCTTTACCATGTCATTGGTAATCGAAGTCAGTTCGGTTATTTTTGCGCTGATTGGACGCTTGGGGTTAATAAGGGTAGAAAAGGTGTCTACAATCTCTCCGCCTACCAGCTTAACAGCGCCAATCTCAATCATGCGGTCGCTGTAAATGGAAAAGCCAGTGGTCTCAACGTCAAACACGATTGCCTGTTCGTCAAAGGACGCCTTATGCTCCCCCGAAACGGCGTTAATCGAATCGGGCACCAGATATGCCTCGATGCCGTAGATGGCTTTGAACTCGCCGCCGCCCTTGCGAATGTCACTTACGGTGTTCATCACCTCGGGGTATGCCTGTACCACACCATGGTCGGTAATCGCGATTGCCTTGTGCCCCCATTTGTATGCGCACATAATCAGGTCTTTGGCGGCGGTCATGCCGTCAACCGCGGACATGTTGGTATGACAATGCAGCTCGACACGTTTCTTCTCGGCCGTATCGCTGCGTTTTGCTTTTTGCGCGGTGGAAATATCAAACACACGGATGCTGACCTCTTTGTCAAAGGTGTCGTAGCTTGCGTCTCCGCGTATAAGAATCGTCATGCCCGTTTTTAACTCGTCTAGCTTTGTAATCTTTGCACTGTCGCGTTTTTTGTTACAGATTAGCTTTAATGTATTGGAGTCGGTGTAATCGGTAAAATCGATTGCGTATATGTACTTTTCGCCGTCCCGCGTTTCCTTGCGGTTAATGGCAATGATATCGCCCCAAACAAGCACCTTGCCCGACTCGGAGGTCACCTCGCTCAGCGGCATGGGGAGTTCGTTAATTGCCTTGCCAAACAAAACCTTTACGCTGCCCGCAATAATTGGCAACCCCTCGTATAACAGTCCGCCATTGCTCTGAGCCGCACTCTCCCTTTTGGGCCGAGACTCTTTTGTGCGCGGCGCATCCTTTTCCTGTGGGATTGTAGGTTCCCACGGCGCGGCAGTTGCCGTACCAAAATCGGTTTTTACCTCAGAGGGCTGAGCAGTTGGTGTTGCCTGCTCGCCAGATATCTCGCACACCCCGTCAAACACAATCTCCCGTGTGGCGGAAAACTCCTTTTGCATCAGCATAGCAAGCGCATGTTCAAAGCCGGTTTGTGTTAGTAGCTTTTTGCCTCCTTGGCAAAGAGTAATCGTCATTGTTTTATCATCGAGTGTAACCGTTGCGTTGTCCAAAAATCCGTTTACAATCTTGCCCATCCTTCGCAGTGTACATACAAACTCGGGAAAATACTCCGCACTTAATAATGCGACGTCATACTGCGGCTGAATGCTGACGGAAGTAAGCTGCATCTTGTGTGCAAGCTTGTCCTCCAATGCCCAAAGCTCCTTTTTAGATACCGTAGCGCTTAGGCGTACGGTAACCACCAGCGTTGCACGCTCCTTATTGATGTCAAGATGCTGTACTACACCGTCATATAATGGGGATGGTATCCCCTCTTTTCCGATTGCTGCGGCAAACAGGCTGCCAAAGGTCCGTATCATCGGTAAACATCCTGCCTTTCCGTTTCTGTGGCTTGTGTTACATCAGGTCAATCTCTTTTAATAGCTCTGTCACAATATCCTGCTCGGGGATTTTGCGGACAATCTCTCCCTTTTTAAACAGGATTGCCTCCCCGTCACCGCCTGCTATGCCAATATCCGCTCCGCGCGCCTCGCCCGGTCCGTTTACGGCACATCCCATAATGGCAACGGTAATATCCTTGTCCAAATTATTAAGGCGGCTTTCGACCTCTTTGGCAAGTGCAATCAAATCGATCTTGGTTCTTCCGCAGGTGGGACAGGAGATTACATTAACCCCCCCGCGCAAACCAAGCCCTTTTAGAATATCCCGTGCCGCATAGACCTCTTTTACGGGATCGTCCGTCAGCGAGACACGCACCGTGTCGCCGATGTTATCGACTAAGAGCGACGCGAGCCCTGCCGCTGATTTTATCAGACCCATTCGTTCGGTGCCAGCCTCCGTTACTCCCAGATGCAATGGGTAGGAACACCGCTGTGCGGCAAGCCGGTATGCCTGAACCATCGTTTTTACGTCGGAGGATTTCATCGAAATCACGATATCCGCAAAATCAAATCGCTCCAGCAAGGATACGTGATACATCGCACTGTCACACAGCGCGTCCGCTGTCGGCGCGCCGTAACGGGCAAGGATGTCCTTTTCCACCGACCCGGAATTGACCCCGATGCGTATTGGGATGCCCTTCCTACGGCAGGCATCCGCAACCTCTTTTACGCGCTGGTCACTGCCGATGTTTCCGGGGTTGATGCGTATTTTATCCACACCCGCCGCTGCGCATTCCAAAGCAAGCCGGTAGTTAAAGTGGATGTCCGCAACAAGCGGCACATCCACGTTTGATTTTATATCATAAACCAGTTTTACGGCGTGCTCATCTGGGATTGCAACACGAAGAATGTCACAACCGGCGTCGGCAAGTGCCTTCGCCTGACGAATATTGCCCTGTCTATCCGTAGATAAAACAGACAGCATCGACTGGATTGCTATCTGACTTCCCCCGCCGATTGGTACTCCGCCGACAGAGACTTTTTTTGTGTGAAATCGGTCTGTCATCATCCTGCCCTACTAGTCCTTTCGTCTGTCCGTTGTGTTTATCCGCGTATCAGCCGCGCAATATCATTAAAAGTGACGACAATCATCAGTAGAATTAGCAGCGCAAACCCCGCGGTATGAACAAAGCCCTCGTATTTTGGGTTCACCGGTTTGCGGCGAATAATCTCGATAATTAAAAACAACAAACGTCCGCCATCGAGTGCAGGAAGCGGAAGCAGGTTAAATATCCCCACGTTGATGGTGATAAACGCTGCAAGCGAAAACACCGACTGCCATCCGATGGACGAGGCCTGCCCGATTGCCTGTGAAACACCGACAGGACCCGAAAGCTGCTGTACACCAAACTTGCCGGTTATCAGATCAAGCAGCGAAACCCATACCACGCGCGCAATGGTAACGGAGTAAAAAAACGCCTGCCGAGTTACGGTAAAGATGTTCTTCTCAACCGGATACACCTTAAAATCAAGCCGAATGGTTTGCCCTTCAGCAGTTTTTTGCACAGGAAACGGTACATCGGCAAGCGTCACTATCTCACCGTCGCGTCGAACAACAAAGTCCGCTTTGCCGTCGGTATCACGGACGAGAGAAAAGATGATATCGTAGTCAATGCGAACGGGTGACCCGTTTATCTTTAGTATCTCATCGTTTTCTTTGAGCGCGGTGTTGCTGGTTGCCTGGCTGTCAAACACCGCAATGGTCGTAGATGCAACGGCTGACTGGTTTGCGGTAATAATCAGTACGATAAGAAACCCAAGCACCAAATTCATCAGAGCGCCAGCTACCACAACAAGAATACGGCACCAAACCGGACGATGCCCAAACGAGCGGTCGTCATCGCTGTCTTCATTTTCGCCCTCCATGCTAACGTATCCGCCGATAGGAAAGAGCCGAAGCGCGTACTTTGTTTCTCCGCGTGTAAAATGAAACAGCGCAGGACCCATACCAAGGGCAAACTCGTTGACCTTGATCTTTGTCGCTTTCGCAGTAAGAAAGTGACCGAGTTCATGGATGAAGATAATCAGACCAAATATAAGCACCGTCAATAGTACCGTGCCCGCAACGTTGAGTACCGAAGAAAGGTTTAACCCCATTCGTCAACCCATCCCATTCTATATTATACTAAACACTCAAATAATTGGCGTTTTTACGAGCGCAAGCTCGTGTATTGTGTTAAAACATATTCACGAGCGGCTTTATCCGCAGAAAATACATCCTCTATATTATGTGCAGCGTCGTGCGGTAAATGTTGCAACGCGCCGCAAACCAGTTCGCCGATATCGGTAAAACGGATCTGTCCGTCTAAAAAGAGAGCAACCGCCTGCTCATTGGCACCATTGATAACACAAGACGCAAGCCCGCCGAGCAAGAGCGCCTGTTTTGCCGCATTAAGGCAAAGAAACGTCTCATAATCCGGCTCAAAAAAGGTCAGTGTTCCGTATTGGGTCAAAGAAAGCCTGTGGGAAGGACAGGGCAGCCGATTAGGGTAGGTCAGCGCATACTGTATCGGCAACCGCATGTCGGGCACCCCTAGCTGCGCAATAACCGAACCGTCTATATACTCTACGGCGGAATGAATTACGCTCTCCCGATGCACCACAACGTCAATCTGCTGTGCAGATACATCAAACAGCCAAGCCGCCTCAATAATCTCCAGCCCTTTGTTCATCATGGTGGCGCTGTCTATCGTAATCTTTGCACCCATATCCCAGTTGGGATGCCGAAGTGCCTGTTCCCGCGTCACGTCAAAAAGCTGCTCTTTGGTTTTTCCAAAAAACGGACCACCCGATGCCGTCAGTATTATTCTGCTTAACTCATCCGAATTATTGTTTCCCGTAAGGCATTGAAATATCGCGCTGTGCTCGCTGTCCACCGGCAGGATAGAAACGCCATTTTCCTTTGCCGCCTTCATGACAAGCGCGCCGCCCGCAACAAGAGACTCTTTATTTGCGAGTGCCAGCGTTTTTTTTGCTGAAATTGCCGCCATAGTAGGCCGCAGACCTGCGATACCCACAACAGCGTTGAGCACCGTATCGCACTCTGTAAGCGATGCCGCTTCACAAACGCCCTCTTCCCCAGCAAGCACTCGAACCGAGGTGTCGGCAAGACGAAGCTTTAAGTCCTTATACGCGGTTTTGTCATATATCGCGACTACAGGAACGTTAAATTCACGAACCTGCTGTTCAAGCAATTTTGTATTGGTCGCTGCGGCAAGTGAAGCGACCGCATAACCGCTTTGACGACATACTTCAAGTGCCTGCGTACCAATAGAACCAGTAGACCCCAAAAGGGAGAGTTTTTTCATAATAATCATGCCTCGTACAATGATTTTGTGAGAGTAGGAAATCATCGAAAAACAGGCTTTATCGAGAAATCTCCCTGCTTGCAACAAGCCACACCCCTTCGAATAACTCGAAGAAAATGTGGCTGCATTTTATCATCCTCTTGTAATAATGGGGAAAAAGCTTATAATTGCATAGATAATCGGCGACACAAACAAAACACTGTCAAACCGATCCATTACCCCACCGTGCCCGGGAAAGATATTTCCGTAATCCTTTATCCCCGTCTGTCGTTTGATTATGGAGGCAAACAAATCGCCTAATATTGCTGCTAAACCACAGATTAGCGCGCTTACTGCAAGCACCGGGTAGGCTATCGTAACCCGATCGCCAACCGACTGAAGGTAAAAGGAGTATAGCAGTCCAATCAACAGGTATCCCAAAATCGTGGTAATTAAGCCGCCAATCGCGCCCTCGATGGTTTTATGGGGGCTGATCTTGGGTGCCATCTTGTGCTTGCCAAAAAACACCCCAACAAAGTACGCGCCAGAGTCAGTTAACCATCCACCCGACAACGCAAGCAGATAAAAAAATAATCCATCGGGATAAAACCGATCGCGAATGATGATAGACACCGAAAAAACCACAGGGATAATCAGCGAAACCAGAAAAGCGGTGCAGATTGTAGGCAGCATAAGCGTTTCGTGCCAAATAAGATAAGAAAACCCAAGCGCAACCAAGAACAACATGCCTACAAAAAGGATATGCGTGTCAAACGCCTTAAAATGCAATAACGGATAGATAAATGAAAAAAGAATACACAGGCATAACACAAATCGGTTTGTAATGTATCTGGTGCTGTGCAGCAGCTCAAATACCGCAAGCGCAGAGATTAAAGCGATGATTATGTTAAATGCGGGTGTTTCAAAAAAACTGATGGCAATAAGAAGGATTATGAGCGAGATAACCGCAGTGATAATCCTTTGCTTCAAAAACT
>JAEZDF010000015.1 GCA_023429685.1 Bacillota bacterium
CGTCGCAGGAGATGGTGATTTTATCTGCCGTTGCGTTTTTGATTGTTGTATTGCCTGCATTGAGCTTGAGCCCCAACTCAGCGGAGGCGGCGTCTTGTATGGTCAGGTCGCCCGCATTGAGTGTTACCATAACCTTGTCGTACTGCTTTTGAGGCAGTTTGATATAGACCTTGGTGCGGTTAATGCCCGAAAGACCGGAGATACTATCGTATATATACTTTGACTCGATCTGCGCGGTATCCCCACTTACCTCTGCCTTAAGTGTTCGTCTTGTGGTGAGGTTAAACGTCTCAACCGTAACGGTTGCCGTATTGCCCGATACCGGCGCAATCTCAACCCGGGCAGCGTCCACTTTAATCTCAACACGCTTTACATTTGTCATGTCAAGGGTTTTTGATGTGGAATCGTCCGCCACGAAGCTTGCATTATCATTATCCCAATCCCAGAATGCTCGGTCGATGACTTGACCGACATCCATGCCTACAATATGGACGTCTTCATTGATGAGCTTGCTTATCTGTCCTGCCGCAACGGGAACCCCGATAGCAACAGCCGCCACACCAAAGCCAATGACACACAACAGCGAGCACATCGTGACAATAGCGACTATAACTATAGCCTTTTTCATTGTACAGTTACCCCCTTTTCCTGCCTATACTTACGATACAAATACATACACAACCATGTAACGGCAAGCAGTATGAGTAGCGCCAGCGCCATCAGGAATATCCCGACAGATACCAATAACGCCGTTATAACCCACGAACCGACAACCGCACCCGCTGCAAATCCGGAGGCAAGGACCGCCCCGCCGCTGATGAACACGGGAACAATAGATGCGTATACAAACACCGTAAAAATCACCGCAAGAATAAATAAGACAAGGTAGGTTGTCTGGTTGTTGTTTCTTACCCCTGGTGTGACCGGCGCCCGATAAGACGCGCCCTGATATGCTCCGGCGGTTGCTACCACGGGTGGAACGGTTCCTGCGTAGACCCTAGAAGAACTGCCTAACACATACTGCTCCGCGTTTTTAATCGGGTCTCCCAAATCCTCGCAGATCTCTTCTTCCGTTTTGCCTTTTGCCAGACCTACGGAAAAATGCTCCTCAAAATCTAGGACGATTTCTACCTTTTCGTTTTCCGGTAATCCTGCAAGATGTGAATTGAGTAATGCCAGGTAATCATTCTTTCTCATGTTCAAGACCCCCAATCACCTTGATAACTTGTTTGGTAAATTCGGACCATTCCTTATACTGCTCTTTTTGTGTGTCAACGCCCTTTTGGGTGAGCTTGTAGTATTTACGCGGAGGACCCTCGCTGGAGTCCTTGATGTAAACCTCAAAATATCCTTCGTTCTTCAGTCTGCGCAGTAGCGGATAGATGGTTCCCTCCGCAACGGGAATATCTCGACTGATTGCCTCGGCAAGTTCGTAACCGTACTTATCTCCCTGCCGCAGCAATGAAAGTACACACAGTTCCAAAACGCCTTTTTTGTACTGAATGTTCATATAACGACGCTCCTTTCCGATTTGCTTCGCAAAGTTAGTATATTACTCTGTACTGAATATTGTCACACTCCTTGCTGTAATCCCTTTTCTGACTGCATTATATCACAAGCTACTGTACATTGCAATATACTGTTTTAAAATTAGTACCTTGCATAATTCTTTATGCAAGGTACTACCCTGTTTATTCCATTGTGCACAAGTTAAGGAGTGGTTGGCGGCGTTTGATAGCTGTCAGTCTTGGTGCTGAGCCCTTTTTTGGCTAAGCGGGCATTAAAATACTCCTTGGCAAGCGAATACAACACAGCGAACACCGGCACGCCGATAAACATGCCAAGCACACCAAACAGTCCGCCTCCCACGACAACCGCAAACATAACCCAAATTGGGGACAAGCCGGTGCTCTCCCCCAGTATTTTGGGGCCGAGAATGTTCCCGTCAAATTGTTGTAAGACCAAAACAAATACCGCAAAGCCAACGCCTTTCATCGGGTCAAACAGCAGGATGAGGATCGTGGAAGGAATTGCCCCGATAAACGGTCCAAAGTACGGAATTAGGTTTGTAATGCCAACGATAACCGAAACCAGCAAGGCGAACGGAAAACGAAAGATTAGCATGCCTATGTAACACAAAATGCCAATAATCAGCGAATCGATAATCTTGCCGGATATAAAACCACTGAAGATGCGGTTGCTTTTTTGCGTAATTTCAATGGTTCTTCTTGCAAACGCATCACTGAACAGTGCAAACAACAACTTTTTTGTCTTTGCAAAGATGCGTTCTTTCGATGCAAGAACATAGATAGACACTACGACCCCAACAATCAGATTCAGCAGAACCGTAGTAAACGATTTGGTTATTCCATAAACATAAGGCAGTGCCATAGCGATAAGCTCGGACGACTTATCAAGAAGATTATCCAGATATCCAAAGATAGCCTGCATCTGCTGGTCGGCTACGGTTTCTGTCAACCCAACCGAAAGCATCAAGTCGCGAACCCCTGTGATGGCGTTATCGTAATAACCCGATATATTGACACTGATTGTTTTTAGGTTGGATGCCACCTGCGGCAGAATAAACATCATCGTTGCGGTTAATACAAGAATTGCAATGCAATAGGTAGCAACTATGGATAAGCCACGGCGGAGCTTGGGATGGGGTTTCTTTTTCTCCGTAAACGCAAACACTTGTTTTTCGAGCCAACGGCATAAGGGGTTAATTAAATACGCAATGGCAAACCCATACGCAAACGGAATCAACAGCCCGCTGACCTTGTTAACAAAGGACATCGTAATCTCCATGCGGCTGGTGATAAGATAAAACAGGATGCCCCCGCAGATAACCAGAAGCGCATAGATTGAGATGGTGGTGTAGGTTTTATTCCATTGAATCTTCATGATGTTGTCCGCGCCTTTCTATGTTTTTGGGATAACCCATACGGTTATAATCTCTTTGTATTTTGGGGGTGAGTTCTCTGTGCGATGTTGATACACTGACGGCGTGATAGTACTCCCGCCAATAAGCCTTTTTCTCAAAATCAAAATAATCCCGGTAGGGTTTTCCCTCGTCATAATCCCATACCGTAATCTTGAGCGGGGTCACCTCGTAAACCCGCTCGTTATCAAGATGTGAATAGGCTTGATACGAGCCTGCAAAATGCCTTTGAAACAAATCAAGAAAGAACTTGTTTTTGGGCTCGCAGGGGTGCCCAACTTCACGGCAGGTCCCCTCAATTTGAAAATTATTATAGCAAACGGCAACGTTTTGGTTTGCCTCGATTTGTTCCGCCTTTGTCAGCGTAAGCTCTGTTTGGAAGTAAAACTTCTTATCGCAGATAATAAAGCTCATGGTTCTTGCGGTAACGTGGTCGTTTTTACTTGTTGCAAGAACCATAAATCGGTGGTCTCCGAGTGTCTCGAACAAGCGTTCTACCTTTTGGGCAAACGTAACGCATTCCCCCATGTGCTATATTTTGCTTTGATTTAGTGCTACTGTCCGTACACCATCTTGGCAACGGCTACCGCCTCGTTTGCGTCCTTTGCATAGTAATCGGAGCCCATCTTTGCGGCATATTCCGGCGTAAGAACCGCCCCGCCCACACAGACTTTACAGTCTAGTTTCTCCCGCTTTATAAGAGCGATGGTCTCCTCCATGCTTTTGATGGTGGTGGTCATTAAAGCACTTAGCCCAACAAGCCTTGCGCCGCTTTCCTTTGCCGCGCGCACCACCGCTTCGGGAGAAACGTCCCTGCCAAGGTCGATGATTCGATAGCCGTAATTTTCAAGTACAACCTTAACGATATTCTTGCCAATGTCGTGAATATCTCCCTTCACAGTACATAGCACCACGGGCATATCTTTGCGCCGCTCACCCTTTGGCATAGCCTGGTTTACCAGCTCAAACGCCACCTTGGCGGTCTCTGCCGCCGAGATGAGTTGCGGCAGAAATAACCTGCCTGCCTCGTATTCCAAACCTACCTCGTCAAGCGCGGGAATCAGATGGTCGCTTACCACCAGAAGCGGAGAATACTCCTGCAACAGCGCGCGCGCCTTGTCGCGGCACTGGTCTTTTAACCCTTTTTTAATATAATACACGATGGGCAGGTTTTCGCTATTCTGGGGTGCCGCCGCCTGGGGCGAAGCATCCTTTTCGGCCGCAAAACGCTGTACATAACGCTCACTGTTTCGGTCGATGCCAAGCAACACCTCGGCGGCATAGACCACATCCATCATCGAGCGGATATTGGGGTTGATAATCGGTAAGCTTAACCCGTTTTGCAGCGCCATGGTTAAGAACGAGCGGTTGACAAGCTCCCGCTCGGGCAAACCGAACGAGATATTAGAAACACCCAGTACCGTTTTTACCTTTAGCTCATCGCTGACCAGCTTAACGGCGCGCAGGGTTTCTGCCGCGTTCTCCTGCTGCGCGCTGACGGTTAGGGTTAGGCAGTCGATATATACGTCCTCGCGCGGTATGCCATGCTCCTGTGCGCGTGTTAGAATGCGCCGTGCTATCGCGACGCGCTGCTCTGCAGTATCGGGGATGCCGTCCTCGTCCAGCGTCAGCCCGACAACAGCCGCGCCGTATTTTTTGACGACAGGCAGAATGCCCGCAAGCACCTTCTCGTCCCCGTTGACCGAGTTCACAATCGCCTTGCCGTTGTATATACGAAGTGCAGCCTCGATGGCGAAGGGGTCGGAGGAATCGATCTGAAGCGGCAGGTCGGTAACGCTTTGGATTGCCTTTACAACAGACGCCAACGTTTCGGGCTCGTTGATGTCGGGGATGCCGACATTGACGTCGAGGATATCCGCGCCTGCATCCGCCTGCTCGATAGCCTGACGCAGGATATAGTCGATGTTTCGATCAATCAAAGCCTGCTTAAACAGCTTCTTTCCTGTGGGGTTGATGCGCTCGCCGATCACGCGCACGCGGTCGATCTCCACCATCTTCGAGCCGGAGCACACGGCATAGCGGCGCACAGGTTCTCTTTTAACCCGCTTAAGCCCTTTTACCGCCTGCTTCACCGCCGATATATACCGCACATCAGTGCCGCAGCAGCCGCCAACCATGGTTACACCAAAGCCGACATACTCTACTATCGTCTGGGCAAACTGCTCCGGCTCCACGGCGTAAAACGAGCTGTCGGGGGATGGCAGCCCTGCGTTGGGCTTTACCACTAAGGGAAGGTTCGTGTACTTCACGAGCTCCCGCGCAATGGGCAGGATTTCTGCCGGACCAAGGGAACAGTTAATGCCGATGGCATCGGCACCCAGACCTTCCAGCGTCAGCGCCATTGCCCTGTAATCGCAACCGGTAAAGGTGCGCATATTCTGCTCAAAGCTCATGGTGCAGATAACGGGCAGCGTACAGTTTTCTTTTGCCGCAAGCAGCGCCGCCTTACACTCGTATAGGTCGGTCATGGTTTCGATGACGACAAGGTCCGCCCCTGCCGCGGCACCCACCTTGACCTGCTCGGCAAACAGACGGTATGCCTCCTCAAAGCGCATGGGACCCATCGGTTCAATCAGCTCGCCAATGGGACCGATATCCAGCGCGACATACGCGCCAAATGCGTCCGTCTCTTTTTTGGCAATCGAAACAGCGGCGGTAATCACATCGGCAACGCTGTACTGCGTATCCTTTAGCTTTTTTGCGTTCGCGCCAAAGGTGTTGGTATAGATAATGTCGCTTCCGCTCTCAAGATATCCGCGGTGCACCTTTGCAATGAGGTCTGGATGGGTAATGCTGTAGAGATCCGGGTATTCCCCGAGCTTTAACCCCATCTGCTGCAACATGGTGCCCATTGCACCGTCGAGTATCAGGATATCATTTTTAATGCGCTCTTTGAGTGTCACCATCGGTGCCCTCCTGTGCGTAATTACAATTTTCGCGCCCGTCGCATACGTCGCAGCCCTTTTCGGTCGTCTTTTCTTCACGCGGAACAATCCCCATGATTGCGGTCACGGATTTTTGCGGTGTTAACAGATGCTGCTGGGTTTCATACAAACCCATTCTCCGCCCGGTATCAAGCAGCGGCAAAAAAACGCCGTGAACCGTAAGGGGCAGGTCTCCGTAGCCCGGCGAGAACCGCCATGTCAGCTTTTGGCTCTGCCCGCAAATCTCCTGCTCTGCTGCCGATTGTATCTGGTCGCACAGATCCTCAATCAACGAGTTTGCACAGGCGTCTATAAGAAGTGCACGCAGCGGCGATACGGTCTGGTACCGGCGGGAGAGGGCATCAATGCCGACCCCCAGTGTTGCCGCCATCAAAAGGCACTCGCTTGCGTTCTTTAGATGGCGGGCAATCGCCCTGCCTTCGAGCTGCAGCGAGGTGCCGGCAACCGTAAGCTCGTCCCCGTCGCGGCTTAATAAAAACTGTGCGCACACAAAACGTGGCACGGCAGCCTGCTCGGTCTCCCGCGCGGCTGTTTCAATGCCCTCGAGCATCTCCTCATCCGGCATCGCCTTGCGGTAGCCAAGGTAACGGATTGCTTCCTTCACGTTCACCTTAGGGGTAAACACAACGTTTTGCAATAGCTGTTTCATGTTGCTAATTACTCGTTTTCCTTTGCATCGGCAAGAAGCGACGCAATATTTGCGCTAATCTGGCGAGCCATCTCCGGCTGATTCATGGTATAAAGATGAATGCCGTCCACCCCGCTTGCAATAAGATCGATGATCTGCTCGGTGGCGTAGGCGATGCCTGCGTCCCGCAATGCCTGCGGGTTGTGCCCGTAGCGTGCCATGATACGGCTAAACTTGCCCGGCAGCTTTGCACCTGTCATCGACACCATGCGCTCGATCTGCCGTGCGTTTGTAACAGGCATTATTCCCGCCTGCACTGGGACTGAAATTCCCCTTTTGCGAACAAGCTCAAGAAAGCGGTAGAAATCTTCGTTATCAAAAAACAGCTGGCTGTTAAGATGGGTAATGCCCATATCCACCTTATGCTTGAGATGCTCGATATCCTCAGCCAGCGTATCACAATCAGGATGCCCCTCGGGGTAGCACGCCCCCGCGATATCAAAATCGCAGTGTGAACGGATGAAGCCAACTAGGTCTCCCGCATAGCGAAAATCGGTTTGCGGCTGCATGTCGGGCGCACGGTCGCCGCGTAGCGCAAGCACATTCTCGATGCCGTTTTGCTTAAAGTCGCGCAGCACATCGAGCACCTGCTGTTTGCTTGAGTTGATGCCTGTAATATGGGCAAGTGGCTCAATGCCGTACGTCTGTTTGATAGACGTGGCAAGCTCACAGGTTTTATCGCCGCCATCACCGCCAGCGCCATAGGTTACGCTGATATAATCGGGTTTTAGGTCGCTCAACGCGGCTAGGGTCTTATATATTGTCTCGACGGAGGACGTTTTTTTAGGGGGGAACACTTCAAACGAAAACACCAATCGTTTGTTGTCAAACAGTTCGCTAATTCTCATTGGTATTTTGCTCCTTTAAGTAACCAGAATACATTTGACACTATTATAGTACACCATGTACTCAGATACAACGAAATGTTGGTTGCAAACGCCACCAACATTTCGCATCACGATTCTATATGCTTTGTTATTTTAGCGCAGTCAGGCGTTTTACCGCCTCGACGGTATCCTCTCTGCTGCCAAAGCCGGTAAGGCGGAACCATCCCTTGCCGCATTCGCCAAAGCCCTCGCCTGGGGTGCCGATAACATTGCACTCAAACAGCAGCTTATCAAAAAACTCCCATGACGAAAGACCATCCGGGCACTTGAGCCAGATATAAGGCGAGTTCTTGCCACCGATGCAGGCGATGCCCAGATCATCCAGACCCTTTTTGATAATCGCGACATTCTCAAGGTAAAAGTCGATATTCTTTTCGATCTGCGCTCTGCCCTCTGGGCTGTAGATCGCCTCGGCACCGCGCTGGGTGATGTAGGAGGTTCCGTTAAACTTGGTGCTTTGACGGCGGAACCAAAGTTCGTTTGCGTTCGTCTCGCCGCCCTGCCCCTTGAGCTTTAATGCCTTGGGGACAACGGTATAGCCGCAGCGCACGCCGGTAAAGCCCGCGGTTTTGGAATAGCTGCGAAACTCAATCGCAACCTCCTTGGCACCCTCAACCTCATAGATGGAGCGCGGGAGTGCAGGGTCCTTGATAAACGACTCATACGCGCCGTCAAACAACAAAACTGCATTGTGCTTCTTCGCGTACTGTACCCACGCGGCAATCTGTTCTTTGTTCATTACAGCGCCCGTAGGGTTGTTGGGGGAGCACAGGTATACGATATCATAACCCTCCTCGGGAGGAACGGGAACAAAGCCCGTCTCCTCGGTGCAGGGCAAAAGCGTTACGCTGCGTCCGCTCATCACGTTGGTGTCGATATACACGGGGTAGGCGGGGTCAGCAATCAAGACGGTGTTTTGGGTGCACAGAATATCGCCGATGTTGCCGGTATCACTCTTTGCGCCGTCGTTTACAAAAATCTCGCTTTTATCAATGGTAACGCCGCGTGATTTGTAGTCGTGCTGGACAATCTTTTCAAGCAGAAAACTGTAGCCTTCGTACGGACCATAGCCGTACAGGGTCTCTTTGCTCGCCATATCGTCTACCGCCTTGTGCATGGCCTCTATTACGGCGGGCACTAGCGGCAGGGTGATGTCGCCAATTCCAAGGCTGATGACCCTTCTGTCTGGGTTTGCCTCTTTGTACTCTCTGCTGCGCCTTGCCACCTCGGCAAACAGGTACGCACCCTTTAACTGTTCGTAGTTCGGATTGCTGTAAGCCATCTTTTCCCCATCCTCTCCCCACTTTATTTCCTGTGGGTTCGTATTCATCCTTTTACGGTTTAACGCGTCAACCGGGCAATATGTAGTCATTATTATACTAGAAATAGTATTCCCCGTCAAATACATGTACGGCATTTCCCGACAAAAAAACCTCGCCGCTTTGCTCATCCCAGCGTACACCAAGCTCGCCGCCGCGCAGCACAACGCTTACATCTCTGCCACATCTTCCGTTTAAACATGCCGCCACCGCTGCCGCACATGCCCCCGTACCGCAGGCAAGGGTTTCCCCGCTGCCACGTTCCCACACGCGCATCTTTAGGCGGTCGCCCTTAACCTCGACAAACTCCGTGTTTACGCGTCTCGGAAACAGCTCGTGCCACTCGTACAACGGACCGTCCTCCCGTAGATTTAGCATCTCTACATCGCTAACAAAGAACACCCAGTGCGGGTTGCCCATAGAAAGCGCCGTGGCGCGCAAAGGCTTACCGTTTACGAGAACAGGGCGGTCGATATAGTCTACGCCATCGGCAGTCATCGGGATGAGCCACGGCTCAAAAACCGGCTTGCCCATATTGACCGTAACGGTATTAGCCTCGCCATCCTTTATGCTGAGTGTGAGTTGTTTTATGCCGGAAGCGGTTTCTATACTAAGCTGGGTTTTGCGTGTCAGCCCATTGTCGTAAAGAAATCTTCCCACGCAGCGGATGGCGTTGCCGCACATTGCGCCCTCGCTGCCGTCGGCATTATACATAACCATTTTTGCGTCTGCTGTTTGCGACGGATAGAGTAGCACCAGCCCGTCACCGCCAATGCCAAAATGCCGATCGCTGACCTCGCGTGCTGCCGCATGCGGGTCGATTTCTGAAAACACGCCGTAGTTATACGCCCCTGAAAGACCGGAACCCGGCATACAGTTGGCAAAGATGTAGTCGTTCCCCGCGCCGTGCATCTTTGAAAAAAGCAAAAAACACCACCCTTTCATCCGTTTTTCATTGCTTTGTTGTACTCCATCATATGAAAAACGCAGAAAAAGTGACAAAGCCGCAGGAGCTGTTTCCTGCGGCTTGTGTAGATTAAGTTATAGGGTTTTTATTAATCCCTTGCGTACAGCCAAATCTCTTCGCCCTCATGCTTATGGGGGCGTCCCATCAAATCGGCAAGGGCATCCTTGGCACTCTTGCCCTCGTACAGCACGCGATAGACCTCGTTGACGATGGGCATCTCAACCCCTACGCTCTGTGCAAGCCGATAGGCGCACAGGGCACTGCGGTAGCCTTCCACCGTCATGCCGATCTCGCGGATGGCCTCTTCCGCCGTTCGGCCCTGCCCAATCAAAATTCCGGCACGGCGGTTGCGCGAGTGCATGCTTGTGCAGGTTACAATTAAATCACCGATACCCGAAAGACCCGCAAACGTCTCGGTACGTGCGCCGAGACTAACGCCCAAACGCGCTATCTCGGTAATGCCGCGCGTCATGAGCGCCGCCTTGCTGTTGTCGCCAAGCCCCAGCCCATCAATGATTCCCGCTGCTAGGGCGATGATGTTCTTCAACGCGCCGCCAAGCTCTACCCCCACGACATCGTCGTTGACGTAGATGCGCAGCGCGGGGTTCATCAGTGCTTCCTGAACAAACTCTGCGGCTTTATGGTCGGTGCTTGCCGCCACCACCGTGGTGGGAACGCCGCGCGCCACCTCCTCCGCATGGGAGGGACCAGAAAGCACAACAACCTGATTGTGCGGCAGCTTCTCTTTTAGTATCTCCGACAGGCACTTGAGGCTCGTTTCCTCTAAGCCCTTTCCGACGTTCACAACGACGGTGTGTGGGTCGATCGAATTAGAAAACCGCTCTGCGACCTCGGGAAGCACGCCTGAGGGCACCGCGAAGATGACAAGGTCGCAGCCCTTTGCGCAGCCGATATCGGTGGTAAGCGCAACCGAATCGGGCAGTCGAATGCCCGGCAGCAGCCGCTGGTTCTCACGCTTTTCCGTCAAAAGTTCTATCTCACTCTCAAACGCCGACCACAGCGTAACATCATGCTCGTATTTTGACGTCATCACAGCAAGGGCAATGCCAAAGCCTCCCGCGCCCAGTACGGTTATCTTCAAAAGAAACGCCTCCCGTCCGCGCAGTGCGGTTTAATCCTTTTTCTTGCGCTCAAACTTCAGCTCGGTGCCGTTTAGTAAACGCGTTATGTTCGCGCGGTGCATATAGATTAAAATCACCGCGATGCAGGCAGTCAAAATCGTATCCACTGGGTCGGGTCGACCAGATAGCGCATTGACCACATAGGTGGTAATGGGGTACGAAATCGCCGCGATAATAGACGCAATCGAAACAATGCGGGTGATAAGAAACAGGATAATAAACAGCGAAATGACGATAGCAAACACACGCGGGTCAATCATTAACGCAATCCCCGCCGTAGTCAGCACGCCCTTGCCGCCTTTAAAACCGAAGTAAAGGGGGAAGATGTGCCCGATGATGACAAACAAGCCCGCAATGCATGCCCCGTACTGCGGCTCGAGGTTTGCAAGGTACGCAAAGATTAGTCTGCCGAGAAAAACCGAAACGACCCCTTTGGAGAAGTCACCAACCAGCGTCAGGATACCGGGCAGCTTACCAAAATTGCGAATTACATTGGTAAGACCCGCGTTGCCGCTGCCGTAATCGCGTACATCCTTTTTAGCGAGTGTACGTGACACGATAACCGCAAAGCTGATGCTGCCAAGAAGATAAGAGATTGCCGCTGTTAAAACGATATACAACACTGTAGACATAAACTATCATTCCCTCTCGCTGTAATAATCAAAATGAAACCGGGTTACGTCATAATTACCCCATGTAAATCGTTTTTTTGGTTATCGGTAAGCTTTTACCCCTTACCATCCCCGCGCTCGCGTACAATCATGCGCACCGGCGTGCCGGTAAGCCCAAAGGTTTCGCGAATCTGATTCTCAAGATATCGTTGGTAAGAAAAATGGAACAGATCTGCGCGGTTTACAAAGCACACAAACGTAGGCGGCTTAGCGCTTGCCTGTGTCATGTAGAATATCTTGAGCCGTTTGCCTTTATCAGACGGCGGCTGAACCCTTGCGGTTGCGTAGGAGAGCACCTCATTGAGCTTACCGGTGGAGATACGCATCGCGTTCTTCTCGTACACCGTGCGAATCATATCGTACAGCTTATCCACCCGCTGCCCGGTTTTAGCAGAGATAAAAATATACGGCACATAGGACATGAAGCTAAAATCGTCGGTGAGGTTCTTGGTATACTCGTCCATGGTGCGTCCGTTTTTCTCGACCGCATCCCATTTATTCACCGCGATGATGCTTGCCTTGCCCTGCTCATGTGCGTAGCCCGCCACCTTGGAGTCCTGCTCGGTAAAGCCTTCGAGTGCATCTATGACCACCACGCACACATCCGCGCGGTCTACCGCCATATAGGAACGCAGCACACTGTATTTTTCAATCGCCTCATCCACACGCGCCTTGCGGCGGATGCCGGCGGTGTCGATAAACACAAAGCGTCCGTTCTCGTTCTCTATAACCGTATCCACCGCGTCGCGGGTCGTGCCGGGGATGTCGGATACGATAACGCGCTCCTGCCCGGCTATACGGTTAATTAGCGACGATTTGCCCACATTGGGCTTGCCGATGACTGCGACCTTGATATATTCCTCGCTGTAATCGCTGTCGTCAAAATCGCCGAGCTTATCAAACACCTCGTCCAATAGGTCGCCCGTACCGTGCCCATGCACCGAAGATACGGCAAAGGGTTCGCCCAACCCGAGGTTGTAAAACTCGTAGAAGTCGGCAGGCGGGTTACCTAATGCGTCGCATTTGTTTACGCACAGCACGATGGGTTTGCCGCTTTTCAGTAGCATAGAAGCTACCTCCGCGTCGGTTGCTGTTACACCCGAGCGCACATCGGTAACTAGAATAATCACATCCGCGCTTTCAATGGCAAGGTTTGCCTGCCTGCGCATCTGTGACAGGATAACGTCGTCGGTAAACGGCTCGATGCCGCCGGTATCGGCGAGCATGCAGGTTTTGCCGCGCCATTCAAACTCGGCATAGATGCGGTCACGCGTTACACCGGGAGTATCCTCAACGATGGAAAGACGCTGACCTATAATCTTGTTAAACAGTGTGGATTTGCCCACATTCGGGCGTCCCACCACTGCGATAATCGGTTTTGACATATTGGGAACTTGTCCTTTCTTCGGGGTCATATGCCCAAAAAAGGGACATAGAACCGGCTGTGAAAATGTACCGCAGCACTTATTTGCGGTTCGGTTTTATCTTGGCACAAAACCGAGGTTTCATACCTTGTGTGGATGCCCGCATACCGCATTTAAAAAATGCTCACCGCCACAGGGGATGCAGGCAATGGGAACCCCCAGCGCGTTCTGTGCCTCTGATACGGTCACGCTGTCTAAAAACATGTCCTTTTCATAACGCAGCATCACATCGGGGATTAAAAGCTCTTCGCCAAGGTCTTTACCCTCTAGCTGCGCAATTAGGTCTTTGCCCGTGACAAGCCCTGCCACAGTTATGGTGTCGCCGAAAAAATCGTTGCGGATTGCGACCACATTACAGGTTAGATTATGCCATTTTTCTTTTAATGCGTCAACCAGTTCGTCGAGAAAAGGCTGTGCGTCAACACCCGTCGCCACCGTTACCCTGCGTGGGATGTCACTGGGCTGCAAATCCTCAAGCGCCGCATAGAACTCCTCGCGCATCAGGGCGACCATTCCCACTCCGTTGTCCAGCTGGTCAAAGTCGCCGTAGTATCGGTCGTCGGGAATTGGTAGTTTTGCCTTAATAAAAAACTCGTCGGCGGGATACACCAGGCGGGTTTGATTTTGCTCGTAGAATGCGTCGGCAAACTCGTGCGCGATGCGGATGGTTTCGCGGGCGCCCTCTTTGGTATAGGGTGTAATCGGAAACAGCCCGTCGCGGTATTTAGTCACGCCCACCGGCACCAGCGCCACACTCTCAAGAGCGGGATACAACTGCGCAAGGTCGCCGAGGCTGCGCTTTAGTTCCACGCCGTCGTTAACCCCGGGACACAGCACAAGCTGGGCATTGATCCGAACACCCGCGTCTGCCAGCGTTTTAAGGTGGCGTAGGCTGTCGCCCGAATGCTTGTTTTTCATCATCAGCACCCGCAGTGCGGGGTTTGTGGTGTGTACCGACACGTTGATGGGGCTTATTTTCATCTTGACGATGCGAGCAACATCTTCGTCCGTCATATTTGTAAGGGTGATGTAGTTGCCGAGCAAGAATGACATGCGCGAATCGTCATCCTTAAAATAGAGCGTTTCGCGTAGCCCTTTGGGCAGCTGATCCACAAAGCAGAAGATGCATTTGTTTTTGCAGGAACGCTGGTTATCCATCAAAAAGGTGTCAAACGCAAGCCCCAGCTCCTCGTACTCACCTTTTTTTACTACAGTGTCATAAACAACACCGCCGCGCAGATACTCTATCTTTAGCACGCGGTCTGCCATATAAAACCGGTAATCCAGCACATCGTTAATGACGTTTTGATTGATGGTTAGCAGCGTATCTCCAACAATTAGCCCTGCGCGATGTGCGTAGGATAGTTCTTCTACCCCGCTGATGAGTACCGGCATACACGTTCTCCCTTTTCCCTAATGATAAAACGGGTGCTATACCAAATTAACTAATCATGTCTACGAATAAACACTGCAAAAGCCATAAAGCTTTTACTCGTTTTTATTCGGTAATTATTTAAGTTAATTAGCTATAACAAAATAGAGAAGGTCTCCCTTCTCTATCGCGGTTAAGCACTATGCTTCTTTTTTAAGAATCTCTTTGCCCTTGTAATAACCGCAGTTGGGGCAAACCCTGTGAGGCTGCTTCAATTCACCACACTGTGTGCATTTGCTGAATGCGGGAACCGGAAGCTTCCATACGTTGGAGCGGCGTTTGTCGCGTCTTGCTTTGGATACTCTCCTCTTTGGTACTGCCATGCCGTGCACCTCCTTATACCTTTAAAACTTATGGATAAGCCGGCATAAACCGGTTCGCTTAATCAAGCAGTTGTTCGAGCGCCGCCAGGCGCGGGTCAATTGTTTTTGTTTGACAGGAACAAGCGGTATGGTTTTTGTTTGCGCCGCACATCTGGCACAGCCCCTTGCAGTCATCGCTGCACAGCAGCTTGACTGGAACAGTCAGCACCAAGTCGGATGTAACAAGCTCCGTAAGGTTGAGCATTGCATCCTTGAGCACTACAAACTCATCGGTATCCTCACCGTTTAGGCTGAGCACCAACACATGGGAAAAGCTTTGCGTCTCTACTCGCTCAAAATGCTCCAGACAGCGGTCGCAATCTGCCGCAAGCGTGTAGGTCGCATGATAGCTCAGCGTAACAATGCCTGTCCGGCTTAGAATCTCGCCAGCGATGTGAACGGGGGATGCAAAGGGACATCTGCCCCAAAGCAAAACCTCGGAAAAATCAAAATCGTGGTTTAACTCGATGCGTTCGTTCTCATTGTCGAAAAGCTGCCGAAGCCCAATCAGCATAAAAAACCAGCCCCCCAACATATGATACGTGGACAGATAACACGGTAAAAAACCATGCCGACAAAAAACGCCGCCGTATACGGCAGCCCATAACGCCACGGGATATATTATAGGGGTTTGTGTGCGGTTTGTCAATATGTATTGTGCATTATTCGCCCAAATTATCAAAAGGTCAGTACACATATCAACGCAATGAGATTTACTGAGCACAATACATCAATTATATAATACAATTTGCACTGTTACAATACTATTGTCTGCTTTTTTCGGTAAAAAAACGTATTGATTCGTGCAGGATGTAAAAAATTTCTCGGGCTGTTTCATTCTAAGTTTTATTATGCTATGATAGATAATTAACAGGTAGCATAGGCTAAAAAAGGCTGCCCCTGTGTACGAAAAACAATGCAAAAGCTATCTTGATGGAGGAATGAAAATGCGTGCGGTAATTACGGTAATCGGCAAAGATATGGTAGGTATTCTCGCTAAGATCAGCACGGTTTGTGCCCAGTGCAACGTCAATGTTTCAGATGTAACCCAGTCGGTACTGCAGGATATGTTCGCGATGATTATGATGGTAGATATCTCAAAGCTTACCATCGGGTTTTCGGAGTTTTCCGACCGTTTGGGCGAGCAAGGGAAAGAGATGGGTCTTAGCATCCACTGCATGCACGAGGACATCTTTAATTCCATGCACCGCATCTAGCTTATAAAATGGGGAAAGGGACTTCACCCGTCTGTGTTTGGGATAAGGGTGAGCTTGGAGGATAATCACCGATGATTAATGTAAGCGATATACTCGAAACCATTAGTATGATACAGGATGAAAACCTTGATATCCGCACCATTACGATGGGCATTTCGCTGCTGGAATGCTGCGACAGCGATATCGACCGTGCGTGTGAAAAGGTTTATGACAAGATAACCAAAAAGGCACAGCACCTAGTAAAAACAGGCGACGATATTGAGAAGGCATACGGCATACCTGTAATCAATAAGCGCATAGCGGTCACCCCTATCTCGATGCTGCTGGCAAGCAGCAAGGGCGACCCCGTGAAGTATGCGCTGACTCTGGAACGCGCTGCCAAGGAGTGCGGTGTAAACCTGATTGGCGGCTATTCCGCGCTGGTTCACAAGGGCTTTTCGGCTGGGGATATGGAGCTGATTCTGTCTATCCCCGAGGCGCTCAAGCAAACCAGCCGCGTGTGCTCATCGGTTAACATCGGCTCGACCAAAAGCGGCATTAACATGGATGCCGTCAAACTGATGGGACGCATCGTAAAACAGAGCGCGGAGCTGACCGCAGACCGTCAGTGCGTGGGCGCGACCAAGCTGGTTGTGTTCTGTAACGCGCCGGAGGATAACCCCTTTATGGCGGGTGCTTTTCATGGCGTAGGCGAGCCGGACTGCGTAATTAACGTCGGCGTTTCGGGCCCCGGTGTGGTTCGCTGTGCGCTTGCAAAGGCAGACAAAAGCCTTGACATCACCGCTGTTGCGGATATTGTGAAAAAGACGGCGTTTAAGATTACCCGCATGGGGCAGCTCGTTGCCTATGAGGCATCTCGCCGTCTTGATATGCCGTTTGGTATTGTGGACCTCTCGCTTGCGCCCACCCCAGCGGTCGGCGATTCGGTTGCCCACATCTTAGAGGAGATGGGACTTGCGCAATGTGGATGCTGCGGCACCACGGCGGCTCTTGCCCTGCTAAACGACGCGGTGAAAAAGGGCGGCGTGATGGCTTCGTCCCATGTAGGCGGGCTTTCGGGCGCGTTTATCCCCGTTTCGGAGGATGCAGGCATGATTAACGCCGCGATAAGCGGTGTGCTTACCCTTGAAAAACTTGAGGCCATGACCGCGGTATGCTCTGTGGGTCTTGATATGATTGCCATCCCCGGTGATACACCCGATGAAGTCATCAGCGCGATTATCGCGGATGAGGCGGCGATTGGCATGGTGAACTCCAAGACGACGGCGGTGCGCATTATTCCCGCCATCGGGCTGAAGGAGGGCGACATGCTGGAATGGGGCGGGCTGTTCGGCTCTGCACCCGTTATGCACGTCAACACCACCTCCCCTGCTGTGTTTATTAACCGAGGCGGACGCATTCCTGCCCCTCTTCAAAGCCTAAAGAATTAACTGGTAAAGTGCATCAGTTGTGGCTGTGCAATTAAGGAGTAAAGCAGAAATGACAACAATAAAAAAATACTCGGTTATTGTTTTTGTTGCATTTACAATGATACTTAGCGGTTTATTGCTTCTTTTGCAGCTGTCAATCCCATCGACACAAGGCTACTCTATATCATTTCCCCAATTTGCGCCCGGGCTTGTTGCGGTACCTTTGCTTTTGCTGTTGGGCGACCAGGCAGGTCTCGCCGCAATGCTTGGGCACATACATCTGAAAGGACTTGCAACTACCCTTATTTTAGCTTTCGTCTTAATCGGTGCAAGTGCGCTGGTTTTAACTTTACTTCATATTCCCTTTCGACCTTGGTCAGGAAATTTGAGTTTTTACGGGATAAACCTGTTGTTCATTCTGCTCGGCTGTCTTGGCGAAGAGATCGGCTGGCGTGGGTTTATGCTGCCGAAGCTGCAAAAGAGGTTTTCCCCTTTTGTGAGTGCTGTTATTGTTGGCGCGGTTTGGGGCGTTTGGCACCTGAATTTCTCGTTTGGTTTTTGGGGATTTCTTTTCTATACGATTACGGTTATCGAGCTTTCCATTTTGTTTACATGGCTATATCATAAATCCGGCGGTAGTGTGCTGTTAATGGGGTTGCTGCATTTCTTTATTAACCTGTTTTCTCATGTTTTGCTTTGGGAGCGATTTGGTCTTCTGTTGTATGTCGCTCAGACTCTAATTTTCGGGTTGATATGCTGCGCACTCGTAATACGTAACAAACCGATGTTTTTTTATAAAGCATCAAATGCATCATCCCATTCTTCAAAAGTAATATTTTGAGCCTAATTGATTTTCAGCATTGGAGGACAACAATTTGAATCGCAGAATTGGTATCTGGGCATCAATCGGTGCCGCTATCATGGTGGCCCTGTTTGCACTATCTATGGTGTTTTCTTTCATGTCCATTTCCTATGCGACGAGCTTTCTATTCTCGTGGTGTTATCTGCTTATGACCTGCGCATTCTTTGTTTGGGCACCTAAGGAGCGGCGCGTTGCGGCTGTTGCGGGCATCGCGTTTGCGTGTGTGTATGTGACGTTGATTGGGCTTGTTTACTTTACCCAGCTTACCGCTGTTCTGTACCAGACCGAAAGCGCCGATGTCCTGCTCGCGCTTACCTATGAGCCCGGTCGTTGGTTTTTTGCCATTGACCTGCTTGGCTACGCTTTTCTTTCTCTCTCCGCTTTGTTTGTGGGGCTTACGCTTGTGCCTAAAAACAAGGTGGACAAATGGCTAAAGGCACTTTTGCTGATACACGGGCTGTATGCCCCCGCGTGTATCCTCATGCCGATGTTCAATGTATTTCGCGTGGATGCCTCCGGCGCAAGCGATATGAGCGGCGTAATAGCACTGATGGGTTGGTGTATTCATTTTATCCCGATTGCGGTGCTAAGCGCCCTGCACATGAAAAACTTAGACAACTAGCTACCTTTTTATACCTGTAATAAAAGCAAGCGACCCGGGACTGTTACGCCCACGGGTCGCTTGCTTTTATGTTTGTGTTTTAATCAATAATTAGTGGCAGCTGCAGCTGTCGTCGCCGTGATGGCACGCGTCGCAATCGCCGATGTGCCCGACAATGGGGGTCGGGTCAATGCCCTGACGGGTGTAGTAATCCGCCACCGCCGCCTTGATTGCCTGCTCCGCCAGCACTGAGCAGTGTACCTTAACAGGGGGCAGACCATCCAGCGCCTCCATGACCGCGCGATTGGTCAGCTTTAGCGCATCATCGATGGTGCCGCCTTTGATTAGCTCGGTTGCCATCGAACTTGTGGCAATCGCAGCACCACAGCCAAAGGTCTTAAACTTAACGTCTTTGATGACGCCTGCTTCAATCTTTAGGTACATCTTCATAATATCGCCGCATTTTGCGTTACCGACCTCTCCAACGCCGTTTGCGTCGGCAAGTTCGCCCACATTGCGCGGACTAGAGAAATGTTCCATTACTTTATCGCTGTATAGCATAGTTACCTCCATCTCGCCGCCATGCGGCATGCAAATCATTTTTTATATTCTTACCGGTTTCTTTCGCTCTGCATACGCTCCCACAGCGGGGACATCGCGCGCAGGCGTTCCACAATGGGGGGCACCGTTTTGCAGATATAATCTACCTCTTGTTCCGTGGTCAGCTCACCGAGCGAAAGACGCAGCGAGCCGTGGGCAACCTCATGCTTGAGCCCGAGCGCAAGCAGTACATGGCTTGGGTCAAGCGAGCCGGAGGTACATGCCGAGCCGGACGAAGCGGCAATGCCGTTCATGTCAAGCATCAAAAGAAGCGATTCGCCCTCAATGCCCTCCACCGAGATATTCACGTTGCCGCACAGCCGTTTTTCGCGGTCTCCGTTTAGGCGGGTGCAGTCTATTTTAAGCAGCTCGTCGATTAAGCGGTCGCGCAATTTGGTAACCGCCGCAACCTTGCCGTCTATATCCGCCGTTGCAAGCTCCACCGCCTTGGCAAGCCCGACAATACCCGCAAGGTTTTCGGTTCCCGCGCGTTTGCCGCGCTCCTGCTGTCCGCCGTCAATCAGGTTGGGTAACGCGATCCCTTTTCGGCAGTACAGTACACCGACGCCCTTGGGACCGTGTATCTTATGTGCCGACATCGACATCAAATCGATGTTCTGCTCGACTACGTCAATCTTTACATTGCCTACCGCCTGTACCGCGTCGGTATGAAACAACACCTTCGCTTCGTGGCAGATTGCGCCAATCTCCGATATGGGCTGAATGGTGCCGATTTCGTTGTTTGCGTACATGATGGTGACCAGCGCCGTATCGGGGCGGATTGCCTGTTTGACGGCGGTGGGGTCCACGACGCCATTCTCCCCTACGGGAAGATAGGTAACCTCAAACCCCTCTTTTTCAAGCGTCTGCATCGCATGCAGCACCGCGTGGTGCTCGAACACCGTGGTAATCAGGTGTTTTTTCCCGCGCTTGCTTAGCGTGTGCGCTACACCCTTGATTGCCCAGTTATCCGATTCTGAGCCGCCTGAGGTAAAGAATATCTCCTGCGGCTGTGCGCCGAATGCGGCGGCAACCGAAGCGCGCGCCTTTTCAAGCGCAACCTTTGCCTGCCTCCCCAACGAATAGATGCTGGATGCGTTGCCGTACTGCTCTGTATAAAAAGGCAGCATTGCCTCTAATACCGCGTCGGACAGCTTCGTGGTTGCGGCATTGTCTGCATATACGAAAGTCTTGTTGTTTGTATCGCTCATTGATTTCACCCATGCCTTTCCGGATGCGTCAAAGCGGTATCCGTCTTAATGCTCCATCTTACCACCGCAATGCCTGCTATAGTAATCTGATAGTTATAATATATACCTTTCTAGTAGAATTTTCAAGGGTTATGTTAAAAAAATCTCAATTTCTTAGTAAAATCGCAGTGATGAAAAGTAAAACAAATAGAACAGACCGTATTAGTCTAACCGTTTCATGCAAAATTCACAACATGGGCAGCAATATAAAAATACGGACTATCCGTTTTTATAGCGCTCCGCCTGCTGAACGGCAAGCCGGTCGCATCGCTCGTTTTCCGGGTGCCCTGCATGCCCCTTGACCCACACGATAGTAACCTGATGCTCTGCAACCAGATTCAGCAGCCGTTCCCACAGGTCGGGGTTCAGCGCGGGCTCGTTGCCGCTGCGCTTCCAACCGCGCTGCCGCCACTTTTCCGCCCAGCCCTTTGTAATGGCATCCGCAACATATTTTGAATCGGTATACAGGGTAACGTCACAGCGTTCCTTCAGTGCCGCTAGGCCCTCAATCGCCGCCATCAGCTCCATACGGTTGTTGGTGGTATTCGCTTCCCCTCCCGAAAGCTCCTTCTCTCGTCCTTCGTACCGCAGGATGGTGCCGTAACCTCCCGGACCTGGGTTGCCGCTGCACGCACCGTCGGTAAAAATCTCAATACGCTTCAGGTTTTGGTCCAATGTCATGCTCCTTCCAAGCGTTATTTCTAGTTCATTAAGACAAAGGTTATTATATTACTTTTCTTTGTTTGATACAAGCGTTCCGAATGACAAAAGCGTAACGTAAATAATCGTCGGTTTGGCGGCATATACTTGGTGAACAGACAACGGTTGTGCAAAGGGGGCTTATGTGGATGAACAACGACTGCTTTGCCCTGCTTTTATCACTAGCGGCAGGGCTTTGCACGGGGTTTGGCGGTCTGGTCGTTATATCGGCACGACAAAATGCACGAAGACTCTTACCCTTTTCGCTGGGTTTTGCGGCGGGGGTAATGATTATGGTTTCGCTTGCCGACATCTTGCCGGAATCAGCGGCATTTATCGGACAAAGCGTGCGACCACAGGCGGCTGGGGTATACGCGCTGCTTGCTATGGTGTTCGGCATCATTTTTGCGGCACTCGGCGCGGGTGCCCTTCCCGAGCAAACCGATTGGATTCGCCCCGTATCGGCAGCACCGCCGGGGCTTGCGCGGGTGGGGCTGGTAACGATGGTGGCGGTGGTTGCGCACAATATACCAGAGGGCGTTGCAACCTACATGGCCGGCTGCGGCGAGCGGTCTCTCGGCATCTCAGTCGCGGCGGCAATTGCGCTGCATAACATTCCAGAGGGGATTTCGGTTGCCATCCCCGTTTATTATGCGACAGGCAGCAAGGGTAAGGGACTGCTGTGCGCCGTCATCTCGGGTCTTGGTGAGCCACTCGGTGCGCTGCTTGCGCTGGTGATTCTCCGCCCCTTTTTAACCAGCCTGTCTCTTGGTGCAATCCTTGGCATTGTTGCTGGAATTATGCTGTTTGTATCGTTTAACGAGCTGATTCCCTCTGCACTGCGGTACGGTAAAAAAACACCGATAGCAGGGATTATGCTGGGGCTGTTGGTCATGGGATTAGGGCTTGCATGGTTCTCGTAACAATACAAAAAAACGCCCGCTGCTTCTGATTTCGGCGGGCGTTTTTGTCGTTTTTATCGCTATCGCACCTTTTTCAGCGAGCGGATGTCGCTGCCAAAGAAGCGCAAGAAGCTATATGAGCCATGGAGTCTTGACAATACCTTCTCGGAATAGGCATCCTTCAGCTCCCCGATTGACATATTGGTGCTGATGATGGTGGGGCGTTTGGTAAGCAGGCGGGTATTGATGATGTTATAGGCGGCGGATACGGTAAACTGGGTGGAGAACTCCGCGCCAAGGTCATCAATAATTAACAAGTCGCAGCCAAGCAAGGATTCTAGCACGTCGTGCTGGCTACTGCCGCGGGAGAAATGCGCCTGCTCCACCGCACGAAACAGGTTGTTTGCAGCGCCGTATACCACACCGTAGCCTTGATCAATCACCTTTGCAGCAATGGCAAGGGAAAGGTGGGTTTTGCCTAGTCCTGTTGCACCAAGCATCAGAATATTGGGGGAAGCAAGGGAAAAGGTGTTCGCGTATTTTAAGCAGAAATCGAATATCTCCGCCATCTTTACACGCGGGACAATCCCGCTCGCCGGTTCAGGCTGTTGCGGGTAGTAGTCGAGCGTAAACTGGGAAAAGCTTGACGGCGCAAGCGGGGATTGCTCGTTTAGTCGGCGATACGCCTCGCGCTTTAGCTCCGCTTTCAAGCACTCGCACATCTCGCCATCGGCAAAGCCGCTGTCTTCACATCGCTTACAGGTATAGGGTACACGCAGGTAATCCTCTGCAAGACCGCAGTCAGAGAAGATCTCTGTGCGGCGTTTTTCAAGGCGGTCGGTCTTTTCTTTGAGCGCGCTGAGCAGGCTATGCGAATCCGCGTCAGGCGAAAGCAACGCCTTGGAGGTTGCGGCACCGACTAGAATCAGATCCCGCTCTATCCGCTCAAGCTCCGGGATGTCGGCATACAACTGCTCTCTGCGCCGCTCAGAGATATAGCGCGCGGCCTGCCTGCGCTCGGTCAGCAGCAACCTTACCGCCGTATAAACTTCGCCGGAATATCCCATACGGTAATCCGCCCCTTCTCGGTTAATTTGAGCCCACTGTCATACGCATGGTTTACAGCTTGGGGGTCTCGTAAAGACCTTCGTTCTCTATTGAGTTAATATCAAGCGATGTTTCTCTGGCGGTGCGTTTTGGCTTATCCGCGCTCTCTGCCATCGCCTGTTCCAGCGTCTTAATACCCTTGCTAAACCAGTTGGCAAGAATCTTATCTAGGTACGCAAAGCTGAGCTTGCCGGTGTTGTCCACCGTTTTGTCAAACGCCGCACGGATCATAGAGATATCGTAGCCGAATTCGTCAAACCATCGGGTGATCGCCGCCTGCTCCTTAGTCGAAAGTCGCCTTCCAGAAATACCGAATGCACCCTGAACCAGTGTTTCGCGGGAATGCAGCACCGCCTTGCGCTTTATGTATTCCTCCGCCTGCTCATGGGTGCGGATTCCAATATCCAACCATTGTGTACACTGCCGCTCGATGCTGCGCATATCGGTTACGCCGCGCGAGGCACAGTAACAGACCGCAAGCAAAATGACATCGGGCGAAAGCCCTGCCCAATCGTGGATAGAAACCAGTGCCACCACATCACTGCCCTGCAGCTCACGTCCGAGATGTACTCGACACTGATCGATAAGAAATCGAAGACCGTCGTTTTCCTCCACCCGCATAAAAGCCTCTTTTTGCGTAAAGCGGTAGCTGTTTGATACCCGTTTGATGTTGCCCTGCTCGTATACCGTGGTACTTGCAGGAAGTGCAGTCTCGTTTGAATCCGCCGCCACGTTTGCTTGACTTGAAGGAAGAACCTCCGCCGACTTTTTTATGATTGGCGGGGCCTCGTCTTGTGTCGGTCCCTCTGTCTGGCTCAGCACGCCGACCTCCTGCCAATAGTTCGCTGCATCCTTGATATCCGCCTGCGAAAACCCGAGTTTTTTTGCCATGTCGGCACAATCCACGGTTTTGTCGCTGTGGCGCAACAAAAACAACAGCACCTTGAGCTGTGCCGCACCTGCCAGCTTGATATGCTGATCGACTACACAGTTTGGTACCGCAAAAACGCCCTGCAATATGCCGTAATTGACCGTAAACTCCATCGATTCCTCCACAATATGGTTGCATCTATTCGCTTATTTTTCTTCGTTTATTATAACACAGATTACCGACGGAATAAACCATACCCGTACAAAAACAGAAGCAATGCTTTCTTGTGGCTGCTTTACATACAACGGACTAAAACAGAACAATTAGACAGAAAATACCGTCAGTTTCCCCTTGTTTTAATACCAAACGCTAGAACAAATAACCAAAACTTTTTGGCTTGTGCAAAACAACTGGGCATTTTGTCATCTATAATTTTCGCCTTAAATGTGTTATTATAAATTCGTATATTTTTTATTGCTATGAAAACCCAGAAGGGCATTCGTTTTATACGCATGGGAGGGGGGCTTTGCGATGTCCTTTATCAACCTGTACGACAGCCACACGCACTCTGACAACTCCCCAGACGGGCGGGAATCGGTAACCTATATGTGCGAGCGCGGTATTGCCACAGGGTTGCGCGGCATTGCCTTTACCGACCACTGCGAGGTGGATAACTATGAGGGCGGGCGGTACCATATATCCATCCGTCAATCGAATTTTGAATGCCTGAAGGCAAAATCGGTGTTTCGCGGCAGTTTGATTGTATCCTCCGGCATTGAGCTAGGGCAGCCGCTTGCAAACCCAAGTATTGCCGATAAGATTCTTTCTGATTATGATTTTGATTTTGTGCTTGCCTCGGTGCACAACGCATCCAGCGGCGCGGATTATTACTATATTGATTACTCCGAGTTTGGCGAAGCGGATGTCCGCTTACTTTTGCAGGGCTATTTTGAGGATGTTTTGGCTGTTGCTAGGTGGAACCGGTTTGACAGTCTCGCGCATCTGACCTATCCCCTGCGCTATCTGCACGCTAACGGCATCTCGGTGGATTTGACCGAGTACTCAGACATCATAGACGAGATTTTAAAAACGCTTGCCCATAACGCAAAGGCACTTGAGATTAACACCTCAGGCTTTCGTCAGGGGCTTGGCACAACGCTTCCCCCGCAGTTTTGCGTCAAGCGGTTTAGAGAACTGGGCGGAGAGTATATCACCATCGGCTCGGACGGGCACCGCTCGGAAGATGTAGGCATGAATATTCAAGAAGGCATGCAGCTTGCCCTTGATGCGGGATTTGAGCAGTTTGCACTGTATCTCTCGCGCACACCAATGCTGATTGACTTAAAATAAAGACGCCATTACGCGTTTTTATAAATATTTATATTAAAGAACTGGAGTGACTATTGTCATGGAAAAGCTTCTAAAAATTCTGGACAAAAATGCACGGTTAACCAATGAGCAGATCGCCATTATGCTGGGCGCATCGGCCGAGGAGGTTGCCGCCGCTGTGGCAAAATATGAAGCAGACGGAGTCATTCGCGGTTATAAAGCAGTTATAGACTGGGAGCGCACAGGAAAAGAACGCGTTACAGCCTTAATCGAGCTGCGCGTTACCCCAAAGCGCGATTTGGGCTTTGAGGAGATTGCCAAAAAGGTCATGCAGTTTGACCATGTAGAGAGCGTTTTTCTAATGTCCGGCGGCTACGACCTTGCGGTACTGGTTTCGGGCAAAACGTTTCAAGAGATCGCGCTGTTTGTGGCGCACCGCTTAGCCCCTATGGACTCGGTGCTATCCACCACCACTCACTTTGTGCTGCGCCGCTATAAGGACGACAGCTTTGTGTTCTGCGACGAGGACAGTGATGAGAGGGGGAACGCTTCGCTGTGATAGACTACAACAAAGTGTTGTCCGAGCGGGTTAAGAACATCAAGCCCTCGGGCATCCGTAAATTTTTTGACATCGCCAACGAGATGGAGGGCGTCATCTCGCTTGGTGTTGGTGAACCTGACTTTCAAACGCCCTGGAGCATCCGAGACGCGGCGATTGCGTCGCTGGAAAAAGGACATACCCGCTATACCTCCAACTGGGGACTGCTTGAACTGCGTGAGGCGTTGGCACAGTATCAAAAGCGCCGGTTTGGGCTTACCTATGACCCGAAAAATGAGGTTGTCGTTACAGTAGGCGGATCGGAAGCCATTGATATTGCGATTCGCGCACTCGTTAACCCCGGTGACGAGGTTCTGATACCAGAGCCGTGTTTTGTATGCTACACGCCAATTGTCGACCTGACGGGCGGCGTATCGGTGCCGATTGTCACGCGCGAGGAGGATAACTTTCGTCTGACCGCAACGGCACTGCGCGAGAAGATTACGCCCAAAACCAAGATGCTAATTCTCCCCTTTCCAAACAACCCTACGGGTGGCGTGATGCGTCGCGAGCACCTTGAGGAGATTGCCGAGGTACTTCGGGGAACCGATATAATGGTACTTAGCGACGAGATATACTCCGAGCTTACCTACTCTTCAAACCACGTTTCGATTGCCTCTTTGGAGGGGATGTGGGAACGCACCATTGTCGTAAACGGGTTCTCCAAATCCTACTCTATGACGGGTTGGCGGCTTGGCTACGCCTGTGCGCCCGAACCGATCCTGTCGCAGATGACCAAGATTCATCAATTTGCGATTATGTGCGCTCCTTCTACCAGTCAGTATGCCGCCATTGAAGCAGTGAAGCACTGCGACGCGCAGATCCGCATGATGGTGGAAGAATACGACATGCGCCGCCGCCTGATGGTAAACGCGTTTAACAAGATGGGGCTTTCTTGCTTCGAGCCGGAGGGCGCGTTCTACGTCTTCCCCTGCATCAAGAGCACCGGCATGACATCGGAGGAGTTCTGTGAAAAGCTGCTGTTCTCGCAAAAGATTGCGGTGGTGCCCGGCAGTGCATTCGGTGATAGCGGCGAAGGCTATATTCGTGTATCCTACTCCTATTCCATCGAGCATATCTTAGAGGCACTCAAACGAATCGAGCTGTTCATCAGCGAGCTTTAGTCCTAATTGGTATAAGGAATGGGGGTAGACTGAAATGCACCATTGCCGTGTAATAGCACCCGCAAAGATAAACCTGTCGCTTGACATCACCGGCAGGCGGCATGACGGATACCACTTTTTAAGCATGGTGATGCACGCCGTCGCGTTGTGCGATTATCTGACCCTGACAAAAACCGCAACCGACGCTGTTGAGCTTTCTTGTAGCTGTGCGTACGGCGACCTGCCTACCGGGGACGACAACCTGGTTGTTCGCGCCGCAAAAACGTTTTTTGCGCGTCAAGGAATTTCGGGCGCGGGGGTTCGGATTGCGTTGCAAAAGGAGATTCCGATGCAGGCGGGGCTTGCCGGTGGAAGCGCGGATGCAGCGGCGGTTCTTGTGGGGCTGAATGCTCTGTTTGATGCGGGGCTCGATACTCGCGACCTATGCGAGATGGGTGTTACACTGGGTGCCGATGTACCGTTTTGCATCGTTGGGGGCGCGGCTCTGGCTGAGGGAATCGGGGAACTGCTGTTGCCCTTACCCTCGCTTCCTAAATGCCATATTGTGATTGCCAAACCAGCTGTAGGGGTGAACACCGCCGAGGCGTTTTCCCGCTATGACCGCTCCCCTGTTTTGATTAGACCCGATAACAACCTGCTTGCTGCAGCGGTAGCAGCGGGAAACCTTGCCGAGGTGGGCACTTTGATGTGCAACGTGTTCGAACAGATGTGCCCCCTGCCCGAAGTGATCGAGATAAAAAATACAATGCTTGCGCAAGGTGCTTTAGGCGCGCAGATGACCGGCAGCGGCAGTGCGGTATTTGGGCTATTTGAAGACAAATCGGACGCGAAACACTGCTTCTCTAAACTAAAGGAGAGATTCGAACAGGTCTTTTTGACGACCCCCTGTGAACACGGTGCAGCGTTACAGTAGGATAAACTAAGTGATACTAAGTTTTTATAAAATTTTGGTCAACTTCGCAAAACTGCATCACTCCACGCTTTTGCTCGGTTTATTAGACACCTTTTAAACAAACAAATGTATAAACAATAAAAAGACCGTCCATATTACTGGTGATATTTGGTATATCTTCAGTAAAGGACGGTTTTTACATATGAAAAAAACAGAACTATCGCTACTCATCGGGTTGCTGCTTGCTGTGCTTACAACACTGCTATCGGGCTTTACGCAATTTGGACAAGAATGCGAACAGATTAACGAAAAACTGCTTCGGTTGCATGTGATAGCAAACTCGGATAGCAAGACCGATCAGCAGATTAAGCTCGCCGTGCGGGATAAGATACTTGAGCAATGCGGTGACTTGTTGTGGGACGGCGAAAACAAATACGATGCAAAGGCGGACATCTCCGCGCACCTGCCGGAAATTGAAGCGGTCGCCAACCACTTTCTTGCCGCACAAGGCTGTGCGTATACCGCGCAAGCCTCGATAGAAAACCGCTGGTTTAACACACGCACCTATAACGAGGTCACTTTACCTGCCGGTAACTATGATGCGCTTTGCATTCGCTTGGGGAAAGAACAGGGTCAAAACTGGTGGTGTGTGGTTTTTCCTCCCATGTGCCTGCCCTCTGCAAGCGAAGAAGAGGAGCTAGCGGAGATTTTGACCGACGATGAACTACGCATCGTAACCGAGCACGGCAGCTATACCATACGCTTTAAGCTGTGGGAGATTTATCAGCGCCTGAAAAACGATAAATAGGTAACTTTGTGTTATTCATGTGAACCGTATTTATAGCGACACAAACTTAAACGACGCATAATTGATGTTTGGATTGGAAAACTAGGGCTATCTGCGATTGTTTTGCAGAGATAGCGCAATGCTATATTTATACCCAAGAAGGAGATGAATACACATGCTTGACAGGATATCACTGATACTGGTGATTATCGGCGCCTTGAACTGGGGAAGCATCGGTATATTCAGCTTTGACATTGTTGCATGGATTTTCGGCGGACAGACGGCCATACTAAGCAGAATTATCTATACCCTTGTCGCACTCGCCGGCATCTGGTGTATCTCGCTATTGTTCCGCAAGGATGAGATCGCAGAGCACCATACCAGATAGCGGCATAAACACTTCGTCACATCGCAAAACGCGAAGAGAAGAGACAGCCTTTTTATGAGGGCTGTCTTTTTTTGATTGTAACACCAAAAAGGTGCCCCGGTAAGAACCGAAGCACCTTTTATACTCTTGTGGATTAGCCTTCTTCCCTCATCCGTGCAAAGCACTCGCTGCAGTAAACAGGACGGTCTTCACGCGGTCTGAAAGGAACCTTTGCCTCTGCCCCACAGCTTGCGCAGGTGGCAGAAAACATCTCTTTTTCCGGCTTAGATGCGTTTTTGCGGGCATCGCGGCAGTTCTTGCAGCGCTGGGGCTCATTTACAAAGCCCTTAGCCGCATAAAACTCCTGCTCGCCTGCAGTAAACACAAACTCTGCACCGCAATCCTTACAGTTTAAGGTCTTGTCATCGAACATGAAATTTACCTCGCTTTTTCGGAAAAATATTTCGCCCGCGGACGGATTTGAACCGACACCTTTGAATACCAACGCTCTTCCGTTGAGCTACTGGGGCATATTGCAACCCGCATATGCGGTTTTGCACGAGTGGGCAGAAGTGGTGACAACATATTGGCGGTAATACTAGCTTTACCGCAGGACGGCACCTAACTTTTTTCTTGCACGCTGTAGCGCGTTATCTACCGATTTATTCGTAACGCCCAGACGTGTAGCCATCTGTTCATATGTCAGACCCTTCAAATACAGCATCAGTATTTCCCGTTCAAGCCCCGAAAGAAGAGATCGTATTGTCTGGTTGATAAGCGCGTATTCTTCCTTCTTAATCACGAGGGTTTCCGGTGAATAACCATTGTGAGCATTGCTTGGGCTAGCGACACCGCCGCCTTCAAGATACTCATCCAAGGAAACGTAACCACGCAACGGCATGTGCTTAAGTAACTCGCCCGAGCGAAGCGCTGAGCGAATGCTATTGTTAATACAGGTAACGGCGAAGGTGACAAAGGCGGTGCTTTTATCCGTTTGATAAAAGCGTATTGCACGTAGTAGTGCAATCAGCCCTTCCTGAATAAAATCATCCTCATCCAAAAACGAGTGTCCGCAAGCTACCGCTTTACGTGTTATAAGCGGCAGATACCTAGCAAGCAGGACAGTGATACTTTCGTCGCAACCCAAACGGGCGGCGGCAACGAGTTGCTCATCGGGGGCATCCGTTTTCAAACCGAATCTTGCATATACACCGCACTGAGGTACCGTCATGGCGTAATCTCCCTAAACGAGCCCAAAACCTACAGTTATTTTACTTCTCAGCACCCAGTATGTCAATACTTTTCACGAAAATACAGGTAAATTCTTTGTGTTTTTATCTACCTTGTTACATTGTTAATCCATTTTTG
>JAEZDF010000040.1 GCA_023429685.1 Bacillota bacterium
GCATCGCAAGCTTAAACAGGTCGTAGTTGGGGTCGCCCTCGTTGTAGTTGATGCCCTCCTTCACCTTGAATATCTGCACGGGAAAGATGGGGGTCTCTCCGCCGCCAAGACCTTCTTCGGTGGCGAGCAGCAGGTTTTCTATTACAATGCGTCCCTCGGGTGAGGTGTCCGTTCCATAGTTTACCGAGCTAAACGGAACCTGTGCGCCCGCGCGGGAGTTCATGGTGTTGAGGTTGTGTACAAACGCCTCCATCGCCTGATGGGTGGCGCGCTTGGTATCGGTAATCGCCGTCTCATAGGCATAGGCGTGCAACGCGCCGACAATGTTCTCATCGGCGTCGGGCAACAGACCGGAGTCTACCAGGCAGGGGGTAAGCGCCGCCTTATATTCTTCGGAGTTTGCCATTTTTAGTTCAACCGAAACCTCTTTTTTTGCCTTTGCAACCGCTTCGCTTGCCGTTTCGGCCGAAAGCAGGAAGCGAACGCGCAGATACTGCGCCATCGCCTTATAGTAGTAGCGCGCAAACGTCTTGGTAACGCCAAGTGCCATTGCGTAATCAAAGTTGGGGATGCTCTGCCCGCCGTGCATCTCGTTCTGGTTTGCCTGTATTGCTATACACGCAAGCGCGGAGTAGCTCTGGATATCGTTTGGCTCGCGCAGGTTGCCATGACCGGTAGAAAAACCACCCGAGAACAGCTTAATTAGGTCGATCTGGCAGCAGGTCTCTGTGAGCATATAAAAGTCCTTGTCGTGGATGTGGATGTCCCCGTTGATGTGCGCGGCGGCAATCTCCTTGGGCAGAATATAGTTATCGATAAAGTACTTTGCGCCCTCCGAGCCGTATTTGAGCATGGTGCCCATTGCGGTGTCGGCATCGATATTTGCGTTTTCGCGCTTTAAATCAACGTCCTTGGAGTAGGCAAAGGTAAGCTCTTTATAGATATCCATCAAGTCGCCTTCGCTCTGACGGATCTTCGCGTGCTCCGCCCTGTAAAGGATGTATGCCTTGGCCGTTTTGGCATAACCAAAGGCGATGAGCGTCTCCTCTACAATATCCTGCACCTGTTCGACGGAAGGGGATTCGTTCGATGCGGCAGCAAGCTGTACGACCTTTGCGGTCAGCTCGTCTAGTTGTGCATCACTCATCGCCTCGCCTTCTACGCTGGCATTAGCCTTGCCTAAGGCAATGCGAATCTTATCGCTGTCAAACGGCACCAGTTCCCCGTTTCTCTTTTTGATGGTGGAGATTGTCGTTGTCATCTCTTCGCGTCACTTCTTTCCCTAAGATTACGCGCAGTAAAGCGCGTTGTGAGTACTACACTTATTTAGTATATTATAAACGCCTGCTATCACCGTGTTTGGGCGACAGGGGCGCCGTTTACCCTTTTTCATCGGCGTATAATGATAATACTGCATGTTGGTAGAAAAGTCAATAGAATTTTGGCATGTACACAATATGTTGTATGTGCACAATTTGTAAAAACAGTTTGTGTTTTTACTGTTGTGTGATACAATGAGGTTATCCTTATGCTATATTACAATGAGAAAGCTGTTTAAAACGGATTAAACGCTTTCCCATATGGGGTTAACGCAGACTTTTATCTACACTTTTATCGAATAATCGCTTTTAACACACAAAACAAAGAAAGGCGTGTATTGCGATGCCAATCATCGGCATGAGAATCATTAAGACCGCTATTGCCGTGTTCCTTTGTTTATTAATCTCCCCCCTGCGCGGTTCGGCGGGAACACCCTATTACTCGGCAATTGCCGCCATTATCTGCATGCAGCCTTCTGTTTCAGACAGCCTTAAGTTGTCGCTTTACCGAACCGTTGCCACTCTGTTCGGCGGTCTTGCAGGTATGCTGCTGCTTATGGCCGAGCATTCGCTGTATCCTGACGCGCCGCAGATGCTTAAATATTTAATCATTTCCGCGTGCATCGTCCTACTTATCTATTTGACCCTTGTGATTAGAATGCCCTCGGCGGCGGCGATTACCTGTGTGGTTTTTTTATCCACCTCCGTAACCACGGGCGAGGTTGGTGTAGCGTATGTATTTGCACTCAACCGAATTATCGATACACTCATCGGCATCTTTGTCTCTGTGGGCGTTAACGCGGTGCAGCTGCCCATACGCAAGCGCAGGGACACCTTATATCTGTACGACCTCGACGGCGAGATGAGCGACCACAAAAAGGTTGCCATCAACCGACTGACCAATCTGCGGCGATCGGTTTCCGTTTTCAGCCTGCACATGCCGCCGTTTTTTCCGAAGGTTTTTGACGAGCTAAAGCTTAACCTCCCCGCCATTGTTATGGGGGGTGCCGCGCTGTACCACCCGGGAGATAACCATTGGAGCGAGCTTGCGTACATCCCTGAGGAGGATACAAAAGCGTTATATGCTGCCTTAGCGGGTGACGAGGTAGACCGTTTTCTATACACACTAACGGATGACATCCTTCATATCTGCTACAACCCGTCAGACAGCCCCGCGCAAAAGAAGCTGTTGAATGCGGCGCTCTGCCGCCCTTGCATCAACCTAATGCGCATGCCTGCAGACCATATACCAAAAGTGGTGTGCCTGTACGCACTGGGGAGCGAGCAGGAGATTGCCGCCGCGATGACAGCGGCGCAGGCGATCTCCACCACCCATCGGTTGTGTTTTTCTAAGCGTGCCTTTGATCTGTATGAGGGCTATGAGCTTCTAGAAATCCGCCGCGGGGACGTTTCAATAGACGGTGCCGCAGAATCACTGCGGCTGCAGGCAGGGGCTGCACGCATAGAGTATGTGTAAATGTACGGTTACCGAAGCCCTCGAATCTTGACATCAGAATCTCAGTGGAGTAAAATAGTATATAATACGGACATATGCTGGAAGATTATCCGCCCTGTGATAAAGTCACCGATATTCCGCGCGGTATGGCATATACTATATTTAATTTAATGTGAAAGTAAAGGAGATAACAAACGATGTCGACGTTAACCATTACGAAGGATAATTTTCAAAAAGAGGTACTGGAGGCGCAAGGCCCTGTTCTGATTGACTTCTGGGCACCCTGGTGTGGTCCCTGCCGTATGGTTTCACCTATTGTGGATGAGATCAGCACCGAGGTTGGAGAGGCCGCCAAGGTTGGTAAGATTAACGTAGACGATCAGCCCGAGCTTGCACAGCAGTTTGGCGTAATGAGCATCCCCACGCTCATTGTAATGAAAGACGGCAAGGTTTCTACCACCGCTGTGGGGGCAAGAAGCAAGGAGTTTATCTTGGACATGCTTAAAAAATAACGGCTTTGCTGCAGCCTGTTGCTTTTTAGTCGATTAACCAATTACGGTGACACCCCCGCATGTTTCATGCGAGGGTGTTTTTCTGTTATACCCAAATCCTAGATTGTAAAATAAAACGCGCCAGAATATTACTCAGGCGTATACCTGCCCGCATATGCCGCTTTCGCAAGCTCGGTTGCGGATTTTATAAACACAGTCTTTGCGTCGGTGTAGGCGTTGCGGTTGTGCCGGTACTGCGCACCAAGCAGAAGCTTTTGCCGCGCGTATTCGGCGGCGATTTCGGGGTTGTCGATTAAGTAGTCCCGAAAATATAGCTCGTCCCAATCACCGTAATAGCGCACATGCAGGTGAAACACCTGTCCCTCAAAGCCGCGAGGGGTATAGCCTTTCATGAACATCATATGGGGCGGTGGATTGTCCGGCTGGGCAGAAAACAGGTAGCCCAAAGCGAGAATATCCCGTTTGACTTGCTCTGTGTCCGCATCGATGCATAGCTCAAGCAGGATGTCGATCGTCGGCTTTGCGGTAAGCCCCGGTACGGCGGTGCTGCCGATGTGGCTAATGCGCTTAACCAAGCCGCCAATCGTCAGTAGCAGCAGCTCTTTTTCTTGTTGGTAATGCATGCCCCATGCCGGGTCGTGCTCGCACAGGATGATGGGAAACAGCTGCCACAGCTCCTCGTTTGTCATATCCTGCAACGTTTTTTCCATACGATCGTCTCCTTTGCCCGCTACTCTATTGCGTATTGTACCACAGTGTGTGCCAAAACAAAAGGCGTATTCAGAGCACTACGAACGCAGGAGTTAGTGCAAATCTCAGCAGGGAAGAAACGTGTTCGCATTGACCTGGATGAACCTTTGCTATTTTATTACGCTGCTATGCGTCGCTTCTGTCACCTTGAATGGGTACGGAAACCTTTTGCTCGGAAAATACCCCCGCAAGCCCTGTCTCATGCACACGCGTTCTAATGTCTGTAACATCCGTCGTATACAGTCCAAGCGCTTTGATATGCTCCCAGAGCACCGAGCCGGAGAATGTGTATTTGAGCATTAGTCCATCTTCGGTCTGCATCATGTTGCTGACATAGCTTAGCGCTTCGCCCACCGCGAGAGTGCGCGGCAAAACGAGGCAATCCAGTCTTTGGCAATGACGCACCGCGTTGTACCCCGCCAATGTACCAGTGACAACTGCCTCGGTATGCCCAACAAGCGGTCCCGCCTTTTCACCCGCACAGAATAGGTTGTTTACCCCCCGCACCTTCATCGTTTCATCCCGCGGTGCCATTGCGAGCAGTCGAACCGAATTACCCTTGCCGCCCGCATAGGGGTCTTCGTAGCGAGCATTTTCAAACCCCGCAACCATTCGCAGCCGCGCAAGGCTGAAATATGGGGTCATCAGCTTTGCATGTCCTGTATCGAGCAACACAAGATTACTGACATAGTCGCTCTGAGCATATTGCTGGCACGCCTTAATGACCAGATGATCCTCGCGCAACTCCTCGGGCAGGGGAATAACAATCACCCCGCTTTTTTCAAGGCGATGGACAAGCTCGGGGGACAAGGAGTCTTTGTGCAGCTTGCACGCCCCGCTCATGGCACCCAGTGTACCGTCCGACCTGATTGCCTTTTGCTCCTCTACCCCCGCCATGGCGGTAAGGCTCACCCTGCCCCCAAAGCTGGGGCAGCGCAGGATGCACATGGCGCAACCGTTTCCGTACTTCGTGCAGTTATTCATGGGTCCTGCCGTGCCGGTGCAATCGACAAAGGCATCCCCATCCAGCCAATCGCCACTGCCGGTGCGTACCGCTTCGATTACGCCGTCGCGTATCCGCATTCCGGTCACCCGAGCCTGCATGCGGGTGTCTACGCCAATCTTTGTTAGATAGCGGTGAACGGCAGCGGGCGTTTTTGCGATGTCATAAAGACTGGCATGCCGATGCCCGGGAAAGTCGATGTTTGTATGCCGCGCGTTTGCATCCATAATCTCAAACAACGCGCCGCCTCCAAGTGCTATCATCTCCTCGGCAGCGGTAAATCGGGCATTGTTGCGAACAATTCCGCCCACAAGCCCAGTGCCCAGCAGCATATCGGTGCGCTCACACAGTATTACCTGCGCGCCGCTGTTTTTTGCCGATACTGCGGCCGCACAGCCCGCCCAACCTCCGCCAACCACAATCACCCTCATTGAAACCGCTTCTCCCTTTTCCCAAATCTGACCTGCCCATATAAAAACATCGTCGCGCACCTTGTAGAATCTCTATTGTTTATGCTATGCGTTTTTCTATTATACATGCAGGGGATTTGCAACAAACCCTATGCAAACTGATACACAAAAGAAAGACCACTAAAAAGCGGTCTTTCTGTGCAGATACTATCTCCACCACGGGGGTCCGGGCGGCGGTCCCGGTGGACGCGGTGGTGGTCCCGGTGGACGCGGCGGTGGTCCCGGTGGACGCGGCGGCGGTCCCGGTGGGAATGGTGGGCGTGGCGGCGGTCCGGGCGGGCCCGGTGGACGCGGTGGTGGTCCCGGTGGGAACGGTGGGCGTGGCGGCGGTCCGGGCGGGAATGGTGGACGCGGTGGACGCGGCACGCCGCAGTATGGGAACCACGGGAATACGCGGCAGAACGGGTTTCTTCTGGGCATACTGATGGCCTCCTTTTGGTACATCATATGCCAACACAGCACAATACGACATAAACTAGCATGATGGGAAATAAGGAGACAAAAAAGCGGACTTTGACAAAGCAGATTGCGCCGAAACACACCTTTTCTTCTGCTTTATTTAGAACTTGCATCAGAGCATGTCGTTACCAACACTTACCACGACAAACTATTGAAATCTGCTTTTGATTTGTTGATTAATAATATATAATTAATAGCGACAAATAAGTTGCATGAGAAAAGCAGGAGGATATTAAAATGATTTGTCCCCATTGTGGTAACCAAAATCCAGAGGGCAGTAATTTTTGCATGAAGTGCGCAAAAGCTGTGAACCAGCCCGCTGCGCGCACAGACGCACAACAAGCGGGGGGCTTGCGATGTAAAAAGTGCGGCAGTACAAACGTAGTTGTACAAGTAGTGACCGACATAAAAACAAAGCACAGAGGGTGCATCGGCTGGGCATTATGGATTCTGCTCGCTATCTGCACATTCGGGCTTATACTTATTATTCCGCTATTAACCAACAGTAAAACAAAGTCAAAAAACCATTCGGAAGCAGTTTGCCAAAACTGCGGCAACAGGTGGCGGACGAAATAGTTCAGATCAGTGCAAAAACAGGGGGCTGCTAAGTGTGGCTCCCTTGTTTTGTTGGTTAAGGTTTACACAAAAAAGGATTAAGCCACCCTGTCAAATCTGACGGATGGCTTAATCATGGAGTTTGTTTGGTGAAGATGAATGGATTTGAACCATCGACCTCCTGCATGTCAAGCAGGCGCTCTAACCAACTGAGCTACACCTTCATATTTTGTTTATATGGACAGCTATAATATTATAGCACAATTTGTTACCCATTGCACTATGTACGAATTATAAAATAAAACGAGTTAAACTTGTGCAATTTATACACATTCGCCTGATTCGGTGCGCGCAAAAAGCAGGGCATCGCTACTGTTAAAATGCATAATCCTGTGCTATAATATAATAGACAAAGTATATTTCGGCAAACGTTGCAAAACCGCAAAGGATACAAACTATGAACTATAAAATTACCGTCACAACAGACCGTGCGTCTCACAGCGTCTCACCACGGTGGGACATTCTGCCCGTTGCAAAACTGACCTGTACCGACGATACCATTACCCAGCCTATCTTTGCGCAGGCGGTTTTATGCTACCGCCCGAACGACGGATTGCATGTGCGTATGTGGGCGTTTGAGACGGACAAGGCGTATTATCCTGAAGAAAGCATGCTCTGTGCGGCGTTTGCTTTAAACCCCAAGCGACCGAAGGATTATCTCTTGGTGCAGTTTGGACGCAAAGGGATTGTAAGCGCGTATACTGTTATCGGAGGCGTGCAGTCCGAGGCGGATGCCCAAGGCTTTGGTTTATCCCTCTTTTCTGGTGAGGATCTGCAGGGAGAGTACTGGGGCGGCTCATTTGTTGTACCACAAGGACTTATGAAGGCGCGGTTTGGCGTTGCCGGTTTTTTAGGCGGAGAAACCATACGCGGCAACCTGATGCACGCGGGCAAAGCGAGCGGCGACAGCGAATATGCCACGTTGTATCCCGCAAAGGGCGATATCTCTATTCCTGGCGATTATGGCACGTTTGAACTGATTGGATACTAGAACGCACATTGACCATATTACGGGAGGGAATCGGTATGAAGGTGTTTGTGAAGGTTATATTGTTTGTGGCAGCCGCTGCAGCACTGATGTACGGCATATACCAACTGCTTGATTATTGCTATCCGGGCACCCTTAAGCGGTATTATTCCCCTGTACCCATGGACGACGACACGTATTAATTCTACATAATGCTCTGCATGTGTACCTGCAGCAAAACAACTGACGGGACAGTCCGACTTGCCGTGACTGCCCCGTTTTCTTTTTGTATTGTACTATATACTATTGCTGTTGACCCGGTTGCTCCAAGACGGGCTGGTCCAGCTCTGGTTTCTGCATTTCATCCAGCTTTGCAAACGACTTGCGAGAATACAGGATGTAAACAAGCGAAGCGACCGCGCACAGCATAACATACAGCTCGGTGCCAAGCATGCCAAAATTCTGCGTCAATAACGCAAGAGGACTATCCAGCACACAATGGAGTGCCACCGCGAGTAAAACGTAGCCAAAGCGACGCTTGCGGATGCCATACAGCACCAAGATAGAGAGCGCAACCTGTACGGTCATGGCAAAAATCCTCTCGACACCACCGATTAAAAACATGTGAGCGGGCGTATTTACTAAAGCCGTGTACACCTGCTGGGCGGTTTCCGGGGGCAATACTGCCGCAATCGCGTCCCACTTGCCGCTGTTAATCACCATTGCGTAAAGCAGGTTGTTAACATAGCCTAATCCCACCAGTAGGATTGCCTCGATTCCGCCGTGACCAAAACCGAACGCAACGCCGTCCTTCCACGCACTGCGGCGCTTAAGCAGAGTGCGGTAGCCGATGTAGCGACCGAGCTCCTCAAAGATGCCGGCGGTAAGACCCAAAAACAATCCGCCTAAAATCGGAGACGAAACAAACTGCTGAAACGCTGGTGAGACCGACGCCGCAATCTGAAGTGCGGGGATGCGCAGAATCATCTGAAACAAGAAGAAGACCCCTGCACCCACTAAAACCGGAATAATATGTATCTTTTTCTTAATGCACAAAACCAGCACCAATACCATAGGCATAACCAGTGTAATAAGCAGCGTTATAGCCATAAACACAATGGACAGCGTGCTAACCATAGAATCCAACTCCTTCAATTGCCGCCTAATTACCGCAGAACGCAATGGTTTAATCTGCCAATAATCAGGCAGTGCCGTTTACAACAATTATACCACTGTAATACGTTGGGGTCAACGTAAGGCAAACAAGTGTTTCCCCCTTGCGTGTATCAAACAGCAAGGGTATAATGGATATAAAATGATACGAGCCGCCTCTTGCAGAGACGTCGCGTCGGCTACAAAACAGCAGTTGCTATAAAATGAACTAAAGGAGCCATATGTATGATACTTGACGACTATATCAATTTTACCATCGGGCGGCAAAAGCACATTGCGTTGATTGCGCATGACGCCAAAAAGATGGATCTTGTGGAATGGGCACTGAAAAACAAGGATATCCTTAAGGGGCATTTTTTGTGCGGTACGGGCACCACGGCGCGTCTGCTTGCCGACAAGACCAATCTACCCGTTAAGGGCTATAACAGCGGTCCACTCGGCGGCGACCAGCAGATTGGTTCGCGGATTGTGGAAGGTGCCATTGACTTTGTCGTCTTCTTCTCCGACCCCTTGGAGTCACAGCCCCACGACCCCGACGTAAAGGCACTTT
>JAEZDF010000117.1 GCA_023429685.1 Bacillota bacterium
TAGAAACGCTTACCGGCAAGATCGTCAGCGTGGGGGAAGAGGCGTTTAAGCTGCTTGGCAGAACGCCCGATAACATCCGTGCGGTACGTCCGCTTCAGGATGGCGTTATCTCCGATTATGTGCTCACCGAGCAGATGATTAAGCACTTTTTAAAACGCTCATACGGCAATATGCTGTTCAAACCGCGCGTCGCCTTTTGTGTCCCCTCCGGCATTACCGATGTAGAGTCTCGCGCCGTCATAGAAGCGGCGATTACCGCTGGTGCGCGCAAGGTTTACTTGATTGAGGAGCCTGTTGCGGCGGCAATCGGCGCGGGGATTGATATCTCACAGCCCAACGGATGCATGATTCTCGACATCGGCGGAGGCACGACCGATATTGCGGTTATCTCACTCAACGGTATTGTGTGCAAATCCTCACTTAAAATAGCGGGGAACAAATTTGACGCGGCGCTCATTAAGTACATCCGCAACAAATACAGCGTGCTCATTGGTGAAAAGACAGCAGAACGCTTAAAGCAGGAGATTGCCTGCGTTTGGGAGCCGGATCCAAGCGAAACCATGGAGATCAAGGGCAGGAACCTGATTACGGGTCTACCGCAAAAGATTACCATCTCGGCAGTCGAGACCAAAGAGGCTTTGGACGAGCCGATTTCACTGATTGTTCAAGCGATTCAGTCTGTGGTTGAGCGTACCCCACCCGAGCTTGTGGCGGACGTTTCCGAGACGGGTCTTGTTCTTACCGGGGGCGGCTCGCTGCTGCGCGGACTTGCCGAATACATCACCTCACAGCTTCGCATGAAGGCGCGTGTAGCGGATGACCCCACAAACTGTGTTGCCATCGGCACAGGTCGTGCCTTTGAGTACATTGACATCCTACGCGACGGCTTCTTTAACCCGTCCACCTATCGGTATCAGTAATATATAAAGAGAGGGTAAGCCCCTCTCTTTTTTTGTGCCAACGGATATACTTGGCTCGTAAACGTTAGACATGCCTAGCATAAAAAACAAAGCCGGAGGGGTGCTATTCGCTGCCCCTCCGGCTGTCTTTATTGTGCTTTTTTGTGTGATTACAACGCGAAATAATCCACCGCAGCCGAAAACAGCTTCTGGTTCTTATTCCCCTCCACGTTTTTGCAAATATCCTTGCCCATGCGTTCGCTGTGCGCCATCTTGCCAAGAATACGCCCGTCGGGAGAGGTAATGCCTTCCACCGCGTAGTACGAGCTGTTGGGGTTAAAGTGAATATCCATCGAGGGATTGCCGTCCAAATCAACGTACTGGGTAGCAATCTGACCATTTCTGGAAAGCGTGGTCATCAGTTCATCCGAGATGATGAAGCGTCCCTCGCCGTGAGAGACCGGTATCGTATGGATATCGCCGACGCTGGTGTACATCAGCCACGGGGAAAGGTTAGAGGCGATACGTGTGCGTACCATCATCGACTGGTGGCGTCCGATGGAGTTGTAGGTCAGGGTGGGGCTGTCCTCCTCCGCGGGCACGATATCGCCAAACGGAACAAGCCCCAGCTTAATAAGCGCCTGAAAGCCGTTGCAGATGCCAATCATCAACCCGTCGCGATTATGCAGCAGATCGCGCACCGCCTCGGTGATGCGCGGGTTGCGGAAGAACGAGGTGATAAACTTCGCGGAGCCGTCCGGTTCGTCGCCGCCTGAAAAGCCGCCCGGCAGTGCTATAATCTGGCTGCCTTTAATCAGCTGCTCCATACGGTCTACCGACTCGGCAATCGCCTGCGCGGTCAGGTTGCGAATCACGCAACACTCGGCGTCGGCACCCGCAAGCTCGAACTGGCGCGCAGTGTCGTACTCGCAGTTGGTGCCGGGGAATACGGGAATCAGCACGCGGGGCTTCGCGACCTTTACCTTCGGGGTTAAACGGGTCATTGCGGTGTAGGAATACGCCTCAACGGGTGTTAATTCTACCTTTGTGTTGCAGGGGAAAACGCTCTCGAGCTTGCCTTCCCACAGTGCTTCCAGTCGGGATAACGGCACCTTTTTGCCTGCATACTCCAGATAATAGTCGCTGTGCGTTACGCCGATAATATCGAGATCGGGAACCGTACCGTCCAGCTCTATTAAAAATCCGCCGTAACCGCCCGAATAAAGCATCGTGTCGGGCAGGGTCTTTGTTAAGGTGAAGCCGATGCGGTTGCCCAGGCTCATCTTGAATAGTCCCTCGGCAATCCCGCCTGAAGATAGCGCCCATACCGATTTTGCCTTGCCGCTTGCAATCAGTAACTCCACCCTGTCAAAGCATTCCTTAACGCTGTCAAAGTCGGGCAGACGGTTTTCTGCTGCACTGGGCATAATCAGTACGACATGATTGCCGCTGTTCTTAAACTCGGGGGTGACGACCTTGCTTGCCTTTGCGCACGAAATGGCAAATGACACGAGCGTCGGGGGCACGTCGAACTCCTCAAAGGTACCCGACATCGAGTCTTTTCCGCCAATAGCGGCAATCTCAAGCGAAGTCTGCGCCTTTAACGCTCCGAGCAGTGCTGCAAGCGGTTTGCCCCAGCGAAGCGGATCGCCCTTGGTGCGCTCAAAGTACTCCTGCAGCGTCAGGTAACAGCCGTATCTAGAGCCGCCGGCAGCAATAACCTTCGCAACCGAACTGATGACTGCATACATTGCGCCATGAAATGGGCTTTGCGTGGAAAGATACGGGTCAAACCCGTATGCCATCACCGAGCAGGTGTCGGTTTCGCCGTCTAAAACAGGCAGCTTCGCCGCCATTGCCTGAATCTCGGTGCGCTGCGTTTTTCCGCCATAGGGCAGGGTTACAGTACCTGCGCCTATGGTAGAATCAAAGCGCTCGACAAGTCCTTTCTGGGAGCAGATGTTCAGATCGCTTACCAGCGCCTCCATGCGTGCGGTAAAATCGCCAGTGGACAGGGAGGGTTCATCAAATGAAGGGGCAGCTATCCGAACAGCGGTGCGCTTGGGCGCGCCGTTGCTGTTTAAAAAGTCGCGGGAGATGCTCACAATCTGCTTACCATGAAGCTCCATTACAAGACGGTTTGAATCGGTTACATCAGCAACGTAGGTCGCCTCCAGATTCTCGCCGTCGGCAAGCGCGATAAAACGGGCGAGGTCTTTTTTTCGAACCACACAAGCCATGCGCTCCTGTGATTCACTGATGGCAAGCTCGGTGCCGTCAAGACCGTCGTATTTCTTGGGCACGCGGTCAAGGAAGATGACTAAGCCGTCCGCAAGCTCGCCGATCGCAACCGAAACGCCGCCCGCGCCAAAATCGTTGCAGCGGCGGATTAGTCTTGTGACCTCGGGGTCACGGAACAGACGCTGCAGCTTACGTTCTTCGGGTGCATTGCCCTTTTGAACCTCCGCACCGCAGCTTTCCAGCGATTGCAGGGTATGAGATTTGGAAGAACCAGTCGCACCGCCGCAGCCGTCGCGTCCGGTGCGCCCGCCAAGCAGAACCACCACGTCGCCCGGTTCTGGGCATTCGCGCACCACATGCTCCGCCTTTGCAGCACCCACAACCGCACCAATCTCCATGCGTTTGGCAACGTAGCCGGGATGATACAGCTCTTTTACAAATCCGGTTGCAAGCCCTATCTGGTTGCCGTAGGAGGAGTAGCCATTTGCTGCGGTGGTCACAAGCTTTTTCTGCGGTAGCTTGCCCGCAAGTGTCTCAGAGAAGGGGGTAAGCGGGTCGGCGGCACCTGTTACACGCATCGCCTGATACACATAGGCGCGTCCCGAAAGCGGGTCGCGGATTGCACCGCCAAGACAGGTGGCTGCGCCGCCAAACGGCTCAATCTCGGTGGGGTGGTTGTGGGTTTCATTCTTAAACAGCAAAAGCCACTCTTCCGGCTTGCCGTTTACATCAACCGTCACCTTCACCGAGCAGGCGTTAATCTCGTCGCTCTCGTCAAGGTTTGGCAAAAGTCCCTGCTTTTTAAGGTATTTTGCGCCGATGGTGGCAATGTCCATCAGACTTTGGGGCTTGGTGCGGTTTACATACACCTGATTGCGGATGTCAAGGTACTCCTGGTAAGCACGGGCGATATCCGCATCGTCAATCCGTACCTCCTCAAGCTCGGTTAGAAAGGTGGTATGGCGGCAGTGATCCGACCAGTAGGTGTCGATCATGCGAATCTCGGTCACGGTGGGGTCGCGCCGTTCGGTATCGCGGAAATAGCTCTGGCAGAACGTGATGTCGTCAAGATCCATCGCAAGCCCCATCGTTGTCACAAACGAAGCGAGTGCCTCCTCGTTGTAGCCAATAAAGCCCACAAGGGTCTCGACCTCGTCGGGTACCGGCTGGTTGAGGGTCAGCGTATCCGCCCTTTCTAGGCTTGCCTCACGTGCCTCTACGGGGTTAATCAGGTAGGCCTTTATCTGGGCAAATTCATCGTCCGAAACTGTGCCGGTCAGCAGGTAAACCTTAGCGGAGCGTATCAGCGGGCGTTCCTTCTGCGTCATCAACGAGATGCACTGTGCGCACGAATCTGCGCGCTGGTCAAACTGCCCTGGCAAAAACTCGGTCGCAAACAGGCGTCCCGAATGTGTGGGCAGCTCGTCATAGAGATTGTCCACCTGTGGCTCGGAAAAGATGGTGCGTTTTGCCGCCTCAAAATCCTTCTCGGTCAGGTTTTGCGCATCATACCGATTGATAACCCGAATATCGGTCAGGGATGTGATGCCTAGTGTAGCACGAATATCGGCGAGCAACCCGCCCGCCTCAACCGCAAACCGATTCTTTTTTTCCACATACACCCGAAAAACCGCCATTTTTTCAACCATTCCTTTCACGTTATGCATTCACAAGACTGCTGGTTGTCTTATATTAATCTTTGTTTATGGAATGTGCAAAAAACCGAGCAAAAGCGATAACCTATGCGGTTTTGCAAAGATTTTTTGTCACCAGTTCGAACGAAGGTTGGTATTAGTCCGCGTCGCGGGGAACTGGTAAATGAATATAAGTGAACCCGCCTTAAATATCCGTCGGCTGCGCGATGCAGCCGTCCTCCGACACATCGGTGATGCAAACGGAAACAATCTGCCCGCGAAGCGCAACATCTGGAGCGCACAACATTTTAACGGGCGTATAGTTTGGGGTATACCCGCAGAAATAATCGTTCTCTCGCGACTCAAACAGCACGGGCTCGGTTCGCCCGATCTGTGTGCGCAAAAAAACGTCCCTCGCATGGTCTGCTGCCTGCAGCATGCGACGGCTTCGTATGGTCTTAACTTGTTGTGGCACCTGCCCGTTCATTTGTGCTGCGCGGGTTCCTTCCCGCATTGAATAGGCAAATACATGCGCCTTAGCAAACCCAACAGCGCGAAAAAAGGCCAGGGATTGCTCGAATTCTTCATCTGTTTCCCCAGGAAAACCCACCATAATATCGGTGGTGAGGGCACAGTTATCAAACTCCGCACGAATCATGTCTACTATATCCATATACTGCGCCGTGGTGTAATGGCGGTTCATGCGACGTAAGGTTTCGTCACAGCCGCTCTGCAACGAAAGGTGAAATTGTGGGCAGAAGCCGGGTAGCTCTTTCATTGCCCGGATGTCCTCTCTGGTTAACAGCTCCGGCTCAAGCGAACCTAAGCGGACACGCTCTATGCCCGGGGTATTTGCGGCGCATCGTACCGCGTCAATCAGCCGTAGTCCGATGTCGCTGCCGTAGCACGAAAGGTTGATGCCAACAAGCACTGCCTCGCGGTAACCCGCAGAAGAAAGGGATGTCAGCTCGTTTTGAAGCGCCTCAATCGGCTTTGAGCGCACTGGACCGCGCGCCGTCGGGATAATACAGTAAGAGCAAAACCGCTCGCATCCGTCCTCAATCTTCACAAATGCGCGGGTATGCTCAATAAACGCGTCGGCTTGCATCTGTTCAAACTGCTCGCCGCGGTGGTGACTGGTAATGTCTATTACACGCTCGCCAGTCGCAAGGTGCGTCTGTATGGCGGCAAGCAGCCCCTTGCGGTTGTAAGAGCCTGTCACAACATCCGCTTCGGTTAACAGCTGCGACTGTTCGGGGAACGCCTGTGGCATGCAGCCGGTCAACGCGAGGACGGCTCCGGGGTTCTCGCGGCGCGCACGGTGTAAAGCCTGACGGTTTTTGCGGTCTCCGATGTCGGTAACGGTGCACGAATTTATCACGCAAACGTCGGCGGCTTCGCCGAACGGAACGATGTCGTAACCATTCGCCGAAAAGAGCTGCTTTAATATCTGCGTTTCGTACTGGTTAACCTTGCAGCCAAGTGTGAAGAACGAAGCCCTCATAATCGTATAACAGCCCCTTTCAAATAATCGAACCTGCGTGCGGTGGTTT
>JAEZDF010000072.1 GCA_023429685.1 Bacillota bacterium
AGGCGAAAAAACTTGCAAATTGGGCATGGTTGTGATATCATCATTAAAGATGTGTTTGACTGGTGTTATGCCTGTCTTATTAACAATATCGGAGGTGCCTTTCGTTGGGCGGAATTGAAATTGCGGGTGCGATCCTATTAATTCTCGCAAGCATACTGTTGACTTTACTTGTATTGGTGAAGGATGACAAGTCAGACGGAATGAGCGCAATCATGGGCGGTTCCAGTAGCGATTCTTATCTCGGTAAAAACCGTGGCAGAACGCTTGATGTCGTTTTGGGTCGCTGGACCAAGGTTGTTGCGATTGTGTTCTTTGTGCTTGTGCTTGCGGTAAATATCAGCCTTATCTTTATTAAGTAGGTTGTGTACCGCTGAAGAATATCGGTAAACGAAAGCTCTGCGATGTTCGCAGGGCTTGTGTTTTTGTTATTAGATGGTTTTATGGGTGCTTGTTCACGCATAACTGCGTCATACGCACACATTAATATATTATGTCCGTAAGACTTTATCGGAATTTAGTAGGTTTTCCGTCGGCAGAACAGCAAAAATGTGATTTGACAAAAGGAAGTGTATTTTATAAAAACCTCAATTATTAAAGGATTATCCAAGCTCAAAAGCTTTATACCGCGTATGGAGCTTGCCAAGCGAATCGGCATTGCAAAAAGTGATGTAAAGCGCTTTAACGATCAACTAGACGCGATGATTCAAAGCGGCGAGATTATCGAAAAAAAGGACAAGATTGCGCTGTCCAGCAAGCTGGGGCTGAAACCGGCCACCATCGTCAAGCTAGCGGGGCGGTTTGGCTTTGCACGCGAACTCGATAATCCAACCGATTATTTTGTGCCCGGGCGTGCGTTCATGGGTGCCCTGGTGGGCGACAGCGTACTGCTTAAGCCCATGCCGTCCCGCGGGGAATCCCCCGAGGCGGAGGTGTATCGTGTCGTGTCAGAGGGCGACGGCTTGCTCAGCGGCGTGTTTCGTCAGGAGAAGGACGGTAATTATGTGTATCCCGATTCCATGCCGAACATCGGCATTCGCATCGTAAAAGGCGGTGCGGGCGATGCGCAGGAAGGGGACAAGGTGGGTATCTCCATCGTCTCCCGCGGCGCGCGTCATTCTGAACACCGCGGCAGGGTAGAAACGGTGTTTGGCAGCAGCGATACGGCGGCGGCATGTGCGCTTGCGGTGCTCTCCGAAAACGGGATTACGATCGATTTCCCCGAAACGGTGCTCGCACAAGCGAGAGAGGTTGCACAAACCCAGATTAGCGAGCAGGACATCGCGTCGCGCCTTGACCTGCGCGATGAACCAATCTTTACGATAGACGGCGCCGACACAAAGGATATTGACGATGCCGTTATGGTGCAGAGAACTGCGACCGGGTTTACCTTAGGGGTTCACATCGCGGATGTCTCGCACTATGTAACCGAAGACTCGCCGCTGGATGACGAGGCGTTCGAGCGCGGCACATCGGTTTATTATGCCGATCGCGTGGTGCCCATGCTGCCAAAGGAGTTATCAAACGGCATCTGTTCGTTAAACGAGAAAGAGGATCGCTTGGCGTTCTCCTGCCTGATGGAGATGGATAAATCGGGTGTGATGAAGCAGTTCCGCTTTGCTAAGACGATTATCCGCTCCCGCGTCAAAGGGGTATACAGCGAAATTAACCGCCTATTTGACAACACTGCGGATGATAAGTTAAAAGAAAAATATGCGCCCGTTCTCGCAAGCCTGCCCGCCATGAAGGAGCTTGCGGTGTTGCGTATGCGCCAAGGCGCACTGCGCGGCGTACCCGAGCTAGAGACCACCGAAACCAAGATTATTATCGGTGAGGATGGTACGGCAGTCGGGCTTGAGCCGCGCACACGCGGCTTTGCCGAGGAACTGATTGAGGAGTTTATGCTTTGCGCAAACGAGGCGGCGGCAACCCTTGCACAGCAGCAAAAGCTGCCCTTTGTTTACCGTGTGCACGAAAGTCCTGCGCCCGAAAAGATAGATGCGCTGATGCAGACGCTGAATCTTCTCGGCGTCAAGGTCCCGAAAATGGGTACAACCGTTTCCCCCAAGGCGCTCGCCGAGGTGCTCAAGCGGGTAGACGATCAGCCAATCAAGCGCATTGTGCACAATCAGGTACTGCGCTCAATGGCAAAGGCGCGCTACAGCGAAGAACCGATAGGGCATTTTGGGCTGGTGCTTGAAAATTACGCGCACTTTACATCACCCATCCGGCGTTATCCCGACCTTGCCATCCACCGCATCCTAAGTGCTCATGCCGCAGGCTACGCGTCCACCGATATTGAAAAGCGGTACTTCCGTTATGTCAAGTCGGCGAGCCTATCCTCCAGCAACAGCGAGCTACGTGCCATGACGGCAGAGCGCGGCTGCAACGATTGCTACAAGGCGGAATATATGCGCAGGCATATCGGCGAGCAATTTATAGGTGTCATCTCCTCAGCGGCGCAGCATGGCATCTACGTGGAGCTTGCAAACACCGCCGAGGGACTAATTCATGTGGACCGTTTTCCGCCGGGCAATTACGAGTATGACGGGCGCATGCAGTTCACCGAACTTGCGAGCGGTCGCCGCCTGCGGGTTGGCGATACGATTTCCGTAGTTGTTTCAGGGGTAAATGTTGCGCAGGGCAACGTCGACTTTGATTTTGCAACGGTAATTGAATCATAATATGATTCGGCTCTCTGTCAATAGTTGTGGTGCAGGAAAAGGGAAAAATGAGAACGAGAGAAGCAGCTAGGTTTGCGTTAAGCAGGCATAGCTGCTTTTTGATGATTGAAAATATGAAGGATTCTGTTTCTGAAGCTTGATACGCCCATCACGACCTGCCCAGGAGTTGGAAATGTCCTTGGAACTGTCATCCTCTCGAAGATTGGTGATGTTGCCCGCTTTCCAGAACCAAAGAAACTGATTGCTTTTGTAGGTATCGTCCATCTGTTCCGCAATCGGAGGAGCTTGTCGGTACACAAATCAAAATCTCAAAGCGTGGTTCCCCTCATCTCTGTCTTGCTTCCTTTTCTTCTGACGATATGCTATACTGCAAGCATCTCCTTTGAAAGCGGGTGAGGAATATGTATTGCGTTACTTGCAATTACTTTCTTCGAGGTAACTGCTCGGCACAGTGTTTTGACAGCTGATTGTGTCGAGTGATTGGTTTTTATTGGCTGTCGGGATTGCTGTGCCTGTTCAATATATATCTATTAATTGAAAAAGGAGCAGCATATATGATTTGCGAAGAATTAAAGAACGATTGGTTAGCAGAGCAACAGCATGCGTTTCAAGGATGGGATTTTTCCCATATCCAATCCAGATGGCAGCATGAGCCGCTTGGTTGGGATTACAAATCCATTCTTATGGAACACCTTTGCCCAACCCATCAGCTTTTAGATATGGGAACCGGCGGCGGAGAGTTTTTGCTTTCACTGAAGCATCCCCATGAAAACACCTCAGTAACCGAAGCGTGGGCACCCAACATCCAATTATGCATGGAAAAACTCGCACCTCTTGGCGTTCGGGTCTATCCTGTAAAGGAAGATGCCCCTCTGCCTATTGCAGACAACAGCTTCGATATTGTGATTAACCGTCATGAATCGTATGATTTGCGTGAGGTCAAGCGTGTGCTAAAACCGGGTGGTATGTTTATCACGCAGCAGGTCGGCGGTGAAAACTGTGTTTCTCTGGAAAAGCGTATTAACCTTGAAGAATATGCCCATCCAGCCTTTTCGTTACAAACGGAATTGCCTCTATTTCAAGATTGCGGATTCGCTGTTAAGTACTCAATCGAATCCTTTCCAAAGCTGAAATTCTTTGATGTGGGAGCCATTGTCTTTTGGGCTAAGATCATCAAATGGTCTTTTCCTGGGTTTTCGGTTGAAAAGAATTTCGAGAGATTATGTGCATTGCAGAACGATCTTGAACAGCGAGGGTTCATTTCTACTACAGAACACAGGTTTTTGATTATGTCTCAAAACTTGAAGTAGTTTTCTTATCTCCCTTGTCTTTTGTCAGGGGAGATTTTTAATTCCCTCAGACATTTGATAGTTGGTCAAAAAACTTAGAACTGTATAAATTAGAACTGTACAAACAGAGTTGATGACCTAGGCAAGATACGGTCGGAATGAACACGCGGCACCTAAAAGTATGTAGTAAGCCCGATTGCTTCCACAATTCGGATTCGCCGCTTGGCACTTGTGGAACGACAGCAAGCCTAATTTGTGGCATTGAGTAAGCTATCTATGGGTTTGCGTCTGAAAATAGCCAAAAAAAATACGCCTTTCGGCGTATTTTGTCCAGTATTCACTTTGGGGGGTGACTATCTCTGGTTGGAGAAGCACTCACTGCAGTAAACCGGGCGATCTTCCCTAGGCTGGAAGGGAACCTTGCAC
>JAEZDF010000115.1 GCA_023429685.1 Bacillota bacterium
TTTGTGGGTCTTGTGGACCTGCTGGAAAACAAGGCGTATATCTACAACGACAACATGGGCACGGCGGTAACCGATGAGCCCATCCCCGAGGACATGGCCGATCAGGTTGAGATGTACCGCAACGACCTTCTTGAGAAGGTTGCGGAGCTTGACGATGAACTGATGGAACTGTTCCTGGATGGCAAGGAATTGCCCCTTGACAAGGTCAAGGCGGCCATCCGCAAGGGCACCATTGCCAACCAGTTCGTCCCGGTTCTGTGCGGCACGTCCTACCGCAACAAGGGCGTTCAGAAGATGCTGGACGCGCTTGTGGAGTACATGCCCTCGCCTGTTGACATCCCCCCGATCAAGGGACAGGTTCCTGGCAGCGAGGAAATGACCGAGCGCCCCTCTTCGGACGAGGAGCCCTTCTCGGCTCTGGCGTTTAAGATCATGGCAGACCCCTTTGTGGGCAAGCTCGCCTTCTTCCGCGTCTACTCGGGCACCCGCGAGGCGGGCACCTATGTGTTCAACTCGGTAAAGGGCAGGCGCGAGCGCTTTGGCCGCATTCTGCAAATGCACGCCAATCACCGTGAGGAGATCCAGAAGGTCTACTCCGGCGACATCGCCGCGGCCGTGGGTCTTAAGGACACCACCACCGGCGATACGCTCTGTGATGAAGATCATCCCATCATTCTGGAGTCCATGGTGTTCCCGGAACCGGTTATCCGCGTTGCGATCGAACCCAAGACCAAGGCCGGTCAGGAAAAGCTGACCATGGCGCTGCTGCGCCTGGCTGAGGAGGACCCCACCTTTAAGACCTACACCGACGAAGAGACTGGTCAGACCATTATTGCGGGCATGGGTGAATTACACCTTGAGATTATCGTAGACCGCCTTCTGCGCGAGTTCCGCGTAGAAGCAAACGTCGGCAAGCCCCAAGTTGCATACAAAGAAACCGTTCGCAAGCTTGCGGATGTGGATCACAAGTATGCGCGTCAGTCGGGCGGACGCGGCCAGTATGGTCATGTTAAGATTAAGGTTGCGCCCAACGAGTCCGGTAAGGGCTACGAGTTTAAGAATGCTGTTGTGGGTGGTTCGATTCCCAAGGAATACATCGAGCCAGTTAACCAAGGCATTCAGGGAGCCATGCAGGCGGGCGTTCTGGCGGGCTATGCCGTTGTGGACGTTATCGTAACACTGTATGATGGCTCTTACCACGAGGTCGACTCGTCCGAAATGGCGTTTAAGATCGCAGGCTCCATGGCCTTTAAAGAGGCGATGAAGAAGGCGGACCCCGTTATTCTTGAGCCAATTATGAAGGTTGCCGTCACCGTTCCCGAGGAATATATGGGCGACGTTATCGGCGATTTAAACTCCCGCCGTGGGCAGATTCAGGGCATGGAAGCGATGTTTGGCGCACAGCAGATCAACTCGTTTGTTCCGCTGTCCGAGATGTTTGGCTATTCCACCGACCTTCGTTCTAAAACACAGGGTCGTGGCAACTACGCCATGGAACCCAGCCACTACATTGAGGTGCCCAAGTCCATTGCAGAAGGCATTATGAACAACCGCTCAAAGGATTAGTCAGGGGGCTTTGGGGCTGCCATTTTTGCCCTAACCACTTGATATTTCCCTGATTTATTGCTACAATGTCTCTATGTGAAAAGGTTCCGAAATATATGTGTGAATAAAAGGAGGAAAACCCAATGGCTAAGGCCAAATTTGAACGTACGAAACCCCACGTTAATATTGGCACAATTGGTCACGTTGACCATGGCAAGACGTCCCTTACCGCAGCAATTACCAAGGTTCTTGGTTTCCGCGGTTCCGCAAACTATGTTGCTTATGACATGATTGATAAGGCTCCCGAAGAGAGAGAGCGCGGCATTACGATTAATACCTCTCACGTTGAGTACGAGACCGAACATCGTCACTACGCTCACGTTGACTGCCCCGGACATGCCGACTACGTTAAGAACATGATCACCGGTGCTGCTCAGATGGACGGCGCTATCCTCGTTGTTTCCGCTGCTGACGGTCCTATGCCTCAGACCCGCGAGCACATCCTGCTTGCTAGCCGTGTTGGCGTTCAGTATATGGTAGTGTTCATGAACAAGGCGGATCAGGTTGACGACGAAGAGCTGCTTGAGCTCGTTGAGATGGAGATTCGTGAGCTTCTTTCCGCTTACGAGTTCCCCGGCGACGATATTCCGATCATTAAGGGTTCGGCTTTGGTTGCTCTTGAGAGCACCTCTACCGACCTCACCGCTCCCGAGTATGCTCCCATTATTGCGCTGATGGATGCGGTTGACAGCTATATCCCCACCCCCGAGCGTAAGACTGACCTTGCTTTCTTAATGCCTGTTGAGGACGTGTTCACCATTACCGGACGCGGCACCGTTGCAACTGGTAGAGTAGAGCGTGGACAGGTTAAGACGGGCGACGAAGTTGAGATCGTTGGTCTGACCGAAGAGAAGAAGAAGACCGTTGTTACCGGCGTTGAGATGTTCCGTAAGATTCTTGACTACGCCGAGGCAGGCGACAACATCGGCGCACTGCTGCGCGGTGTTCAGAGAAGCGAGATCGAGCGCGGACAGGTTCTGTGCAAGCCCGGTACCATTCAGCCTCACACCAAGTTCCAGGGTCAGGTTTATATCCTTAAGAAGGATGAGGGCGGTCGTCACACTCCGTTTTTTGACAACTACCGTCCCCAGTTCTACTTCCGTACCACCGACGTTACCGGCGTAATCAAGCTGCCCGAGGGCACCGAGATGTGCATGCCTGGCGACAACGTAACTATGGACGTTGAGCTGATTACCCCCATCGCTATCGAGCCCGGTCTCCGTTTCGCTATCCGCGAGGGTGGACGTACCGTTGGTTCCGGCGTTGTTAGTGCGGTAACCGATAAATAATGATTGGCTGTTAGCCATCACACAAAAGGGAAGCGTGCAAACGCTTCCCTTTTTCGCGCCACCCTCTCAAGTTTGACAACCCTTCACAGGGGCAGTATGATATAATAATTAGCTATATACACAATCTAACCGAAAGGAACGCGTTATGAACAGGCTTGGATTTTATACCTTTCACCCGATGACGCAGCTCGTTTATTTCGTGGCTGTTTTTGTCCTTTCCTTCCTTTCTATGAACCCCATTATTGTGTGCGGAAGCCTGTTGTTTTCTGTTTTGTATACACTAATTTACAACGGAAAATCTGAGCTGACACGCTTATTGCGCTTGGGGCTGCCGCTTTGTATACTGGTTACCATAGTTAACCCACTGTATAATCATCGGGGCAGGGTGGTGCTTTTGACCCTGTTCTCAAAACCCATAACGCTTGAGGCACTGCTTTGCGGGCTGATATCAGGGCTTATGCTGTTGTGTGTGATACTATGGTTTGGCGTTTTTACGGCTCTATTGTCCGGTGAACGATTGCGGGTGCTATTTGGTGGCAGGCTATCGTCGACAGTGCTGGTATTTACAATGACAATGCGCCTGATCCCGATGCTTATCCGCCGCCAGCAGGAGATATCGGACACGCTTAGCTTGTTGAGCCCGCCGCTTACAAAGGCGCAGGGGGTTATGGCACGGGCAAAGACCTTTGCGCATACCGTAACGGTGCTGATTGCAAGCTCTTTGGAGGACTCCATAGATACCGCGCGGTCGATGCAGGCGCGTGGCTATGGCGCAGCAACAAGAACCCAATACCAAACCGAGCGAATTACGACGCGGGATATCACGGTCTGCGTGGCTGTGATTATTCTATTTGTAGTATCCATAGCAATCTATACGTCTTTTGGTCTTTCGTTTGTGTTTTATCCTGTCATGAGCACGGTCACGGTGACAGGTTGGCAGGGCGTTTACGCTCTTTTGTTTTTTGTGCTACTAACAATACCGCTAACGTGCGACGGATGGGAGGTGGTTCGGTGGAACTGGTTCAGGTAACCGATTTTTCGTTCTCTTATGGGCAGTCTTCCAAAATTGCGCTGGACTCCGTCGGCTTTACCGTCTGCGCAGGCGAGTTTGTTTTGCTTTGCGGCGCGTCGGGCAGCGGCAAGTCTACCCTGCTCGCAAACCTAAAGCCGGAGCTTAGCCCAGCGGGTAGGCGCAAAGGGAGCATCTGTTTCGCGGGCACGGATATTAAAGACCTAGACGCGCTACAGTCGGCGTGTGATATCGGGTTTGTGATGCAGGACGTCGAGAGCCAGCTGGTCACCGACACCGTGCGCGCCGAGCTTTGTTTTGGGCTGGAGTCCCTCGGCTTTCCGCCAGAGGTTATCCGCCGCCGCGTCGCGGAGATGGCGAGCTTTTTCGGTCTGGGACGACTACTTGACCAAAAGGTGCACACCCTGTCTAGCGGTCAAAAGCAGACGGTCAACCTTGCGTCGGTTCTCACGTTGTCGCCTCGTCTTCTTCTGCTGGATGAGCCGACCTCCCAGCTGGACCCGGTCGCCTCGCGCGACTTCTTGTCTATGCTGCTGCGTCTAAACCACGAGCTGGGTATTACCATAATCGTTGCAGAGCATAACACCGAGGCGCTATATTCGTTGTGCAGCCGCGTCATGGTCATGGATAACGGCAAGCTGTGCTTTGACGGTGGGAGTCGGGACTGCGCGGTTTGGATGGCACGGCAGGGCGAGACGTTTGCGGCACTTTTACCCGCCGCAGCCCGCATCTTTGACAAGGAGGAGCCGATTCCGCTTACCGTAGCGGAGGGACGTGCGTTGTTTGAGGATAGGATAAAGGGTAAGCACCCCGCGCTTCCTCCACCACAGGAGCAAGCACCGCAAAAGGATATTGCGGTACGGGCAAAAGGGGTGGCGTTTGGCTATCACGCAATCCAGCAGCCGATCTTTCGGGGTTTGGAGTTTGCCGCGTACCGGCATGAGATTACAGCGGTTATGGGGGACAACGGGTCGGGGAAAACGACCCTGTTAAAGCTTTTGTGCGGGCTGTTAAAGCCGGTCAGGGGCAAGGTTACCGTTTACCCAAAAGGGCAGGGGATGAAGGCGGCTTATCTGCCCGCCAATACCAAGCTGTTGTTTGTGCGCGATACCGTCCGCGAGGATCTGCTCGACGTTGCGGCTGCCAATAGCCACGAAGACGCTGGGCAGAGGGTTGTTGCCGAGGCGCAGGCGCTTAAAATCACACACATATTAGACTGCCACCCCTACGATATCAGCGCAGGGGAGCGTCAGCGCGCGGCGCTTGCCAAGGTATTGCTAGCCTGCCCCGACGTGGTGTTGCTGGACGAACCGACCAAAGCACTTGACCCAACCGCAAAACAACAGCTCGCCGTGGTGTTAAAACAGCTGACGCGGCAAGGGGTCACAGTGATTATGGCAAGCCACGATACCACGTTTTGCGCACAGTATTGTGACCGATGTGTATTGTTGTTCGATGGGGCGGTTGCATGTGCCGCGCCGCCGCGCTCCTTTTTTGGCGGGAATGCGTTTTACACTACCCCTGCAAGCTTAATTGCGTCCGGCTACCGCCATCACGCGGTTACCTGCGAGGAGGTGCGCGGGCTGTGGAAGGAATGAAAGAACGCCTTGTGTGGATAAGCAGCATCGTGCTTTTTGCTTTGGCTGTATTGGCAGCGGCGTGGGCGTATGTGACGCAGCTGGTCAGCCTTCCGCTGCTGTCGGCATCCGGCGTACTGCTTGTACTGCTGTTTGGCTTTGTCGGGTTTGAACTGCGAAGACCCAACGCAAAGACCTTGTCGTCGATTGCGGTACTATCGGCGGTTGGGGTTGCGGGCAGGGTGCTGTTTGCGCCGCTAGCAAACTTTAAGCCGCTGGGTGCCGTGGTCATTGTGGCGGGGGCTGTGTACGGACCGTTTGCCGGATTTATGACGGGGGCCGTCAGCACCCTATGCTCCAACATGCTGTTTGGGCAGGGGGCATGGACGCCATGGCAGATGCTTGGCTTTGGACTGGTCGGCGCAGGCGCAGGCATCTTGGGCAAGCAGGGGCTTTTGCAAAGACGCAGCGCAATCTGCGTGTACGGTGCGTTTTCGGGGTTTGCGTACGGGGTTGTGGTAGACTCCTTCTACCTGCTGGGCTATGTTGCGCCGACAAGGGAGGCGATATGGACGGCGGTAGCGGGCGGAATGTTGTTTAGCGCAATCCATGCGGCGGCGAACGTGTTTTTTCTTGCGCTGTTTGGCAGGGCGTGGATCAAGAAGCTGACACGGGTACGGGATAAATGGTGACCCAGCCAGGCGTACTATCTGCATTATGGGATAGGGCAAAATAAATTCCCGAATAGATTACTGTATTATCAAACCCGTTAAGAAGAAAAAACGAAGCGGATTTCATATTTTGTGATAATGTGAGCGTTAAACCGATAAGGCAAGGCATAGGCTGATGTCGCGGCAGTTTGCCGCGGCGGCAAACGTGTTTTTTCTTGCGCTCTTTGGTAGGGCATGGCTTTATTAGCTGACACGTGTACGGGATAAATGGTGACCCAGCCATGCGTACTATCTGCATTATGGGATAGGGCAAAATAAATTCCCGAATAGAATGTCATATTATTAAACCCGTTAAGAAGAAAAAACAAAGCGGATTTCATATTTTGTGATAATGTGAGCGTTAAACCGATGAGGCAAGGCATAGGCTGATGTCGCGGCAGTTTGCCGCTGTGCATAAGATAAAGCGTAAGGGCTGAGGGCTTATGCATTTTGCGGAGGTGGCGGATATTGCCGGAGGTCGTTAGGGCACAGGGGCGCATGCCAACTATGATATAGGTATGCGCGTTTCGCTGCTTTGGCGACACAAAACCGCCTGCAGGGGAGCCTTTGCATCACAATGCATGCTGCCCGCCGGTTCTTTGAATATAATGCCTCCGAAGGACTGTTTGTTCCAAGAGCTCGGCGGCTTTTGCCGTCCGCTCTTGCCGCCGGCTTACTGTCGGCGGTTCGGTGGCAGTATACTCAAGGTGACTATTTCGTTTACATTGATGTAAATACCGTATGCCAAAGCCCGCATTACATGGATGCGGGCTTTGGCATACGGTATTTATTACAGAAAAAATTGTAGCAAATAACTAGAAATATCCGTGAAGACAAACCGTAATCTATTGCTGATGGAAGAAAGATATTCCCTAAAATTTACGATATGTTCACTTATTAAAGCGATGTCCGGTTGACGTTTTACTTTGCGTAGTTTAAAATAGTACAGTAAGCGACAAGTTACTAATATTATTATTTACCAATTTACATTTTCGCTCCGGTGGCAACCCCCCGCCTGTTTGATGCCACTGCACCGAGAGGAGTCTTAGCATGCGTGCGATTACCGTTTCCCCGTCAATTCTTGCCAGCGATTTTGCCAACCTCGCCCAGGAGATTACCCGCGTGGAACAAGCGGGTGCCGACTGGGTGCACATAGACGTGATGGACGGTCACTTTGTACCGAACATCACACTCGGTCCGCCTATTGTGGCGAGCCTGAGAAAAACAACCAAATTGGTTTTTGACGTACATCTGATGATATCCGAGCCGCTGCGCTATGCAAAGGCGTTTGCGGACGCAGGCGCTAACATCATTACCATTCATAAAGAGGTGGTAAACGATATAAAAGAAGCGGCAAAGCAGCTTCACGCGCTGGGTGTTCGGGTCGGCTTGTGTATCAAGCCCGCCACCCCCGTCGAGGAGATTCTGCCCTATCTGCCAGACATCGATATGGTGCTTGTTATGACGGTAGAGCCGGGCTTTGGTGGTCAGAAGTTCATGGGTCATATGCTTTCTAAGGTCAGCGCAATCCGTGCACAGAGCGATCTTCTGGGCATTGCCCTTGACATCGAGGTGGACGGCGGGGTGGATGCAGATACCGCGCCACTCTGCATACAAGCCGGTGCAAATGTGCTTGTGGCAGGCAGCGCCGTATTTGGTAAACAGGACTACGCAGCCGCAATCAGTGCCATTAGACAATCGTAATCACAATGTTTTGAGTATCTTTAGCGTGTTTCGGGTCAGCAATAGGTTGCCGTGCTCATCAAGATACGAGAGATCGGTTAACCCGCTGCCACACTGTCTTCCAAACTCGCACAGTAGGGGTGTCAGGCGCTGTGCGCTCTTTGCGCCCAGCACCAAACGGTAACGACCGTTTAAGGAATACAAGGCGAGTGGGGCAATGTTTTCTAGGCACGCCCGTGCAAACCGCGCTGCGTCGTCGATGTGTTCGAACTCAAAGATAACCGGCAGTGCTTCCGTAACAAACGGTTTTTTTCTTGTTTCGCCCAAAGGTGCCTTATCAAGCTTAGTAAACAGCAGCGTACAGCTGCCGTCACCATTTGAGAAGGCCTCGATATAAAGCCTTGCACCGGTAAAATCAAACCCTGTTTTTGCTTTTGCGAAGCTTAACAGCTCCGAGATTGCACGTTTGCTGGAAGGGCTTTGATAGTCAAGCTCCTCATAGGTCAACTTGAGCCGCTCCATATCAGATATGGTCAGCAATATCTTGATCTTATCGCTGTTAATTGCTTTAATAATCAAAAAGAATCACCCTCCAACAACAGGGATTTACCACTCGGGCTGTATCAGTTTTTACAGACACTTTGCGAAGTCATATGCAGTTTGGTGGTCTTTATACAGGTCGCAGGTAAGACGATAAATGCTTCCCGTAACAGTATATGCCGACGCAATGACAAGGGCTTATGGTTGCTAACATGCAAAGAACAGGAATAACACGACATCACCCCGCCCGATAGGGGGAAAACGGCGTTTCACCGTTTTACATGGAGATAAGTATAAGAGGTGAATGAATATGGCAGCAGGCTGGTTGAGCGGTGAAAATCTATACCAGGCGAAGGAACCCGCATTTTCCCGCGAGCAAAAGCGGCTTTTACACCCTAAGGTTTTGTATCTGCCCGATTATAACGAATTTGGAGCGCCTCCTCCCAGACCACTTACCGCAGACGCGGTTTTGCTTGGGAGATATGAGCTGTATTATCCGCGCCTTGAGTGCGATTCCTTTATGCGCTTTTCGTTAAAGGGGAGCCCTGACCCCGAAACGGATGCCCAGGTGTTTACCCACAATAAGGACAAACACAAAATCAAACGCGAACGCCATCCGTTTACAAAGGTAAAAGAAACCCTCGACGTCGATTATTTTGAACTCGAGGAGCTCATAGAGATTGCCTATAAGGCGTGTATTGTAGACGAAACCGACGGACGGTTTTTAAGCGACAAGCTGAAGGTGCTGTATGACGGTGGATATACGGCACTGGTATGCGATGCGGTTGACGAGCAGCCCTACGTGTCCTCTAACATAAACACGTTGCTGCAACATAGCAGCGAGGTGCTCGGCGCGCTGAAGATGCTGGCGACCGCATGCGGCATTAAAAACTATTTTGCGCTAAGCTACGCGGATATTGATGATGCCGAAACAGTGATCCCTCATAAGATGTATGACATTCCCGTGCGGCGCATCTATGGGCGTTACCCGGTGCGTGACAGGGTGAAGAAGACGCTTGCAAAATTCGGTCGCGGGTATATCATCGGTACGCAGGCACTTTTGCATCTGTGGCGCGCGGTTAAGACCGGGCAGCCGCAAAACACAACCATTGTAACGGTGGCGGGCGACTGCGTGGGCAATCCCTGTAACGTAGAGGTACGGGTGGGCACAACGGCACGCGAAATTTTAGAGTTTTGCGGTCTGATTAAAAACCCGTCAAGGGTTGTAATGGGCGGCAGTATGCGCGGCGTTGCGATTGTCGATCTGGATCTTCCTGTTTTACATACAACACGGGCAGTGCTTTCGTTTTCAAGACCCATTCAGAACCCTGTTCTGGATTGCATCCTATGTGGACGCTGCGTGGAAAGCTGCCCCAGAAAGCTTGCGCCCAACTATCTGTACAAAAACTTTCAAACAAATAATGTGGGGGCACTAACAAAATTGCGGGCGGATAAGTGCATTGAATGCGGTGTGTGCTCCTATGTGTGCCCCGCGAATCTTGAATTAACCCACAGTGTGAAAAAGGCAAAACGGGTTGTGAAAGGGGTTTTGGAATAATGGTCTTACAGGCTGCAAAAGCCCCAAATATCCGTTATAAAGAAAACGTACATACCCTGTTTACCGACGTGATTATCGCAATGGTTCCGCTTATTGCTATGGCTTACTTCTATTATGGTCCACGTTCGCTGTTTTTAGCGCTTTCGGCTTCGGCACTTTGCTTCGCGTTTGATTTGCTCTGCCGTAAGCTTGCGCACAAGAAGATTAAGCTCAACGATTTTTCTGCGGTTATTACAGGTCTTGCCATCGTTATGCTGCTCCCAGTTACGGTGCCGTATTATGTGGTGGTTACGGCGTGTGTATTTGCCATCTTCATCGCGAAGCACCCGTTCGGCGGTCTTGGTGCAAATATGTTTAACCCGGCATGCGCAGGTGTCGCGTTTGTTACGGTGTGTTGGCCGGCCGCTGTGTTTGGCTTCCCAAAACCGTTTGATGAGATTCCGATGCGCATTACCCAAGCGCTTCCGCAGGCGCTGTCGCCCGCAAGTGTACTTAAGATGCACGGCGAGCCGTCGGGTGACCTGCTTTTGATGTTTCTTGGCAATTTTTCGGGCGCGATGGGTGCCACCGCCATCCTTGTAATTATCAGCTGCCTGTTCTTCCTATTGTTTCGTCGCACCATTACATGGCACATTCCGCTTTCGGTTATCGGCTCCGCCGCTGTAATGGCGCTTTTATTCCCTCGTGTGCAGATAAACATCATTCCCGGAATGTTACTAGAGCTGTTTGCGGGTTGTCTGGTGTTCGGCGCGGTGTTTCTTGCAACCGACCCGGTCACCTCGCCAAGCCTACCGATGTCAAAGGTTTTGTTTGGTGTCGGCATCGGCGTTTTGACCATGCTGCTTCGTTACTTCGGCGGATTTGAAGAGGGTTTTGTATTTGCACTACTTATCATGAACGCATTATCCTTTGCGCTGGACCGTTTTGCGCTATGGGTGCGGTATGACCTGCTCATCGACGGCATCCAGATGAGGCTGCTTCGGGGAATCCCTTCTGCAGTTGCGCGCAAGGCAAGGCGCGGGCTTTTAAGCAGAAGAAAAAGCCTTGTTATAACAGTAGAAAAGACGCGACAGAAGAAAGAAAAGGTGACAACCGAAGTCAAGACAAAAGATACGGTAACGCATAGTGCGGCAGAAAAGGGGGGACGAAGCGATGGCCAGTAAGGTAAAAACAGTCCATCGATTCTACGCCAAACTGCAGGAGTTTTGGAGCAACAATCCCGTTTTGGTCAATGGGCTTACGCTTGCACCAGTGGCCGTTGCGGCCATCTATTTAAAGAATGCGGTTGCTATCTCGATTATTTTGGCGGTCGTAACCATACCCACACTTGTTGTGTCATCGTTAATAAAACAGCGCGTGAAGCTGATGCATCGCATTCCGATCTATGCGATCGTTGCCGCCGCCTGCTATGCGGGTGCCATTGCGATTGTACGTATCCTGCTGCCGGGCGCACCCGACACAACGGGTATCTATCTACCCTTGCTGGTAACCAACACCGTTATAATGATGCGTGCCGAGGCCTTTGGCATCCGTAACAAAACCCGCTGGGTGCTGCTTGACGCCATCGTTCAGGCGCTCGGCTACGCGTTTGTTATCTGTGTCGTGGGTCTGGTGCGCGAGTTCATCGGCAATGGCACCATATGGGGCGCAGTCACCGACAACCCTTTTCCGATTAAGGGTGTGCTCTTGCCGTTTGGCGGATTTATATTGATAGGGTTGTTTGCTGCACTGTATCAGTATGGTTCCAACCATTCGAAGGAACGCCGTATGCGCGCCATGCACATCGAGCTGCAGACCGAAGAGCCTCTGCCGGAGTTAACCGGGTCGCGGCAATAGTCTTTCTATCGGTGCGTCATGTGCTTCTCGCACGGATGCCCGGAAAGGAATGGTTTTAATATGAAAGAGATGATGGTGCAGTTTTTTACCTATGCGGCAACAGCGGCATTGATAGAAAACCTCGTGCTTTCGCGCGGTCTTGGAACCAGTACGGTTCTGTTTTCGGCGAGCGGAGCAAAACGCATCTTTCAGTTTGGCGCGCTGTTCACCTTTATGGCGCTGATTAGTTCAATGCTGGCATGCGTGGTCAATCCCCTGATTTCGCAGCTGAGTTTTCGCGCTTACGTCCGTCCTTTGGTGTTTATTCTACTTCTGACATTGCTATACTATATAGTATATTTTACTGTTGGCAGGATTATGAAATCGGCGGGTGAATATCTGCGCAGTTATCTGCCGTATGCAACATTTAACTGTGCAATGCTCGGCGTTTTGTATATCTCTCTTAACGGCGGATATACATTGGTTCAGGCCGCGGGTTTTTCGTTTGGCTCGGGTGTCGGGTTTACGGTTGCCTCGTTACTGATTGCAGAGGGCAAACGTAGGCTGGATACCGACCGCATCCCAAGAACCTTTCGAGGTCTGCCCATTGCACTGTTGTATATTGGACTGATTTCCCTTGCCTTATTCGGGCTCATCGGTCATCAGCTTCCGTTTTAGCGTGAATATGCTCGCGGGTTATGCGGCATATGTTACCGACTATTCGCGAAAGGCGGTGCCCCAAAGTGTCTCACAGCTCAAACTTTAAAATTAAACGCCATAAGCGCGTCTATCAGGGGGCAACACACCGTCGTGTGGGCGCCTTTAAGATGATAGGCGGAATTTTATTGTTGTGTGCGTTGTTTTTTGTGGGTTACAGCGTGGCGGAACCGGTCATGAGCTTTGTAAGCGGAGAAATGCGAAATCGCCTGAATGATGAAAAAAACGCATCCTCAAACCCGCCACAGTCCAGCAGCCTGCCATCCTCTGAAGAACCGAGCGAGCCCGGCGGTACCATCGCGGTGGATGCGATTCATGCGGCATACATGCCAACCGCCATCTTTGCCGACGACGCCCGCTTTGATTCATTTGTCGCGCAGGCAAAAGAGCTTGGCGTAAACACTGTGGTGATGGAGGTCAAGGACGCTAGCGGCGTAATCTATTACGACTCAAAGCTATCACAGGCGCACGAAATCGGCGCGGTGATGGAGGATTCCCCAAACCTTGAAGACCGCATACAGGTATTGCAGCAACAGGGCATGCAGGCTGTAGTACGCCTTCATACCTTTAAAGACCCACTATCAGCCAGAAAGATTAAGGGCGCTGCTGCGCGTTATACCAAGGACGTAACCGCAATTTGGCTCGACAACTATGCAACCGAGGGCGGTAAGCCATGGGTGAACCCCGAATCTGCCGAAGGGCTTGACTATATCACCTCGCTGGTCACCGAGCTTGCCCAGAGCGGTGCCGCTTATGTCATGCTCGATTCCCTGCACTACCCAACCGGCGTCGGGCTAAACCTTGCATATTTTGGACCCAAGTCCAACGATTCTCGGCTTTCAGTGCTCAACAGCTGTGTTGCCCACCTTGAGAACGCCATAAAAGAGTTCGACTGCAAGCTGATTGTCGCCTATGACGCACAAGGGTATCTAAGCAAGTCCGAGATGATATACGGGGGAGACCCTGCCGACATCGGGGCACAGATTATCGCGCCGATTGTTCTGCCGTCCGCGTTTTCCGGCGACATCACCATAGGCAAAACAAGAATCTCCGACCCCGTTACGCAGGCATACGACCTCACCAAGGCGTTTGGGGAGTATCTGCTTGCCGACGTGGCAGCAGGCACGATGGTCTTGCCGGTTGTATCAACAGACCTTTCACAAACAACCGCATTTCAGGAACTGGGGGTTGCCCCATATGTTCTTTATGCTGCGGATGGAAACTACCAGTAAAGGCGGTAAGCGGACATGAAGCGATCCACGAAGATTATCCTTCTCATTACGGCGATTTTGGCAGCAATTGCAGGGATCGGGTTTGTGTTTGCAAAGCTTTTTCTGCAACTTGATCTCAGGCAGGCGAGCTCGATTGGTATCATCGGCGGGGCGGATGGACCAACCGCCATCTTTGTTGCGTCAAAGACCGCGCCAAATTTCTTTTTAACGCTCATGCTCTACGGCGCAAAGGCGATTGTCACAGTAGGCGCAATCATACACACACTGTCACGCCGAAGCCGAGATAAAAACAAGGATTAACGAAGGTTCCCTCTGAAGTTTTTAGCAAGCATATGGCAAAGACACCGAAAAGAAAGCATAAATTTTTGCCTCCGACTGCTTATGCGACGGGGGCAATATATTGACTTTGCGGCATCTTTGCTGTATGATATCTTTTGTGCCGTTCATAAGCCGCTGTGGTGGAATCGGCAGACACAAGGGACTTAAAATCCCTCGATGGCAACATCGTACCGGTTCAAGTCCGGTCAGCGGCACCAAACCATTCCCCTTCGCGCCCAAAGCGCGGAGGGGAATGGTTTTTTGTAACGCTCCGCGACTTGAACCGTGGTCAACGTCCGGTCAGCGGCACCAAAACCTCCCCTTTCGCGCCAAAGCGCGGACGGGGAGGTTTTTTGTAACGCTCCGGGCTTGAACCGTGGTCAACGTCCGGTCAGCGGAACAAACCAAGCCACCACACTGCTTTCGCAGGGTGGGGGCTTGCTTTGTTTTTCGTTATTCTCAAATGGTTATGACTTTTGCAGCAGATATAGCAATCCTTTCGTGCAGGGCATCCTACTGCAAGCACACTTGTGGCAATGCCTGCGTCAGCCTATGAAAGCGGCAGCAAAAGCCGCAGAACAAACACCCCGCCGGCCGTTTCAAAGTGGTACAGCCCGCCGTAGCGTTCAACGATGGAGAGCATACTTTTAATCCCAAAGCCATGCCCGGGGTCTTTGCTCTTGGTTTTTGGCAATTCGCCATCCATCTCGATAACGCCAGAATAAGCGTTCTCGGTAGAAATAACCAGCTTATCGCTGTTTACAACAGCGCAGATATATACGATGCGAAGCGCTTCATCCTCCACCTTCGCGGCGGCGGTGATGGCATTTTCCAGTGCGTTTGAAAGAAGCGAGCACAGCTCGGTGTCGTTTATCGCAAGCGTGGCTGGCAGGTTGACATTCACACGCAGAGTAACCCCTGCATTGTTTGCCCGTGCATCAAAGGTGGATAAAATTAGGTTTACCGTTTCATTTTCACAGTAGCGTTTCGGGGTCAGTGCTTCAATATCCGCCTCGGTGCGGGCAAGGTACTCCTTAATCTTCTGCAACTCACCATCAGTGGCAAACCCGCGTATCAGCGACAGATGGTGGCGCATATCGTGGCGATACAGCACGGTGTTTTTCTCCAGCTGCCGCATGTTTTGAAGCTCCGACTGCGCTTGATGAAGCTGTGAAGCGAGGATGTCCCGCTCCCGCTGGGAGGCAGCCTGCTTTTGGGCCTCGGCGTAGTACAACAAAACAAACAAAAAGTAGAATGTACACACAAGCGAGGGCATAAACTGAACCGCTCCCCGTGCGCCCGTATACAGCAGATCGGTGTAGACGGTGGTGGAGTAGTCAAACAAATAATACAAAAGCGGCACGGCGCCAAACAGCAGGCAAGAGCGTGTCGACCGTTCCATGAGCTGCAAAACCGAGCCTGCCAGATATCGTTTTAAAACATAGTAAACAACGACCATCGTCAAGATATACCCAATATGGTCGGCAATGGCGCTGTCGAGGATTGCCGAGAGCACAGCCCCTACCCATCGGGGCACCTGGCAGCATAGATAAGCGGCAATCACGCAGATTATAGAGATTAACCACGGGCGCCTAAAATAAAGGGCGAGCAATAAAATCAGTGGCAGATGAGCGAAAACAGGGTAAACTTGGGTCGTAAACTCCATCCCCATTGTGTTCCATAAAACAGCTTGAACAAAGAGCACCACCACGCAAAAGCAGGCGGCTGTCAGCCTGTTTTTGCGGCTGCCTTGTACACCGGCAAACAAAAGAGACACCGCCACGCCAAACACCAGTACCAAACCGTAGCGCAGAAGACCCAGCAGGAGAATCATCATAGACGCTGTCCCCTCTCATTTAGTGAAAGAAGGTAATCCATGTACGCGGTCTTTGCCTTGGAAAAAGCATCTCGTGCAATCGGTACCGTCTTACCGACGGTGGTCGAAAATCCGGTTTTATCAAGTGCGGTTACCTGACGCAGATTCACCACATAGGAACGGTGGGGCTTATAAAATGTCGGCTCTGCCAACAACGCTTTCTCATAATCGGCAAGGTAGCCGTGGACCTCTCGCACCTCTGCGCTCACAAGGTTAAACCGTACGGTGCGGTAAACAACCTCCACATACACAATTTTTGAAAGAAGCAGCTTGGTAAAACTGCCCGGTGTTTTTAAAATTAAATACGGTTGTTCCTGTGCAAGCCGTGCAAGCTGCTTGTCAATAACGGGGAAGACCTCATCCTCTCTTGCAGGCTTTAAAATGTAGTTCTCGGCGTTTACCCGGTAGCTCTCCACGGCAAACTCTCGGGATGAGGTGAGAAAGATAATCGGGATGTCGCTATCCGTGCGGCGGATCTCCCTGGCGGCGTCCATCCCGGTAAAGCCCGGCATTAGGATGTCTAAAAGCAGCAAATCAAACCTGCGTGCGGGCATTGCATCCAAAAGCTCCGCCGCGCTGTGAAAGGTCTCGTATGTAATCGAGTTGCCCCGCTTTCGGCGGTAGTCCTCCAGCAGTAAGGTGATGCGAGAAAGCTCGGCAATGTTATCATCGCACACGGCAATATGCACGTTCATCTGCTCCTTCTCTCAATTTAACTAATGATATTGTAGCATACTGCTTATCCTGTATCAATAATCAGAAATGCGAATGCGGTTCGCGCGGTAATTACCCCAATTGGTGCGATAAATGGGTTTTTGGAGACAAATTTGATATTATTGGGTATATCAATGGGTAGCTATGTCAATTACGCGGAAGGAAGAGATGCAGTATGGCGACGGGTATTCTGGGCTGGTTTATCGCGGCAGTCTGTTTGGTAGCTTTGGTTGCAGTATGGCTTTCGGCAAGCATCAGGGAGCTTTTGGCAAAGAAACAGAGGCTTGACGACATCAGCGAACAGGTTGCGCTACATCGCAAACTCTGCATGCGGGAGCGCGGCGGCGAGCACGATGCTGCGGCGCAGAATATGCTTAGTAGCAAGCTCATGGTCTATCGCGAGGTGGCAAGGGACTATAATGCTCTGCTTAAAAAGCCGATGCACCGCATCCCTTCTCTTATCCTTGGTCTTCACCCCGAGGGTGGAGCAGGTGAGGGGTAAGCTACTTGTTCCCACGTAAAAAGCGGTTAGTTCTCTAAGTACACGTCCGAGTATTGGTTTGAAGAAAAATGTATTTGATAACAGAAAAGGTGGTACAACAAGATGAAAAAAAGACTACTTAGTATTGTGCTTTCTCTATGTATGGTACTTAGCCTGCTGCCGGCAGTAAGCCCGATGGTCAGCGCGGCAGCACCTACGGCGGTGTATGTTGGCGGCGAAAATGTCGTTGGCGGTGGCTACTGGGTCAGCGACGGCGAAGGCGGCATTATCGCAGACGGCGCAAGCGAAAGCAATTATACGGTTAATTATGAGCCTTCAACCCACACACTCACGTTAAATGGCGCAACGATTACGAAGTGCCATGTGTGGAGTGGTAGTTACGCCGCAGCCATCCATGCAAACGGCGAGCTGAACCTTAATTTGCGGGGACACAACGTCGTGGCAAGTCAAAATTTCGCCTACAGCTACGGAGTGTCTCAAGATTACGGCACGCTCACCATCAGCGGCAGTGGAAGCCTGAACGTAAGCGCAGGAGCAGCAAGCAACTCTAGTTACGGGATAATGGCTGATCTAATCGCAATAAACGGCGCAACAATAGTTGCTGTCGGCGGCACAAGCAATGCTTACAGCTACGGTATTTGCGCACCTGGGTTAATAACAATAACCGACAGCGTGGTAGACGCCACCGGCGGATTGATAGAGGGTGAAAAAACATATGCAAGCAGCAACGGGATCTATTCAAATCACAAAATCGAAATTAATGGCGGCAGCATAACCGCCATTGCTAATAATGCATACTACGCTAGCCGTGGCATATATGCTGTTTATGAGGTCAAAATTTCCGGCGACGCAGTTGTTCGCGCTACTGGTGAAGCAGCAACTGCCAGTGATGGAAGAAGCCATGGCATCGCGACCAATGTATCCGCTGCTTCTATCATGATTTCAGGCGGTAGCGTGACGGCAGAGTCCGACACTGCTTCAATATCAAGCGCGATGAGAACCGCACCCGACCTTACCGGGTACACAAGCGGCGAGTGGCGCAAGTCGAGTGGCGACACCTTTAGTACCACCCCATACACTTGGTTGGCAACCGACACCTATGTGGAGTTCAGGCAAGGCTTCATCCCGGTTACAGCAATTACGATGACCAATGCGACCACCGTTGCGGTTGACACCGACCTGACGCTTGCAGCCACGGTCGCGCCCGCAAACGCTACCAATAAAACAATTGTATGGTCGGTATCCGATGTAGGCGATACAAATGCTGTTATAACCGATGGCGTTTTTCGGGCAGACACAGCCGGTACCGCTACGGTAACGGCAACGGTGGAAAACGGTTTAGCGCAAGACAGCGACTACACCCAAGCCTTTGATATTACGGTAACCGATGCCCCCGCGGTAACCCATACCATCACCGCAAGTGCGGGTACGGGCGGTACGATAACACCAAGAGGCAGCGTAGCGGTCAGCGACGGTGCGGCACAGAGCTTCGCCATTACCCCCGCAAGCGGGTATCTGGTTCGCGATGTGCTGGTAGACGGTGCAAGCGTGGGCACGGTGTCGTCCTATACCTTTACGGAGGTGACGGGCAACCACACCATTTCCGCTACCTTCCGCGCAAGCGGCGGCAGTTCGAGCGGTACGAGCG
>JAEZDF010000023.1 GCA_023429685.1 Bacillota bacterium
CGGTTTAATATACTGTTGCCGTCCACTGCAAGCAGCCTCATGAAGCGTCCTCCCGTTAAGCATAATATTCTAAATATATAGTATAGCATAAAATAAGTAAGAATACAGCTATAATCACTATATTACAAAGATGGTTTTCAATTGACTTTTAAGTACAAATTATATACAATAATGGAAAGAAGCGCAAGATGGCAAGTTATGACGGATAGTGTGAAAAGAGTAGGGAGTGATACCATGATAAGCAGCATCCAATCCGCTTATGGCACCCGCGGCTTTACGACGGCAGATTCTGCAAAAACGAGACTAAACCAATCGTTTGAGGAGGTTCTCTCCCTTAAAAAGAACCGCAAAGATTCCTTTTCCTCCACGCTGTCTTTATCGGAGCAGGCATGGTTTGAAGAAATCCGCTCGCGCTATCACGTCAGTAACATGAGTTGGAATCAGGGGCAGAGTCTCGTTTCGGAACTGGTGGGCAGAGGAGTAGTATCTAGCAGCCTTAACGAACTAGGCAACGCGATAGTAACGATGTTCCCGCCTGATTGTACCGATGAAAACGGCAATCTTACCCGAGTGGTCAGCGGCTGGGAATGCGTTGACCTCGCTTTTGATGAAGGGTATGAAGGTACCTTCAACTACGTAGAAACATTAAGAAGCAGTCTGGAGCATCAGTGGCAAGGATACAATACTATGGTGGAAAAATACGGCGATATCTACCCAAACGAAAAGGCGTGGCTCGAAGAACAGGAAAAGCTTCTCGGCATCCTCCAGCAGATGGGAAGTAACTAACCGGCCCTCTCTTGAGCGCACCAGTATCATATGCTATAATTCATGCAGGCATCGGGGTGAACGGTGCCTGCAATTTTAATTAGGATGTTACCGTTATGAAAATCGGCAATCAAACAATACAGGGCTACGCGGCACTTGCCCCGATGGCAGGGGTGGCGGACAGGGCGTTTCGCGAGGTGTGCAAGGAGTATGGTGCCTGCTATCTCGTGGGCGAGATGGCAAGCGCCAAGGGGCTGGTGCGCGGCGACGGCAAGACGGGCGAGTTGCTTTCGGTCACCGATTTTGAACGCCCGATGGCGGTGCAGCTGTTCGGCGACGACCCGCAGACCATGGCGGACGCCGCACGGATGGCACTTGCCTACAAGCCCGACCTTATCGACCTGAACATGGGCTGCCCCGCGCCCAAGATAGCGGGCAACGGCGGCGGCAGCGCGCTGCATAAAAGCCCGCGCCTTGCGGGCGAGATCATCCGCGCGGTGGCGGACGCGGTGGATATCCCCGTCACGGTCAAAATCCGCAAGGGGTGGGATGATACGCTAGTTAACGCCGTGGAGATGGCGTGCATCGCCGAGCAAAACGGCGCAAAGGCAGTCTGTGTGCACGGGCGCACCCGGGCGCAGATGTACGCCCCGCCGGTGGACATCGACATCATCCGCGCCGTCAAACAGGCGGTGTCGGTGTCCGTCATCGCAAACGGCGACATCACAAGCCCCCAGACCGCAAAGCAGATGTACGAACAAACGGGTGCCGACCTTATCATGGTCGGGCGGGCAGCACTCGGGGCACCGTGGCTGTTTGCGCAGATCAACGCGTTTTTGGGCGACGGCACCCTGCTGCCCGACCCGCCGATGGAAACGCGCATGGACGTGATGCTGCGCCAGTTTGAACGCATGATTGCATACAAGGGCGAGTACACCGCCATGCGCGAGGCGCGCAAGCACGCCGCGTGGTACCTGAAGGGCTTTCGCGGCGCCGCCGCGCTACGCAGGCTGTCGGGCGCGCTGTGTACGCTCGACGACGCGCGCCGCCTCGCGCAGGAGGCGTTGCGATACAATAGTCTGACCGAGGGGGAGCAAAGCGATGAAATCGTACCGTAAGGAGCTGCATTTTCACATACCCGCGCGGCGCGGGCTGGTGAACATCACCGGCAGAGTTCAGCAGGCGGTGGAGGAATCGGGCGTACGGGAGGGGCTGGTGCTCGTTAACGCAATGAACATCACCGCGAGCGTGTTTATTAACGACGACGAAAGCGGTCTGCACCACGACTTAGAGGTGTGGCTGGAGGGGCTTGCCCCCGAAAAGCCGTACAACCGTTATCGCCACAACGGTTACGAGGACAACGCCGACGCACATCTGAAACGCACCATCATGGGTCGCGAGGCGGTGATAGCTGTCACAGACGGCAGGCTGGATTTCGGCACGTGGGAGCAGGTTTTCTATTACGAGTTTGACGGCAGGCGCGACAAGCGGGTTCTTGTAAAGATCATCGGCGCATAACCTGCGGACGGGCTCGACTGCATGACATCGTCATTTTTGGTTCAAGATGAAGATAGCAAAGCACCGGACGCTTTGTGCCCGGTGCTTTTGTAATATTATATTATATTATAACGAAAAGGATAGTTTTGCGCTATCGATAATCCACTCACGCTGTGTGGTGAACGGTTGAGTTTCCTGCATAAAGATGGTAGAATAAACGGTAAGGGGCATGGGGTTTATTTTTTGCCCTTGCCGGGCTTGCCCGCGATGCGTTGTTCGCTGTTTTGAATTAGGTTAAGCAGCGACGAGGCGAACAACGGGTAGGTTTCAGAAAGCGACTGCGAGGTCATCGCAAAGCAGGCAGGATCCTTTATCGGGGTAAGGTCGTCCACCTTTTCGCCGCCGGCAAGTGCCGCCGCCTTCGCCTCGCACACTTCCATCGCAGCACCTGCGTAGCCCTGTGCCAGAGAGGCACCGACAGTGAACATGCTCTCCTGATTCTTTGGGTAGGATGCGTGTAATACGCGGAACATGCGGTATACCGCAAGCATTAAAAAGGAAGAGACCTCGGTAACCAGCGCGGTGTTTGCGCTTTTTTGCAGCAGGTCAAACAGGATGTTGAGGGAGTTTGCAATCAGCTTTTTGCTTAGTGTTGGCAGAACACTGCCACGAAAGGTATTCTCTTTGCCTACCATCTCCGGCTCGGGGATGTCGTCTACCGAGATGGTTGCGCCGTTTCGGTCGGGGGAGAGCCCCAGCAGATAGTCGCACGAAGCGCCGTAGTAGCCTGCGCACT
>JAEZDF010000033.1 GCA_023429685.1 Bacillota bacterium
CTGCTACTAGATCACTGGATGATGTCCCAGACTTAAGCGGTTGTCCGCCTTTCTCTCCAGTAATACTCATTAACCCGGACTCTGCTTGGATAACGAGGTCGTAAGCCCCTCTTTTACACATGGGACCGGTGCAGCCATAACCGGATATTGCTGTGTATACTAGGCGCGGATTTATGGTTTTTAATACGTCATACCCAACCCCAAACTTCTCCATAGAGCCGGGCTTCATATTCTCCAAGAGAACATCGGCCTTTTTTACCATTTCCATAAATGCGCTCTTTTGACGAGGATCCTTTAAATTGAGAAGAACACTCTTTTTGCCCCGGTTCAAGCTAATAAAATAGGAACTAGCTCCCATTTTTCCCGGCGGAGAATACCTTGAAGTATCACCGATGGGCGGGCGCTCTAATTTTATCACATCCGCGCCAAGATCAGCTAATATCATACTGCAAAGCGGACCGGACATAAATTGTGTGATATCTAGGACAAGAATTCCTTCTAGCGGTTTCATTGTAATATTCCCCCATCTTGCTTTGTAGTCAGGTAGCAGTTTAAATGCATAATGCTATGTGCTTCTACTTACATACTATCATGTGAGACAAAAGAATACTAATACAAAAAGCTCTGTTATTGATATGCATTTTATTATATTGCCCCATTGTATACTATAGTTGAGCTATTAATGAATTATGGAGTGCACCATGTAATTAAGATTTAAGAGCAGTTTATCAGATGTCATGTATATCTCAGATAATTAACATGCGTGAATGCAGATTGCCGACTACCACAGCGTGCATGGCGTAACTATATTAGGTTTCCAACTTTGTTAACACCATTTTCTGTAATATTTCCTTGCTCATATGATGAAGAAAACGCTCATTTATCTTAATTAAGAGGGTTGGGAATAAACTAAATTGAAATACTGCACAGGTATAATGGGTATTTTAGTATTAAGTGATGGCGCTCCAGTATTCTTGAGCTTAACTTCGCATTATGATACGTCGAACCTTCTTAAGACCGCCTGTTGAACTTCGCATAATGTTTAAAACGAACCTAAGAGTGAACAGGCTCCAAGTAGATACTTGGAGTCTGTTTGATTTTGCTCTCTTTTACAGTGGTGGTTTCTGAGATAACGCTGCCCATCGAAAACTAAAATTATGATTCGTGTAGAATAAAGTACATTTCATGCAGAAATTATTTTTTCTGCTGTTTTTATGTTAAATTAAAGCCTACAACCGTAAAAGAAGTGGAACAGTAAATTAGGGCTTATCAATCACTGTTTCTGGATTGGTTGAACCACAATTCACAATTGCTGTAATAATCAAAGGAGTAAAACATGAAAAAACTACTAAGCACTTTACTAACTCTATGCATGGTCTTAATCATTCTGCCGGCAGATATGGTATCTGCTGCTGGTTCCACAGAGATAATAGACTTAGGCACCTATAAGCTTCAAATCTCGGATGTTTATGCCATTGACAGCGAAATCATCGGTAAAACGACGAGGTACTGTGTTGCTATCTCCAATACCAGCAAAATAGAATGCACGGAGTTTGTATCAAAAAAATACAGTTGCCAAGTTAGGCCTTATACTGATATTCACTTTCAAGACGGTCCGCTATCTGAAAGAATAGTATATGCTCAGGATCCATCCGATGACGAATATGTGGATTTTGCAGAAGGAAGCTCCATTACAGTAGAAAACAATCATGAATATTACTTTAATAATGGGAGTATTCTTGTAAGAATCTTCGCCGTAGATTGCTATAGTACCACGCTAGGAGATCTCACCGTGTCTCTTTCTTTTGGAAACGGCGAGGTAACGCTTGCGCCGCAGATGGAAGCATCAGGTTTTACCTATTATTACAAAACTACTAAGACGGACGATAGCAATTCAAAGCCAGAATTCTATGACTGGGACGAATTTGAACCAGAGGGATGGGCAGAGTACAACGCTTCTATTAATATCCCTGTAGAAGGTAATGACGAAATTTTTGTGCAGGTGGTAAAGGTCTATAACAGGTTCCTTACAATATATGGTTGGGGGCAGGCAAGCGTAGTACCTAGTATGGCTCATTCCATCATCGCAACGGCAGGCTCAGGAGGCAGCATCACCCCCACAGGAAGCGTGACGGTCAATAATGGTGCAAACCAAACTTTCACCATTAAGCCAAACAGCAATTTTTTTATTGAAGATGTGATGGTGGATGGCGTAAGCCATGGCAAGATTACAAGCTATACCTTTAATAATGTGACCGCAGATCACACCATTTCGGCAACCTTCAGGTTTAGTAACAGTGGCTCTACCTCTTCTGGCAGCGACAGCTCCAACGAGAGTAGCACCAGCTATACCACCGGCGTTGTTGTCACCGGCAACCTTGATAGTACCATTGATGTGTTTGTACTTTCACCCAGCAGCACCGGAAAAGCTAACGAAGTGGTGGATAGTACCACCTACAACCAACTACGCCGGTCGCTAGAAAGCGGCTACACCCCTGTGGCTGCCTATGAAATTCGTGCCAGCAGATACAGTGGAAAGCTGACACTTTCCTTCCCCGTAGGCACACAATATAACGGCAAGGAATTCCTGGTTAAACACAAAACAAGCATGGGTACGATCGAGAGCTTCACCGGCGTCGTAACTGATGGTAATGTGGTAATTATCGTATCAAACCTTTCACCCTTTATGATTGCAATCAAGAACGGGGTTGAAATTCCGGAAACGGGCGTTTATAGTGTGAGGAGGCCAATGGAATTTATTTTTGGATTCCTTTGTCAGTTATTTTCTTATCATCATTAAAAAATATTTTTAACTCAAGCAGCACCATCCCCAAATTGCAAAAAAGCCTGTCTGTTACTTTTATAACAGACAGGCTTTTTCTGCATTCTGACGCATGATAAACATAATCGGCATTCTGAGAACTCTCCCAACTGCTGATTAGAAAAATGGAACCATTAGCTCAGCTTTTTCTAGTGTTTATACTTCCCATTATGGTACACCCAGCGTTCTTAAATTCTCCGTCTGAATTTCGCATAATGTTTAATACCCGCAATTTTGTGTTCCATACCCCAAAAAGACCCCACGCACAACACAGATTGTTTGTGCGTGGGGTCTTTTTTATATCCGTTCTTTATAGGCTACCGTCAAACGCCGCACGTTGCGGAGAGCATTATCCCCTTACAGCGTAAGCGTCACACTCTTGCCCCCGGGCACATACTGGCGGTACGCAACGCCCGCCGAGACCAGCATGCGCTTGGCGGCAATCACGCCGGGGCTGTCGGCGTACTTGTCCTCCATGTACACAATCTCCTTAATGCCCTTTTGGATGATTGCCTTGGTGCACTCGTTGCACGGAAACAGCGTGGTGTACACCTTAAAGCCCTGCAGGCTGCCGCCGTTATAGCTGAGGATGGCGTTTAGCTCCGCGTGGCAGACGTACACGTACTTGGTGTCTAGCGGGTCGCCGTCGCGCTCCCACGGGTATTCGTCGTCCGAGCAGCCGGAGGGCATGCCGTTGTAGCCCACCGTCGCAATGCGATTTTGGTCGCTGACAATACAGCAGCCCACCTGGGTGGAGGGGTCCTTGCTGCGCCGCGCCGAGATGCATGCAATGCCCATAAAATACTCATCCCACGACAGATAATCCTCGCGTTTTGCCATAGCACATCCTCTTTCCTTGATGTAGTCGGCACAAAGGCCTGTTCATACCAAATAGTTTAGCATATCCCCCTATTTTTCGCAATTGAAAAGGATGTGTGAACACAAAGCCAAAACCCTTGATTTTCTTTTTTCTACACAGTACAATCAGAATACATTTCCATTTTTTCTGCGGATTCGTTGTATGCCTGCCGCTTTGTCGTCCCTGCGAATAAGCGTAGCGGTTATGCAGATTAGCACACAGAAAAGCCGCAGAGAAACCCTCTCTGCGGCTTGTTTTTATTTATTGTGGCAAAATCAGCGCATGCCCGTTACGATATCGCTGACGATATCCGACAGCATGGTCTTAGAGCCATCCACCGAAAAATCGCATCGAACCTGGTAGATGCTTTTGCGCGCATTGTACAGCGCGCGCAGCTCCTTGTCGCTTTTATCCTTGGCAAGGGGACGGGTATCGTCCTGCCTAATACGCGTAAGGCACAGCTCAAATGGCGCGTCCACAAACACAATGGTGAAGTTTGCCGCTGCAAGCTGGTATACCGCGTTGGTTAAAATAAAGCCGCCGCCGCTCGATACAACCAAGTTGTTGCGTTTAGTAAGCTCGTATGCCACGCGGTGCTCTTGCGTACGAAAGTACACCTCGCCGTGCTGCGCAAACAGTTCGGAAATGCTCATGCCTTCGTTTTCTTCAATTAACGCATCGGTATCCACAAACGGGCAGCCGAGCCGGACGGATACTGCGCGTCCGATGGTGCTTTTGCCGCTGCCCATAAACCCGGTGAGCAGGATACGGTTGTACTTCACACGGCGCACGTCCTTTTACAATAATAAACCTGTTGCGATGCAATATCAAAAAGGCGCACCCCATACGCAGTATGTGGTTTGCCGATGCAGATATTTTACATAAATATTAACAGCACCTATTATTCTACAAGATTTGCCGCAGTTCGTCAACCACTCCCTCGACCTGTTCGACGGAAAAATTCGCGCCATACCAAAACTCATGCGCTTCTGCCGCCTGCCATGCAAGCATATGCAGCCCGCCAAGTGCCGGTTTGCCCAGCGCCCTTGCCTTGGTAAGCAGCACGGTGTTTTCGGGGTTGTAGATCAGATCAAATACTGCGTCCGCCTGTGAGATGGCACGGTCGGGGAACGGGCAGCCGTTTACATCGGGGAACATCCCGCTGGGGGTGGCGTTAACCAAAAGGGCATACCGCTCGGTCAGGCTGTCGAGTGTGCGCACTGCTGTACACGGCTGCGCCGAGAGCCGCTGCACCGCATGTGCCAGCGCCTCGGCTTTACCCAGCGAGCCTTGGCGCACGGCAATGGTCACATGTCCGCCGCGCCGCACCACCTCGGTTGCGATCATCCGCGCAGTTGCGCCCGCTCCTGCTATACATACCTTTGAGCGAAACGGCACACCCAGCATCTCAAAGCTTTTTATCACCCCGGCAATGTCGGTGTTGTGACCGATTGCCCTACCCGGACCGTGCACCAGTACGGTGTTAATCGACCCGAAGCGCAACGCCTCCTGGGTAGCACCCTCCAAAAACGGGATGATGCGCTGCTTATAGGGCATGGTGATGTTAAATCCGTTTAGGGTAAACAGCTCATCTACCCGCCGGCAGAATTCGTCGGGCGCAAAAGCCAGTGTAGCATACTCTACATCCAACCCGCTTAGCGCAAACAGCCGACGATGCAGCTGGGGGGAAAGGGTGTGCTCAAGGGGATACCCGAGCACCGCAAAACGTAGCTTGCCCAATGCAATCACACCTTTCGCCGTTATCTACCCGAACGGTCGCCGTCGTGCAGACAGTTGTCTATGGCAATAACCAATGCGCAAAAGAACGCGGCGTTCGCCCCGTCGGGGATGTCGAGCCGATAGAAGTCGGTAAACGACAGCCATTCTTTTGAGATTGAGCCGATTAGCCCACCGTTTAGGTAGATTGCAAAGCTCATGCTGAAAAAGTCGCCGTCAATCGCAATATCGCCGTAGGCGCTGGAGACAGACAGGCGCGGACGAAAGAAGGTAAACTCCTTGTTGATTACCGCGCACTGGCGACCCTGTTCGTATATATAATATTGAGGCAAGAACCGAAACACCTTCTGCTCCACATAATACAGCTCGCGCCCGAGCATATCGTAAAGCCGCAGCTTTGCGCCGAAGGAGAATAGCTGCCCCTGCACCTCAAATACATTCTCCCCGTTAGGGTCGGTAATGTTAAATTTATCCCCGATGGAAAAGAACTTTTGTCTTATGTATAGGGTCATTGTTGTGTTCCTGCCTTCCTGCCCTGCCGTATTGTGATGCTCAAGTCGGCAGCGGCAACTCGTTTTGTGTGTTTGTCTGCTCGGGGCAGTCACTCTTTAGCACGGCATACATGCGGCAATCCTCAAACCCGCGGTTAGAACGGTACTTTTGCCGTGCAAAGCCCTCGTAGCGCATCCCCGCCTTTTCAAGCACCCTGCCCGACGCTGGGTTTGCCGCGGCGTGATACGCCTCTACACGGTTGTAACCCACCCGCTCAAACGCAAAGAACAACACCGCACTCAAAGCGTCGGTCGCGATGCCCTGCCCACAGTACCGGCTGCCGACACAGTAGCCCACCTCAGCGCACAGATCTCCCTCGTTTACCGTATAAAGCCCGATTGCGCCGACCAGCGACCCGTCCGACTTTTGCTCGATACCCCACTGGTAAAAGGAGGGGTTCGAGTACTGAGACACCCACTTTTGCAGCATGTCGCGGCTTTCGCGCACCGTTTTATGGGGCTGCCACCGCATAAAACAGCTTACCTCCGGGTCGTTTGTCCAGTTGTAGAACATGGCGGACGCATCCTCTAGGCAAAATCTGCGCAGAAGCAGCCGTTCGCTTTCTATTCGTATGGTACCCGCGTGACGAAGCATATGGTCACCGCCCGTTTAGTGAAATCTCTACCCTTTTAACATTACTTGAAATCCCGAATGAAATCAAGAACTATTTCTATTAACATCCAAAAACGCACATATTATCCCATTATAAAACATTTATTTATCTTCTTTTGCAGTGCTGTATCAAACGCCTTGTCACACATCATATATAACACGTCATACCGAATATACTGGCGATAGAGCAAGCCGCAAAAACGAGACTGCAATTTATTGTGTAAAAAGGAGCCGTGCCATGCAACGGGTTTTTAGCGCTGCCACTCTGTGTATCCTTGCCGCCCTTATCCTGTTCTCCTGCGCCCGAACTGCCGACAAACTCACTCCCGATGTGGGCAGCCAAAGCCCTTCTTCGCAAAAAGCACTGCCTGCTTTGGCACAGGAAGAATCAGCGCCACGGTACGAGCCGCCGCACCCGCTCACGCCTGAGGAGACGGTTAAGGCATATATCGAACAGCAGTACAGATCGTATGCCGCCCTATCGTACACCGACCTAAGTGCGATTGCGGATGTTTCCCAGCGGGGGATAAAAAACGCGGAGGTCTGGCTGCAAACGCTGATTCTGCGTCGCAGGCTGATTGCCGAGCAAAACTACTGCTATGTTGCGACCGAGCAGCTGCCCTACACCGTCACCTTTGAGGAAAAGCCGGAGGACGACAGGCTGGGTCGGTGGCAGACGGGCTCGTCCAACCGATTTGGCACAAACGACTCCGCCGTGTTTTTGCACCTTCGCGTCACCGGGCAAGAAGGGGGCTGCTACCCTCCCATGCTGGCAGTGAACGCCCAGCACACCTTTGTGCTTGTTCAGATAAACAGCGTGTGGAAGATTGTGTTCCACTACTACCCCGGCTCCATCCGCCGCTTTGAGATGGGGCAGCATCTCTTACTGCCAAACGAGCAGCAGATGCGCGACGCGCTGGCAAAGGAGTTTTCGGCAGGGGCGAACACCGACCCACCCACACCGCCGTCAAAAGCCGCCGTCTACAACGGCGTTCGCGCAGCCGCGTATGCTAAGACGCACATAGTCACAAAGAACCCCGGCTTTTATGACATCGGCGACTGGATGGGCAACTGCCAGAACTTTATCTCCCAGTGCGTGTGGTCGGGCTTTTCGGGCGGACAGCCGGCAAGCATAACCGCGTATGACAATATGACGGACAGCTGGTTTGCGGGCGGCGGCGGGGGCTCACCCGCGTGGGAAAACGTCGGGCACTTCTGGGGCTATGTAACACGGGAGCGAAGCCACACGTCTAAAGGGCTTCACGGTAGTGTGCCCACCGGTGCTGCGCAGTTAACCGAAGGGGATATCGTACAGCTTTGCTCGCAGCAGCCCGAGGAGGGGGAGGATGAGGAATATCACCACAGCCTTGTGGTGGTGGACAGCGACACCCTGATGCTTGCGCAGAACTCGCCCGACTGCTTTGTGTATTACTCCGACCTTGTAAACACAAACACCCGTTACTTCCGCCCCGCGTACCTGATTGAGGATTAGCCGCGGCTGCATCCTGTCCATTTTTTAGTTGTTGTGGTATAATAGCCGCAAAGCGACATCATCAGTAACCGAATGTGATAGCTATCGCATTCAACTGGTTTACCGCGCAAAGCGGTATTCTGTCTCGGCAAAAAAGGATGCAAAAGGGGGTAGGATGGATGAAAGGCTGCAGGCAATGCGGCACCAGGCTGCGTAAAACCGACACCTTATGCCCAAAATGCGGTGCAAAAAACGCCCCTGCGCACACACTAGGCGCACGGCGCAACCGCGCCCCGAAGCAGGACGAGGTCATACGCATAAGTGCCGCCGATGTGGTGGTGCGCGATTATCCCCCCCTACTCACCGAGGATATCAGCCCCGAGCAGCTGTGGGAGGAGGAACGCGCGTACCTAGAAGACCGCGACCCTGTTTTGGTACAGCCGCCAACGCGGACAAGAGAGCCGATTACCGTAAGCGACCTGCTCACCCTTCCGGGTCCCTGCCTGGTAGTAAACCAAGACGCGTCGCGCGCCCGTCGGCTTATTGCGGCTTTGACGGCCATAACAATCCTTGGCTTCGCGCTTTTTCTTAACCGCCTAACGGGCGACCCTGCGTACCTGCTGCGCTATGCCACGGACGCCGTTATCGCGCACAACTTCGAGGGCGCGGTAACAACCCTCGAACGGCTTGTGATACTTGACGCCGACAACCCCGAGGTCTATTTTCAGCTGGTTACCGCCCATCAGTCGCTGGGCGAGGATGCAAAGGCGTTTGCCGCCGCGCAGTCGGGTTATGAGAATACACTCGACGACCGGTTGCGAACGATTGTAACCGAATACACCTTCGGTGCGTATACCCCCCCTGCGAGCGGCGGTCAGGCACAACAGCCGCAGGATGCCGCAGACGACGTATTGCCCTCCGGGCTTGCGGAGGATACGATAACAGCACTTTCCGCCCTATATGAGGACGCGCGCGCGTTCGATAACGGGCTTGCCCTGGTGCAGCAAAACGGGCAGTGGGGCGGCATTGACCATACGGGCGCGTGGGTGATACCGCCTGTTTACGACGACCTGCTCGGTTTTTCCGATTCCCTTTGCGCCGCAAAGCGTGGCGGCTTATGGGGCTTTGTGGATGCCCTAGGTAGCGAGCGCATCCCGCCGCAGTACGAGGCGGTCACGCCGGTCGTCGAGGGGCGCGCGGGCGCAAAGACAGACGGCATGTGGTTTGTTATTACATCGGGCGGGGCGGTGCTTAGCGAAGGGGTCGAAGAGCTTTTGCCGTTCTCCGGCTCGTTTGCCGCCGCGCGTGAGGGTTCAAAATGGGGCTATTTAAATCGTACAGGCGAGTGGGCGATAGCACCCGCCTACGACGAGGCTTTGCCCTTTGGCGGCGGGCTTGCCGCCGTAAAGGTTGGTGCTAAGTGGGGCTATATCGATGCCGCAGGGCGAACCGTTATCCCGCCGCAGTACCTAGAAGCGTATGGGTTTACGGACGGGCTTGCCCGCGTAAAGACCGACGAGGGCACCCTGTTTATTAACCCGATGGGCTGGCAGATTGGCGACGGGGTATGGCAGGACGCACGAGGCTTTCGTGACGGACTTGCCGTTGTGAGCATAGACGGGCTGTACGGCGGGGTAAACCCTTTTGGGGAAATAGTCGTGCCCTGCCGCTTTTCGCAGCTTGGCGATTACTCCGAAGGATTGTGCGCATTCTATCAGAACGGGCTATGGGGGTACCTTGACCGATCGGGCGCTGTGCGCATCGCACCGCAGTTTTTGCAGGCAGACGCGTTTTACGAGGGCGTGGCGCGGGTTACCCACACAAGCGCTGCTACTTCCTACATCAACGCTGCGGGGCAGTACCTGTGCGACGCGCGGTTTGAGGATGGGGGCATCTGCTCCCAAAGCCGCATCGCGGTAAAGGAGTCGGGCATGTGGGGCTACCTTGCGGTAATCGTACAGCAGCCTTAATCGAATCTCGGATTAAAGTGTGAATATATTCTGCTTGAAACCCATTTGTTAAAGCTTTAGACCCAATGCTAAATCGGATAAGACGTATAACGGGAAGAAAAACAGTTTTCTTCCCGTTATTGCATACGAAATGTTATTATTTTGCAGTAAACTGCCCACTATTTGGCACTACACATATGGTTAGCTTTGCAGAGAATTCGCTGTAACCGACGAGACACGCTGGATTGCGTTTTTTTGCCGACATAATTGAGGGGTATGGTGATAACAGGATGAATCGTTTTGGTATTGTTACTCGGGTGTGCGCATTTATTCTATGCGCGGCTTTTTTACTTGCCGCCTTTTCGGGCTGTGTGGCACAGTCGGGCGAGGCGCAGCCCACCATTATCTCGGGCATGAGCATCACGCCGCAGAACGAGGACGACGCAGGGGTTGCGTACGACTCGGGTTTTTACATCCGCTCAGAGCGCAAATTGTCAAAGCGTGAGCTGGAAAAGGGGCTTGCAGTGGAGCCTGCCGTTACATACGGCATCTCGGCCACCGACGACGGCTTTTTCTTAAAGCCCGCCGAGCCGCTTGCCCCGAATACGGTGTATGCGTTTACGTTTACCGAGGCGGGCGGGCTTTCACGCACCTGGGCGGTGCAAAGCAGGCGTCCGTTTTCAGTGGTGACCAGCAGCCCTTCGCCCGATGCAGCGGACGTTAATACCTATGCGGGCATTGAGCTAAACTTCTCTCACCCCGGGGTGGAGCTTGCCGATTACATAGAGGTTACCCCAGCGCTTGAATACAACATCGAGAACCGCGGGCGCTCCGTTGTGCTTTACCCGTACTCCGGCTTTAAGCCAAACACCCGCTACACGGTTACGGTAAAGCAGGGCTTAAAAAGCCCGCTGGGCGACATTCTGGCGGAGGATTACCGCCTGTCGTTTACCACCACTGAGCGCAATTACGGTGACTACAATCAGGGCAGCCTGCCTGTTTACCTATACGGCGAGTACAGTGAGACCTTTTTGCAGGACGATACCCCCGTCATCCGTCTGGGCGTCAATAAAGACCGTGACGGCTACCTTCCCATAAAAAAGGATGCCTCGGTGTCGGTATC
>JAEZDF010000043.1 GCA_023429685.1 Bacillota bacterium
TCCACGCAAGGTAGTACGGGTCCAGGGGGATGCAGTGCCCGCCAAGCCCGGGTCCCGGGTAGAACGCCTGAAAGCCGTAGGGCTTTGTTTTGGCGGCTTCTATGACCTCCCACACGTTGATGTTCATTTCATGGCACAGCATGGCTAGCTCGTTAATCAGCCCGATGTTGATGTTGCGGTAGGTGTTCTCAAGTATCTTCTCCATCTCCGCCACGGCGGGGGAGGACACCACCTGCACCTCGCTTGCAAGCACCTCGCGGTACATCTGGGCGATGCACGCGGCCGCGTCCTCGCCAATAGCGCCCACCACCTTTGGAGTGTTTTTGGTTTTGTAGATTAGGTTGCCGGGGTCTACCCGTTCGGGGGAGAACGCAAGGTAAAAGTCCTTGCCGCATTTGAGCCCCGACTGCTGCTCGAGTATCGGCTTTAGCAGCTCCTCGGTAGTGCCGGGGTAGGTGGTGCTTTCAAGCACCACCATCGTGCCCTTTTGCAGGTGCTTTGCCACCGACACGGCACTATCCCGCACATAGCTGATGTCGGGCTGCTGGTGCTCGTCTAAGGGGGTGGGCACGCAGATGGCGACAAACTGCACCTTTTCTACAAACGAAAAATCATTCGTGGCGGCGAGCATCTCGTTTTCTACTAGGTGCTTTAAGTCGTCGCCCGCCACGTCGCCGATGTAGTTCTCGCCGTTGTTTACCATTTTGACCTTTTCGGGCTGCACATCAAACCCGATGGTGCGAAACCCCGCCTTCGCCTTCTCTACGGCAAGGGGCAGCCCCACGTACCCAAGCCCGACCACCCCCACCATGATGCTGCGCGCCTTTATCTTTTCAATGAGCTGCTCACACTGCCTGCTTATCATACATTTTCCTGCCCTTATTATTTGTAGCGATGTTTACCGTCTGCGCCGTCTTCTTGCCGGTGCAACCCTTCGTGGAGGGTCTGGTATCGGGTCGCCTTTTATCTCGGCGACCATGTCGTTTTGCATCGAGAACCGCTTGCCGCACAGTGCGCATTGTGCGCCGCCGTGCTCAAAGTCGAGCTTGCCCGCACATGCGCATACGTAGCCCGTGTGCCGTGCGGGGTTGCCCACCACCACGGCGTAATCGGGCACATCGCGCGTGACAACCGCCCCCGCCCCAACGAGTGCGTACCGCCCGATGGTTACACCGCACAGCACCGTGGCGTTTGCGCCGATGCTCGCCCCCGTGCGCACCAGCGTTTTCTTAAACTCCTCCTTGCGCTCGATGAACGCGCGGGGGTTAATCACATTCGTAAACACGCAGGAGGGACCGAGAAACACGCCGTCCTCGCACTCTACGCCGGTATACACCGACACGTTGTTCTGCACCTTGACCCCATGCCCAAGAACCGCGCCCGACGAGATAACCACATTCTGCCCAATGCGGCAGTTCTCGCCGATGACGGCACCCTTCATGATATGGCAAAAGTGCCAGACCACCGTATCGCGCCCGATGGAGCAGGGCGTTTCAATATAGCTTGACTCATGCGTAAAATATTCGCTCACCTGTAAAACTCCTTTATGCTGTCGGCGACCAGCCAGCGTTCCAGCTCGGTCATCTGCGCAAACAGCGGTATGGCGATCGCCTCCTTGCACAGTCTCTCCGCAACGGGAAAATCCCCCTCGCGGTAGCCAAGCTGTGCAAGCGCGGGCTGCAGATGCAGCGGTACGGGGTAGTACACCGCGGTGGATATCCCTTTCTCGGCTAAAAACTGCCGCAGACCGTCCCTATTCTCTGCGCGAAGCACATACATATGCCACGCGTGGGCGCACGTTGCCGACGACATGGGCAGTGTGATGCCCGAAACCCCCGCAAGCGCCTGCGTGTAAAAGGACGCAATCTCGCACTTGCGTTCTAAAAAGCCGTCGAGGTGCTTCAGCTTTACCCGCAGAATCGCCGCCTGTACCTCATCTAGCCGAGAATTGACCCCCACGAGATGGTTAAAGTACTTGTCCCCCGAAGCGTCGGGATGCGACGAGGCGTCGGGATGGGGCGTACCGTCTGTGGCTGCCGTTTTGGCGGCTAGGTCTATGAGCCTGCCGGTCTTGTCCGCCCTGCGCCGCGCTAATAGCTGCGCTGCGCGCGCGCCCTGCGCGCCACCGCCGTGGGCACGCAGCCCTTTTGCGATGTCCGCCACGCAGGCGTAGTCGGTGGTAATCATACCTCCATCCCCCGCGCAGCCGAGGTTTTTGGTGGGGAAGAACGAAAAGCAAGCGGCATCCGCAAGCGACCCCGCCATCCGCCCCTTGTACCACGCGCCCGCCGCCTGACATGCGTCCTCTATCACAAACAGACCTCTGCGTTTCGCGGCGACGTTTATGGCGTCCATCTCCGCGCACTGCCCGAACAGGTGCACGGCTATCACCGCCTTGGTGCGCGGCGTGACCAGCGGGGCGATCTTATCGGGGTCGAGATTGTAGCTATCCGGCCGTACGTCGCAGAACACGGGCACCGCACCCACTGCCGCTATCGCCTCCGCCGTGGCGAAGAAAGTATAGGGGGTGGTTATGACCTCATCCTGCGCGCCGATGCCAAGGCTGCGCAGGGCAAGGCAGAGCGCGTCGGTGCCGTTGGCAACGCCTACGGCGTGCTGCGTACCGACGTACTCGGCAAACGCACGCTCGAACTCACGCACATTCTCGCCAAGGATATACCGCCCGGACGCAAGCGTCTCGCACACGGCGCGTTCGCACTCGCTGCGCACCTCGGCATATTCACGGGCGGGGGACACAAGCTCTATGGGCATGGCACGGCTCCTTTGCAGCATCGGTCACGGGGTGTGACCGACAAAAATCGGTATACCAATATCTTTAAGTAAACCGCGCCAAAATATGCAGGGGTAGGGGAAAAACGGGTGAAAAAAAGAAAGCCCCAAGGGACGGGGATATTTTTATTTTTTACCCTCCACTGGGTTTCGTACTGCCAATAAATAGCGTGGCCGCACAAAGGTTTAATATTTGATGAAATGGTAATATTACTTAAAAGGCGAGTTCCCACTGGTTGTTTTATAGAGATAGAGCGTTACTACAACGAGCCATAAGCCAGAAAGAATTTGTTAAATATACTGTGTGTATCGTCATTATTGTAAGCTTCATGATGCTTGGTGACATTGGTAGCTCCGTGCTTTGTTATTTGAAATAGGGTTTATATAAAAAGGATAAAAGGAGATCATTAAATAATGAAACGGGTTATATCTATTCTGATTACAGTTGTGATTGTACTATCCTTATCTGCTTGTGATAGCTCTTCCAACGGAGAAATTAAGGAGCCGTCTAATGTTTCAACCAGTGATAACAGTTCTGAAGCACCAGATAATGATGCTGAGAGTACACAGACCGGTAAGGTAGATGTTACTATCAATGAAACTACTCTGGTTGACGAGGGCGGTGTAAAAATCATTGCGAAAAGCTTGGACACGAATGGACTTTTCGGTGCAAAAATAAATTTGTTGATTGAGAACAATTCCGGCAAAGACTTGACTATACAGTGTGTAAATGCGTCTGTTAACGGATACATGGTAGATACCATGATGTCTGTTGATATTGTAAACGGTAAAAAGGCAAATGATGCAATTACATTTCTCGAATCTGACTTTGAAGCCAGCAAAATTACAAGCATTGCTGATATGGAGCTGGCTTTTCATATGTTCACTACTGCCGATTGGGAGACTTATCTTGACACAAAGCAGATTCAGTTGAAAACATCTATTGTTGATACGTACGAATATAAATTTGACGATAGCGGTAATGTAGCCTATGATGCCAGTGGCATTAAGGTGGTAATCAAGGGGCTGGCTGAAGATAGTTCCATATTTGGACCAAGTATTGTGGTATACCTCGAAAATAACAGCGATAAGGCTTTTACGGTTCAGACCAGAGATGTGTCTATTAATGGATTTATGGTTGATGCAATGTTTTCTTCTGATGTTTTACCAGGGAAAAAATCAGTTGATACCATAACGTTCTTGAGCTCGGAACTTGAAGAGAATAAAATTACCTCTATCCAAGATGCGGAACTGAAATTCCATATCTTTGATATGAAATCTTGGGATACCATCGTAGATACTGATGTTATAAGCATGACCTTCTAATTTTTCAAACGAAAAGAGGCAGGAGCCATAGCGGTTCCTGCCTCTTTTAATATCTTGATGAATAAAATCTACATTAGCTGCCCCTAGCAATACTTTGGGAACACACCATTGAGTTGGGAGCTATTTAGGGAGTGATTGACGGTAATTGGTGTGCCAATAGCTTTAAGTAAACCGCTCCAAAGTATGCAGGGGTCGGGGAAAAACGGGAAAAAAAGAAAGCCCTCGGAGGGAGGAGTGGATATCGATGTAGGTTTGTATATACAAATTATCTTGAAAGCTTTTGGTTAATATGGTATAATTAGTTGTATTATGTAAAATATTATGCTTGTGACAAGCATTTTTAGGAGTTGATTGCTTTGAAAATAGAGACTATTGCTACATCAGCAGTTCAATTGTCTATTTCAAAAACCGACTTATTGAATCCATTTATTAATAGTGGGGATAAGGAACCACTTTGGGATGGACACATTTATATACATCAAGACAAACGACACTCAAAAACGGGTATAAAAAGAGTTCCAATACAAGTGAAAGGTGAATCGGTAACTTCATGGAACAAGGATTGTATTAAGTATTCTGTATCAATCGAAGCCTTAAATGTTTATATGAAAAGCGGAGGCGTGATTTTCTTTGTTGTCTATATAGATAAGAATACTCGCGAACCTAAAAGAATATACTGTGCAGAATTATTACCCAGAAAAATATACGAGCTTAAAAACAAGTCCTCTTCTGAAAAATTCATTAGCATTGAATTGTTTGCTTTTCCTGAAGACAATAAAAGTAAAACAGAATTATTCTTAAACTTTCATGCTCATTCTATAAAACAAACTAGCTTTGCTAATGCAAATCCTGCTACATTTGAAAGTTTGAAACAGCAAGGTGTTTTAGACAAGTTGTCTTTCTCTTACACAACAGTTGGAAATAAAGCGGGCATTACTAATTTGCCTGAGTTGATGGATGGAAAGGAAATGTATTTATATGCTAATGTTAAAGGTTCCGATACGTCAATCCCTATTGACTATTTTCCCCATATAAGTCATGTAACAATTCAACAACCTTGCGCGGGAGTAATAAGTGTAAATGGAATTAAGTACTATCATAATTACTCAAGGATAATTCAAGCCGATAAAGTGATAATAAAAATTGGCAGAAGCTTTCAACTAGATTTTCAGAAACATAGTTCTAATAATTACAGTTGTGTTCCTAGTATCTATCTTCATATAGCGTTTAAAGGTACTTTAGATAAACAAATTAATGATATTAATTTCTTACTGTCTATGCTTGAAAATCAGTCTTTTTATATTGATGATGTTTGTTATCCAATAGTGATTGAAGAAAAAGAATTGCAAAATATTGATTTTGTCAGTATAAAAAGGACTTTGAAGTTTTACAAAAAAGCATCATTTGTACTTAAATCTATGAATGTAAAAGAAGAGCTAGATTTAGATAAATGTACTGCAGACGATTTGCGAAATTTAAAACTGTTAGTTGATTATATAGGGCACAACAAAGCAACTAGTGATCTAAAGCCCAACCTTCCTTTATTGTTAACGATTATAATCAACAATCTAACTTTAGCCGTTCTATGTATAAGACAACCTAATAATGAGTACTATCTTTTTGATTATTTTTCTTATAAATTGGAGGTTGTAATTGAAGACAATAATAAAAACCTACTCCAAATATCTCAATATAGTGTATTAAAAAAGGACAACTTTCTATGTTTTTGTAATATAAATTATGATAAAATCATAGAAGATTTATTGAGTATGACAGAGCATGATTTGGTTTTTAATATAACAAACAACGTGATGCTCGAAATGCTTAAAGCCTATGATATAAGTCACAGTAATAAATTGTTTGAAGCAATTAAAAAATTGTCTAAATGGTTGGAAATAAAGGCAGATTGTTTGCCTTATCCAGTAATAATATTGAATAAATTGCAGGTTGTAGCCAGAGAACGATTATTGGATTATGAAGAGAAAAAATGTCTACATAATATTGTTGAAAAAAATTCAGATATACTTTATCGGGCTGCTGCCTTTTTACTTCTTAACGAACAAGAAGAAGCGACTAATGTTTTGAATACTTTCACGAAAGAACAAATAGAAGAGTTTAAACAGTTTCCAATATATAAATTCAGAACTGAAAAAACATCAACATAATGCCTTCTTACCTTTAAGAGAGCCACCCAAAAAGGAGCCACAGCGTGGCTCCTTTTACTTATCTCACGTATCTTCTATTTTCCGTTTCCAGCGGTCTACCCTCTCGCCTACCGCTCCGTCTCCAGCGCGCCGACCATATCGTCCGGCTTGTCGTCGAGGGCGTTTTCCTCTTCTTCCTCCTCCACCTGCTTGCAGATGAAGTCGTACATCTCGCGGGCGGTCTTGCAGATTACGCCGATGCGCTCGGCGGAGATGGTAAACGGAACGTCGGTGGGGTACCGCGTTTCAATGTAGAAGCGGTTTAGGGTGGCGCTCTCGTCCATCCACTGGCCAAATGCGCGGTCGTACCGCAACGCCTGACGGCACAGCCAGGTCAGGTTGTGCCCGTCCACCAGTCGGTCGGATGCCACGAGCACAAACGCCTTCAGCGCCTTTTCTATGGTCTGCTGGCAGTGAAAGGCACAGATGTTGCGGCAGTCGCACTGCGTAAGCAGCAGCTCGGCGGCGCGCATATCCTCTCCCGCCTTTTGCAGCCAATCCAGATGCCTGCGGCTGTCGGTGGTGCGGTTACGCCGTCTTGTCATAGCACCACGACCCCCGTTTCGTTGATGACGCTTGCAAACGAATGGGGGGTTTTCACCAGCTCGTTCCACTCGACAGGGGTGTAGATGACTACATCAAACGGCGTGTCGGACTCGATGCCAAGGTAGATGCGCTTTTCCACGGCGGTTTTGTCGTCGGTGTCTACCACCACGCACAGCTTAAAGCTAAGCAGCCTGCCGGCTACGCCTGTTTTTTGGTTAAACAAAATAATATGCTCGGGGTGAACCCCCTCCTCAATCTCGCTTGCCACATGGCGTATGCTATCAAGCAGCTCATGGTCCATGGTGTGACCCCTCCGTTTCGCCCGCTTTATTGCGGTATGTACGATCCGCTGATAGTTGCAATGCCTTTTTTGATTGACTAAACTACTTTGCAACCCGCTTAATGGCGGGGATTACCGCAAGCGCGAGCGCGCCGCCCAAAAGTGCGGTGACCAGCTGCGGGTACGAGAACATCATAGACAGCTTTTCCACCACAGGGGGCTTTAATTCAGGCACGAGTGTGAGCAGTGCTGGCACGCTCAGCCACAGGAATACGGTCTTTGCAATGGCACCCAGTGCAACGCCCGTAATGCCGAACACGCCGTAGGGCTTTTGCCCTTTTTGTGTGGCAAGGGTAAAGAATACCCAGGTAATCAGTACGATAACCACGTTGCCCAATGCCACGGCGGGGGTAATAATCGGCTGCCCCTGTATGCCGAGCAGCAGTGCGAGCACCGACGATAGCACACCAACGGCAATGCCACTCCACAGTCCCACCACTGCGGCGGTTAAGATCAGTATCATATTCACCAGCGAGCCGGTAATCAGCTGGGTGATGCTCATCGGTCCAAGTACCACCGCGCCTGCGGGAATGAGCTTGCTGCCCACAAACTGTGCAACCACAAGCAGTGCCAGCATCAAGCCGGTGCGTGCAACCCATAATGTTGTTTTGTTCTTCATATCCATTCTCCTTTTGTCGGGGGCATTATGTAGTTTTATCTCGATGACACGGTGCGATGGCGACGAATACTCTCCTAGTATCTGCGGTTTGCTGTAAAAAATCACCGCGGCGGTCTTTTTTGCACCGATGCACTTACCTTGCCCCTATAATCTCATCATAGTGCTTTTTTATCCCCTGTGTCAAGGGACTTTGTCACAAAATTCTACTTAATTAGTATATTTTTATTTTCGGGGGATTATTCGGGGGTGTTTTTAGCTTAGATTCTGCTATTTTGGGCACGGAGCGCCTAGTACGGCGCGGAAAACCAGAGAACCGCAGGTCTTTTAAATACCAACCGCAAATTTAAATAAGTGCCGAGAACCGAAGGTTCTCCAAATGCCAATCAAAGATTGGCTATGCGCAGCTTTGCTTCGCTATGCGCAGGTTTTTCCAATGCCAACCCCTCCTTACTCTCCAAATATCAAACCGTCTACGCACGGACGCGCAATGCGCGCCCCTACGGGTGGTTTTGATATTGCGCAGAAAACCGCAGGTTTTTATAATGCCAAACTTTAGCTTGGCAATGCGACGCCCTCGTCGCTCCGTTTGTTACCTGATAGGCGTATTTCACGTAGAAGACGGCATCCTGCCCACATCTTGTTGAAGAGGGTGACAGGCGGGCGATTACTAATGCGAAGCTCTGCTTCGCTATTCGCCCCTACGGGTGGTTTTGATAGAGCTGAAAACCGCAGGTTTTAATAATGCGAACCGCATAGTAAATGTAGGGCGGAAAACCGAAGGTTTTCCCCATGCCAAGCTTTAGCTTGGCAATGTGTAGGGAACGGTCTCCGACCGTTCCGCCCCCCACCGATACCCCCCCCAGTAGGGGCGCGCATTGCGCGTCCGCCCCACCCCACCGATACCACACCTGTAGGGAGCGACGCCCTCGTCGCTCCGTTTGTTACCTGATAGGCGTATTTCACGTAGAAGACGGCAACCTCCCCACATCTTGTTGAAGAGGGTGACAGGCGGGCGATTACTAATGCGAAGCTCTGCTTTGCTATTCGCCCCTACGGGTGGTTTAGATAGATCTGAAAACCGCAGGTTTTCATAATGCGACCCGAAGGTTCGCTATGTGTTGGGAACGGTCGCCGACCGTTCCGCCCCCCACCGATAAACCCACCTGTAAGGGACATCGTCCCCTACGCCCCGCCCACCCCCTATAACCCCCAAATTTCGGTTGACATTGGAATAGCCTTGCAGTATAATATTCATAGATTTTTACAGAAAGGTGGTGAGAGGTATGAACGTAACCGTTTTCTTCAGCGGCGTCAGTGTGCATCAGTCCGTAGTCTGCGTAAACGGCAAGGAATTTTCCAATGCAATTCTATGGGGTAGGTCTGCCCTTTTGCCGGTTATCTGCGCCGGTTTTTCGGTTTTACGGGATAACTGCGCCCTTTTGCGTCGTATGAACTACCTCTTGCCGCACGCAATTCCGGTCTAACCGATTCGGATTGCCCTTTTGTGCCGCATAGCCCGGGTATTCATACGAATACCCGGGCATTTTTGTGCCCAAACAACAAGGAGTATATATCTATGCTAAAATATTTCACCACCGCCCGAATGTCCTGCACTCAAAAGACAAACGGCGGCATTTTATACCTGTTACCCGACATCCTGATAAAAATCTGTACACTCATCCCACTCATCTTTTTGTGGCGGGTGGTTATGGCAAGCGGTGCGAACGTGGGTATGACGACGGCACAGATGCTGTCGTACACCTACGCATCGGTGCTGCTCTCTGACCTGATGGTGGTAAAAACCGCCGCCACCGGCTGGCTTTCGGAGGGCGTGCTTGTCAAGCTGTACGGACGCCCCATCTCGGTAATCGGTCAGCTCGTCGCTCAAACGGTGGGCGGCTGGCTGCCCATGCTTGCCCTGTTCTCGCTGCCCATGGCGGTTGCAGCACCGCTGTTCGGCGTAAGCCTTACGCCCGCCACCCCGTGGTTCTTTCCGAGCCTTGTGCTGTGTGTCAGCCTCGGCTTTGCCATTGATCTGCTGTTTGCGTGCCTGTCTATTAAGATGCGCAACATGAGCTGGCTTATCGACCGCATCCGCGCGGCGGTTGTCGCACTCTTTTCCGGCACGGTCATCCCCATTCGGCTGCTGCCGCTGGGTATTGGCGAAGCGATGAAATACCAGCCCTTTGCCTGTCTGGGGGGCGCGCCGCTTACCCTGCTTACTGGCACTGCAAACCCCTATGATGTACTCGCCTTACAGGCGGTATGGAATCTAATTCTATGGCCCTTGGCACTGCTTATCTTTAAAAAATCACAGGAGGGGATGGTCAGCTATGGCGGTTAATTTTAGCGCAAAACATTTTCTAAAGCTGTACGTCGTTGCCGCAAAGCTCGACCTTGCGTGGCTTTTGCGCGACACAAAATACGCCCTTGCGGCAATTGCTGCAGATATGCTCTCGAACCTTTCTGCCGTGTCCGCCGTGTACTTAATCGCCCTGCGGTTTGGCGGCATCGGCGGCATGAGCACCGACGAGGTGCTGTTTATGCTGGCATATTCCACACTCATTACCGGCGTGTTTATTCTGTTCGGGGCAAACAACAACATCCACATCAGCCGCATCATCGGGCGGGGACAGCTGGAGCATATGTTTATTCAGCCCCTGTCCATAAAAACACAGCTGTTCACCTGCGGTTTTTGCCCGTTTACAGGGGGCAGCAACTTTGTGGTGGGCTGCATCCTGCTGGTTATTGCCGTAAATCGGCTGTCTCTTCCCATAACGGTGGGATGGCTGTTATTCCTAGCGGCAAACGTGGTTACCACCATGACGATTATCGTCGCCCGCTCCTACCTTGTGGCAACAGCGGCATTCTACGCACCAACAGAGGCCGAGGAGATCTCCTCCACCGCCATTGAGGGCACCTGGCTGCTTAGCACCTTTCCCCTCTCTGGCATGCCGCGCATACTGCAATTCTCCTTAATCACCCTGCTGCCCGAGGGGCTGATGGCGTGGTTTCCGTCGCTCTGCCTGCTGGGCAAGCCGCCCATGAACCTCCCCGCCTTCTATCCGATGGCGTTTGCGCTTATTCTGGCGCTCATCGCCTCTTACTTTTTTAGAAAAGGACTGAACTACTATGTCACAAAGGGATCCAACCGATACCTGCCCTACGGATTTCGCCGTTAGCGTCTGCCATACCACCAAAACCTTCTCGCAGTGGCAGCGCTCAAACACCGCAGGCAGCATCATAAAGAATCTAATCAAGCCCGAAAAGCGGTTGATTACCGCACTCGACGATGTGTCGTTTGACATCCGTGGGGGGGAGTTTGTCGCCTATGCGGGACCCAACGGCGCGGGCAAAAGCACCACGATGAAGCTGCTGTGCGGTATGCTGCTACCGAGTTCGGGCACACTGTCGGTGCTTGGGCTGTCGCCCCATACCCAGCGCGTACCGCTGATGCGTAAGCTCGGGGTGCTGTTTGGCAACCGCACCGAGCTGTGGTGGGATCACCCCATCATCCAAAGCTTCGAGTGGAAGCGCGTGGTGTGGGATATCCCCCGCCCACTGTACGAAAAAAACCTCGCCATGGTCACCGAGCTGCTGGACATCGGCGGGCTGCTCAAGACCTTCGCGCGGGAGCTAAGCCTCGGTCAGCGCATGCGCTGCGATCTTGCGATGATGCTGCTGCACAGCCCGCAGGTCATCCTGCTCGACGAACCCACCCTCGGGCTTGACGTGGTGGCAAAGCGGCAGATGATTGACTTTTTAAAGACCATCAATCGCGAAAATGGGGTTACCATCCTGGTAACCAGCCACGACATGGACGACCTAGAGGAGATGGCGCAGCGCATCCTGATGGTGTCCGACGGCAAGGTAGCCTTCGATGGCGGCTTTGCCGCCCTGCGCGACATCACCGGCAGCCCCACACGGGTGTCGGTCACCATGGCAGGCGGTGCGCCGCCTGTTTTACCTGCCGCCACGCTGCTGGGCAGCGAAAACGGTGTGTACGAGTACGAAACAGACCTTGCCGCGCTGCCCGTCACAACCCTGCTGCGCCAATTATCCGAAACAGACGGTGTGCAGGATGTCGAGATAAAAAAAGCACCCATCGAGCAGGTCATCGCCACCCTGTACCGCCGCTGGAACGCGGGCTGATTGTCTGCGATGCACCACTACTTTCTCTTATCCTAATACCAAAACAGAGAACCCGCCGCGCTTTTTGCGCCGCGGGTTCTCTTATGCCAATGCCATTTAAATAAGTGGATTCCTTGCCCCCGTTGCGTGCTTTTCCCTTTTTGGCAATCCAGATGCCATCTTGGTAAAGACACTGTCAAGGATGCTGCACCGTGTTTGAAACAGAATTTTCACCTAAATAAAGCGGTACTCATGCCTAAGGGGCTTTATGCGCTACTAGTACCTGCGCCTAACATTTGCTACAAATACAATTGCCCCCACCAGCACCGCCGCAAGCACGCCGATAAGAATCCATTGCTGCGTGCCGTAGCCGCCTGTTCTTAATGTATTGGGGTCGGAAGGCTGATTGCCGTTTTGTCCGTCCCTGCCGCCCTGCGCGGGCTGTGCTTGGGGGTTTGTGCCGTCTGTTTCTCCTCTGCCAAACGCGCCGAACTGCATATTCCCCATGCGCCCGCCCATCTGGGTAAACAGGGTAAGCTGCTGCTCGGTAATGCCAAGGGCTAGCAGCTGTTCTTTCGCCTCGTCGGTTATTGTTCCGCCCGCCGCCTGCATAATTGCCATTGCCTCGGCAATCGTCGCAGGGTCGGGCATATCGATGCCGCCGAACATTCCGGGCATCCTGCCGCCCTGTGCGCCCGCAGTATCGGCACCGGCTCGGTCAAAGCCGCCCTGACGCATCCCTCCACCCATCGAACCGAGGGTGCTAAGGCTGACTCCACCCGCGTCAATCAACGCGTCGGGTTTTTGCTTTTGCCCCTGTGTCGTGCTGGGCACCGTGCCGTCAAGCTGACCCTGTATGCTCTGGGCGCGCAGGTTACCTAGCGTCTTAAAGGTCTCTACCGCCTTTTGGTACTGCTCGTAGGTGCAAAAGGCTGTGGGGTCGTTTTCTACATAGGTGCGGATCATTGCATCCAGCTCGTCGATCCTCGCCTCAAACTTTCCATCCGCAAAGTACTCGTCCATCAGCACTTGCAGGTAGCTGTGGTACCGCGCAAGGTACTCCTCATTGGCAAACAGCTGGGCAATCATCGGTCGCGCGCTCAGCTCCACCCCGCTAACCGGCGTATCAATCGGGAAGTTGATGACCGTACCCGCGTCGCCGCTCTGAAAGCCGCCCCACGCAAGGTTATAGTCCCACGGCAGCATGGTAAGCTGCCCGTCCCGCTCATAGAGATAGTAGTTCTGCGCCATACTTGACGAATAGCTGTCCAGATTCACCGACACGGTGTGTGCGGCAAGGTAGCGCAGTATCGCGTCCACGTCAAAATAGGCTTCAATGTCTTGCCCCTGACTAAGCGCCTTGAGCGCCGTTACCACCCGCTCGTAATCGCTGTCGGTGCCCTTGCCCACCACATTATTAAAGATGGCGCTGTACGCACTGATATCGTCGCCGTTATACGCAAGCGTTCCGCCCGAGCTGTTGCCTCTGCCACCCATTCCACCGAAGTCCATGCCACCCATTCCACCGAAGTTCATGCCACCGCCCCTGCCAAAGCTCGTGTTCTGCTCAATCTTGGGGGTTTGCCCTGCCTCTCCCTCGGTGCTTGGGGGCATCTGTCCGTCCCCGGGCGGGGTTTGTTCTGGTGTGCCTGCGTCTGGTCTTTGCGGGGGCTGTCCCTCCGGCGGGGCAGTCATATTGCCGCCACCCTCCGGCGAAGCGATTGTTCTAGCACCGCCCTCGATAGGCGGTGCTGCACTGTACTCGATAGGCGGTGCTGCTGCGCCCTCCTGCCACGATGGTCTTTCACCCCTCTGCGGGAATGCGCCGCCTCGGGCGGCGGGGTTCACGGCGAAGTTGCCCCCGCCGCCCATGTCCATGCTCTTTACGTTGTACAGCATGCCCGAGGTGTCGCCAAACACCCGTTGCTCGTAGCTGTCGTTGTACAGCTCCACGGCAATGTACAGTCCCCAGTTTTGCCCGTTTACCGAGATATTCGAGAACCCGAAGCAGGGGGCATCCACCCCCGCCTGTGCCATCAGCTCGTACGAAACATACTCCTTCATATAGGTGTAGTCGCCCAGCATGTTGTTTACCACAAGACTTTGCAGCCCAAAGCAGGTCTGCCCGTCGATGTACTCGTCAAAATTGATGCGAAAGCTGTAGCGGTCGCTGTCTGAGGATGCCACCTGCGACAGGCTGGAGTTGCCCTTGGGGCGGATGCCCACGTTTGTAAACTTCGTGCCGTTTACCACCACATCCGCCATAATAAACTCTTCGGCCGTCGCGTTATCCAGCATCGCTTGCCAGTCGGCCTCGTCCGCGAGGATATCAATGGTGATAACATCCTCGCCAAACACACGGCTTACGTAGTCCGGCTGTTTCTTTAGGCTGTGCACCAGCTCCCGATTGCCCGAAAGTGCCACCAGCGCAAGGCTTACCGCCAGCGCAAAACAGACGGCGACAGCAACCAGGTTGTTTATCTTTTTGCTTTTTATCATACGCGTGTCCTCAAATTCGCTTTGTTACGGGGTGCCCCCGTTTACGCGGTGTACTCGCCGTTGTAGCTGACCAGCACCGCGTTTTGCACGCCCTTTACCGCCATCAGCTCGTTGACCACCTGCGCGCTCATCTCCTTTAAGCGCACCTCCACCGTAAGCTCGATGCCGCTGTGCGAGACGGTCTTTGCCTTGACTAAATGCTTTTTGGTCTTTTCTTTTATCATTACAAGGGCGTCCTGCTCCGCCTTGTCGTCACTGAGGCTCAGCACAATAATATAGGGGGTGTCGCTGCTCTTTTTGTTTACGAAAATTAGAAGCACCAAACCAATGAAGACCGAGCCGATGACAGCAAGCGGAATCAGCCCCGCGCCAATGACAATGCCCGCCGAGATAGCCCAGAACAAAAACGCGATATCCAGCGGCTCCTTTACCGCGGTACGAAACCGCACGATGGATAGTGCGCCAACCATACCAAGCGACAAAATGATGTTGGAGGTTACCGCTAGAATAATCAGCGTGGTAATCAGGGTCATTGCCATAATCGAGACACCGAAGCTCGCCGAATACATCACGCCCGCAAACGTCTTTTTGTACACGAAAAAGATAAACAGCCCCACGGCAAACGACAGTGCCATTGCAAGCCCGACATCCAAAAACGAAAACTCCGCCGCCTTCTCTAAAAAACTGCTCTTAAAAATATCATTAAACGTCATATTAAAGCCATCCCTTTCTTATATCCTGCGCCGCAAAGGCGCAAAACGCCATGAAAAACAGAAGCTATAAAAAGTCTAGCCGATCCTCGCCGCTGCGTACTTGGAAAACGCCGCCGCCTGACGGCTGGATAACGCCACAATGCCGCGGATAATCTCGGGCAAAAACGCGTCGTACTTTACCTCTAAAATCATCACGCCCGGTATCGGTACCGTAATGGGGTGCGGGCTAAAAAACTGCGTAACGTCCGCGCCCCTGCGAATGTCGCTGTCGATGGTAACGCGCACGTTGCCCGCTTCATACACATACGCCTCGCGCTTGTAGTCCACCAGATTTTTGGGGCGCAGCAGCTCGTACCGCATCTTTGCGTACAGCTCCATGCACAGCGGGTCGGCGTTTTGTTTTAATACGTCTAGCTCCCCCCTCAGCAGCGCCGCGCACTGTGCGGGCGTAATCATAGCACTTTGCTTGTAGCACAGCCCCGCCCGCTTGCTCTTTTTCTCCAGCCGGATAAACGAGGTATCGCCGTTGTAATACCGCAGGCGGAATTTTTCCCTGTCGGTTACACCGTCGAGCTTTTCGCGCAGCGCCTTATCGCCGTAGTTGTCAAAGTACAGGCTCATAACGCGGTAGCCTCCCTCGCTCGCCGCGTTTTCGTCCGGCTTTGCCACCTGTGCCAAGCGGGCTCGCAACTGCAGGTAATCGGCGTAGTGGATGCGGTGCTTTTTTTCGTGCCGTCCGGTGCCGTTCATCTGTTAACCCTCCTCCCGGTTTTGGTGTACAAACAACACGTCGTACTGTTCCTTACGTTCTTCACCCGATTTGCTCCTTTGCGCTGATTTGTGTTGTTGCCATCATACCCGTTTAAAGTGAGCATTCGATATAAGCAATGTAAAAAGAATATAAATAAATGCCAAATAAATTTCAGAAAACAATTTTGTTTTAGTCAAGTGAGGATTTTCTTACGAAAAAAAGCCCGCTCAGCATAGCGAAAAGCCATACCGAGCGGGCTTACGTAACCGTTTAAGCCTTTGGTGCTCTGTAGTTTGCCTCTATGCGTCCAGATAATAACGCACCTTGCCCTTGGTACTCGTTTTGTACTCGATTGCCTCGGTGGGGCAGGCGCAGATGCATGCCATGCAGTGGGTGCAGTCGTTTCCCCATTCGGGTTTGCCATGATTAAGCGTAATGTTGCAAAGCGGGCACAGTGCCTCGCATTTTGCGCAGGAAATGCAGGCATCGGTGACCCTAAAGCCCTTCGCGCTTACCACAAACGGGTAGAACACGCGGTTTGTTACGGTACTTTTAAAGCGATCGTTTGCCGTTATGCTGCCCTGCGGCAGGGGTTTTTGCTCCTTTATTGTGTGCGCAAGCTCGGTCAACACCGGGTTTGCCCGGGCAATCATTGCGGCTGCCTCTGCCTTATCGGGCGCGTGGTAGATGGCGATGTAGTTCTCGGGCATTACCACCCCGGCAAGCCCCATAAACGTAAGCCCCTTTTTGTCGCACAGCCGTTTTGCGTACCTTGCCGCATCCCCCACGCTGTCGCCGCAGGTTATAACAAAGTACGCCTTGTTGTTGCCCGAAAAGGTGGTGGCTTTTATCAGGCTCTCCACCACGCGGGGGATGCGCCACGCGTAGACGGGGCATACAAACACAAGTGGTGTGTCCGAGCAGATGGGTGCTGTATCCCCATGCCGCATACGCTCGTTGATCGACAGGACGGCATCCCCCGTCACCGACGCAATGAGCCGCGCCGCATATCGGCTGTTGCCGGTGCCGCTGAAGTACAGAATCATATCGGGTGCTCCTTTCTGTTTTGGGTTAAGCATATTCGGGCGATTGCAATGCAAATTTAAAGCAGAGCTGAAAACCGAAGGTTTTCCTAATGCCTACCGCCAACCGTGGGTTGGCGGTGCGAAGGTTGGCATTGCGTAGGGAATGGTCTTGACCGTTCCGCTCCCGTGAAATGATTTCAAATACACATCCCACCGCCCCATGACGATTTTACAGAGCTGTCTCCCCCGTCTGCACAAGCTGTCTTAAATCTTTGCCATCAATCATTTTACTACAATATGTTTATTATTTTTTGCAAATTATTAATCCAACTATTTAATAGCTTTGTATCGCTTTCTAGTTGCGCTGCATTCTTTTCGTAGCCTTGCAGCAGTTTCATTTGATGTTCATAAAAACACCGCCACTTGATAAACAGTTCCTTGCTATTCAAAAAGCTGCCCCACTCATTATTTTCAATCTGACCTTGCAGGACTTCAATTTGTATTTTGAAGCTCTCGGCAGGCATCCCCATTTGTTTTTTAAAGTCGGAAAGTATAAACTGTTTCTGGAACAGGTTCTTCTTCTGCCAATTTAGATATTGGTCAAAAAAAACATCTGTACTGCGCTTAAACAGCAGTAGCAAATTGTCAAAGTCAACCTGTGCCAGTGTACTGTTCGTTTTTTCCTTTCCGCCGCCAATTAAACCATTTTCCATCAACACTTGATAGGACATAATCTCCTTTCCGTTATACTGTTTTGCCTTTACCACAGAAACGGCATACCCCACCCCTGCAATCTCAGCATCGGTAATCAGTTCTTCAAGTGATTTGTAAAAATCTTCTGTAGCAATTCCCAATGAAGCTGCCACAATTTCAACTGCTTTGACAGCGGTATCTGTTTTTACAAATCCGGGGGCTATTGAGTATGCCATAATGCCCGTTCCGTCAATTTCTTCACACAAGGTATTACACAATTCTACCTGCGCGGTTTTGAATATTTCATAAGCCGACATATACGGCGTTGGCGCCGCAGAGGGCACAAAGACAATAACCCCACCTGCGCCCCTCATGGTTGAAATAAACTTTTGGGTTAACAGAACCGGTGCTCTCAAGTTCACGGCATAGCTTAAATCCCAATCGGATATTGGAACCGTGTTAATCGCTCCCATCGGAACAACAGCGGCATTGTTAATCAGCACATCAAGCTGCGTGAATTTGCCCGTAATATACTCAAACAAATTATCAATTTGCTTCTCGTCTGTAATATCAATCTGATAAAATTCCGCGGTTCCATTCAGGTTTGCCTCATTGATCAGTTTTTGTGCTTTCTTTCCTCTGTCCGCATCTATTTCCGCAATGATAACCTGAGCGCCCATGTAGGCAAAAGCCCGTGAAGCCTCAATGCCGATTCCACCACCGCCTCCTGTAATCAACACGGTTTTATTTTTAAGTGCGTTTTTGTCGTAATTGTTTGTCTCTAAAATCATATTTCTACTCCTATAAATGGGTTGTCGTGTGGAAAACGCGAGAGTATACCGCGATGTTCATAGTGACGTTACTGCCGAACGCAATCTTCTATTGACCAACCGACGTGCCGCGTGTTGTGGTGATAATACGCGGGCGATTCGCCCCTACGGCTGGTTTAATTAAAGCGAAAACCAGAGAACCGAAGGTTCTCATAATGCCAACCGTAAGGTTGGCTATACGAAGGCTTGCTTCGCTATGCGAAGGTTTTCCCAATGCCGATCGCTCCCTACTTTCCAAACATCAAACCGTCTGTGCGCGGACGCGCAATGCGCGCCCCTACGAGTGGGGCGATTCTGCAGGTAACATGCGGGCGATTACAATGCCAACCAACATCACCCAACCGTCACGTCCGCTTCCCCGGGTGCCGGCTCTTCAAAAGCCATCAGGCACTTGTGTATCAGACCCTCATCGATGGGATAGGCGGCGGTGTCACCATTACGGCAGCCTTTGTTTCTCGCCGCAATGTTTTGTCCCCACCTCTCCTCGTTCACCTTTAGATAATGCAACTCGGTCTGCATGCCGTACCCCGCGAACATCGCCCTAACCTCGTCTCGTTCCTGCCGCGACCAGAAGCCGAAATCCAGTATCACCGTTACACCCGTTTGCACAAGCTGCCGTGCCAAGGTATACAGGTACCCCTTTGCGCGCGAAAGCGCGGTGTCGTAGTCCTCCCCCATCGGCTCGGTAAACAGGGCGAGCATCAGCTCGTCGCACGATAGGCACACCGATCCGGTTTGGTGCATGAGCGCCTGCGCATAGGTGGTTTTGCCGCTGCAAACCATTCCGCACAGCAAAATGACCTTTGCCATTGCCCTCCCCCCTCTTTCAGTTCAGCTCGTCCAGCGTGCAGCGGTAGGCGGGAATAAACTGGGTAAGGAACACCTCCACCTCGGGCAGCGGGCTTTCTTGCAGGATGCGCAGGGTCGCTTCCCTTGCGGTTTTAAACTCGCCGTTGCCCGCGCACTCCTCCTCCATGCACTTGATGAGGGCGGAAAGCTTGTCCGCCGCCTTCACAAGCGCCATCTCCTCGCTCGTCTCATCCGGCTCAAGCAGTGCGGCGTAGTCGGGCTGCAGGTCGTCGGGCAGCATCGCAACCAGACGGCGGGCGGCGTGGTGCTCTACGTTTTTATACGCGCCGCGTATCTCGTCGTTTAGGTACTTTACGGGGGTGGGCAGGTCGCCCGTAATGATCTCGGGTGCGTCGTGGTACAGGGCAAGCAGCGCAACCCGCGCGCAGTCCACCTTACCAGAAAAACGACGATTGCGTATCACCGCCAGCGCGTGGGCGATAACCGCAACATCCAGTGTGTGCTCGCTTAGGCTTTCGGGGCGGCTGTTGCGCATTAGCCCCCAGCGGTTGATGTATTTCATGCGCGACAGCATGGCAAAAAATCCTGTTTTCATCGGGCAGTCGCTCCTTTTGCTGTGTCTTTTTTCCATTGTACCGCAACGGTCGGCGGCTTGTCTATATGTACTCACCAAACTTTAAAACGAACCCGTTTACACCGCACAAATGTGGCGGTTTGTGGATTCTATGGTCAATAAACACGCCATCGGGCGTGGACGCGGCTTTGTGTGGATTCACTTCGTTTTTAATCCATATCTTGCACTATTTTATTGCTTTTGTTTTCCTTGTACGGTATAATAGCTATATATAATGACCATAGTCACTGCTCTCAAACAAAGCCTAGTATGATGTGCCAAAATCTTTGTTTCAACCGGGTACGTCTTACGCAGGATGTCTTTAAGCAATAGGAGGAGAATAAAATGAAGCAATCTCTGTCAAACCGCATCGTGTCGGTTTTGTTAAGCCTTTGTATCGTGCTTGGGCTGGTTGCCACCGGCGCGCCACTTGGGGTAATGCCGACCCTGCATGCGGCGACGAATCATAATATGGGCGAAGGGGATCTTTTTATTGATACCCCGGGCGACTACGTTATCACTGGCAGCAGCAGTGGAAGTGTCATCTTGATACAGACGGATGGTACCTATAACATCACACTTCAGAATGTATCAATTGCTCAAGGTGGTTCGTCTTTTAACCCCTTTATTATTGATGCTAACGCAACAGTAAACTTAACGCTGCTGGGCAACAACACCATTACCGGCGATCCAGCTTATGCGGGCGTCTATGTATCTCAGCACACTACTCTCAACATCACATCGCAAAGCACCGGCACGCTGACGGTTATAGGTGGCAGCGGTGCGCCTGCCATTGGCGATGACTTAGGCGGACCATTCGGCACCGTCTCCATCAACGGTGGGTACATCAACGCAACCGGCGGGGGCGGCGGAGCACCGGATATCGGCAGCAGCGGGGGCGGCAGCGGCGTCACCATCACCGGCGGCTCGGTAAAAGCCGACAGCATTATCCCTGCACCCACCAACGGCACCAACGCGGTGTATAAAACTACAGTCACCATATCGGGTGTCTCATCCGTAACCGCCGTTACCTACACGGTGGACGGCGGCTCGGCGATCAACGCCGTCACCGACGCAAACGGTCAGCTGTACCTGTGGCTGCCTGTAGGAGCGCGCAGCCTTGCGGTTACCGCGGGCAGTAAGACCTATACCGCAAGCGTTACGGTTACAACGGGCACAAACACCGCAACGGCTACCGCCGGACCTTCTGTAACCCCTGCCAACATCTCGCTAAGCGGCGGCACGGGCATGGGCGGTGCGTTTAAAATTGGCGACACCGTCACCGCCACGTGGAACAACACCGCACTTGGTGACAACAACAGTAATCTCACCGCCGTCACCATGGATTTCACCGCGTTCGGCGGGGGAAACTCCGTACCGGCGAGCAACAACTCCGGCATCTGGACGGCGACGTACACCATCACGGCGGGCACCATCAACAATGTGGCAAACCGCAACGTGAGCGTAACGGTGACCGACAGTACGTCACGCAGTACCACAGCCACCGGCACGACAAACGCGCGGGTGGATAACGTATCCCCCACCGTCACAGACGGAGCAATCTCCATTTCCGGGGCAACCGGCGCGGGCGGCGCGTATAAAGTAGGCGACACCGTCACCGCTACATGGAACAACACCGCGGGCGGAGACAACAACAGCGATATCAATGCCGTTTATGTCAATTTCAGCGCGTTCGGCGGAGGCAGCGCGGTGACGGCAACGAATACCGGCGACAGCTGGACGGCGACCTACACCATCGCTTCGGGCAGCATTAACAACGAAGCAAACCGCAACATCAGCGTTACAGCAGTCGATGAGTGCGGTAACGCCACCGCCACTGCCGACACAACAAACGCGACGGTGGATAACAAGCCGCCCATCGTCACCGCACCCAATGTCACCGTCAGCGGCGCAAGCGGTGCGGACGGCCTGTTCCTAACCGGCGACACCGTCACCGTCAGGTGGGATAACACGGCTACTGGCGACAACAACCCCGATGTCGCGTCCGTCACGGCGGATTTCACCGCGTTTGGCGGTGGGGCTGCGGTAACCGCGACCAACGCTTCTAACATATGGACGGCGAGCTACACCATAGCGGCAGGCAGCATCAATGCCACAAACCGCAGCGTGGTTCTTACCGCTACCGACAATGTCGGCAACAGTACTACATATACAAAGACCCCTGGTTCTGCCGTAAACAACACGGTTTTAGTTGTTTCAAACGGCAACGTCACCATTACCCAGGCAGGCGACTACACCGTAATGGGTACAACCACTGCCAACTCCATCACGGTAAACCCGAACATAACGGGCGATGTGAACCTCACGCTCGACGGCGTAGACATCGACGTTTCCTCTCTCTCAAAAACTGCCCTTTCAGTGGGCACAGGCAGCACGGTAAACCTGACGCTTACGG
>JAEZDF010000052.1 GCA_023429685.1 Bacillota bacterium
GTTGTATACCCCTTCGTCGATCAGGGGCGCATAATGCTGAAGCGATGCGCCAAGACCCTCGCCCTCCAGCAGCATCCAAACGGCGTACTGCAGCATGCCATTTGCGTGCTCCGCCCATACGGGGAAGTTATCCTTATACAGCGCAAACTGCTGCATCATTGCCTCGGTGGTGGGGGTGTGGTTAAAGAATAAAACCGTGCCATAGGCGTTTGCAAAGGATGCAATCTTCTCCTGCGTGGGGGCGAACTGGTCGGGTGGCACTACCTGCTTAAGCGCGCTTAACGTGACGTCATTCCACAGCTTTCCGTGCTGCTCGCCGAACAAAACGGCTACGCGCTGGCTCTGGCTGTGAAAGGCACTGGGCACGTACTGTACCGCATGCTCCACAAGCGATAGAATTTGCTCCTGCGAAACGGGGGATTCGGGGCTTAGCGCGTAAACACTGCGGCGTTGCTCCATGGCCTTTGTTAGGCTAATATTTAAATGATTCGACATATTGGTTCCTCCCTAATAAATACTAAAATTAAATACTGGTATTATTATGCTGTTATCTGCATGAATTATGGCATTTACAGATGAATTATTATAATATACTTTATTGGTATACTATAATAATAACGGTTCTCATTTTAAATTGCAAGGGGTTTTGCTAAATTTTTTCCTGTTCTTGCGCAGTGTGCATCGTCGTGATATAGTGAACACAGGAACTATGCCGCATCTGATACTCACCTACAACTCTAACGAGGATTTATTTTACCCCGCCTTTAACAATTAACCGCCTAATAAAGGAAGCGTCTATGATGAACAATAGAAACTATCAAAGCGAGCTGGATGGGATAATAAAGGGACTTACCACCCCGCCCACCCTACTGCTTCACGGGTGCTGCGCGCCCTGCTCCAGCTATGTGCTCGAGTACCTTTCGCAGCACTTTTTGATTACGCTTTATTTTTATAACCCAAACATCACCATACAACAGGAGTATGCCCGCAGGCTGGAGGAGGTTAAACGCCTTGTGTCGGTGCTGCCCGTCAAGCACCCCGTGACGCTGCTTGAGGGGGAGTATGACTCCGCGCTGTTTACGGCACTTGCACAGGGTAAAGAGCAGGAGCGCGAGGGTGGCACCCGATGTGCGGACTGCTACGACCTGCGGCTTAATAAAACCGCGCAGCTTGCCTCGCAGGGCGGCTTTGACTATTTTACCACCACCCTTTCGATTAGCCCGTATAAAAACGCCCAGAAGCTCAACGAAATTGGCGAGCGGCTTGCAGATACCTACAGGGTTCGGCATCTGCCCTGCGACTTTAAAAAGCGGGGCGGGTACAAACGCTCGGTGGAGCTAAGCGCAGAATATGGGTTGTACCGCCAGGACTACTGCGGATGTGTTTATTCTATGCGCGCAGTGCAGCCTACCCCGTCTCTTAACGGATAACTCAATAGATATGATTTTTTAGCCTTCCCTTGCTGTTTACCTTAAAGCAAACAGCAAGGGGCTTTTTTTCTAGTCATAACGGGCCGCGCACCCTCATATACTTAATTTGTTCGTGCTTATGAAAGATACAGCAATAGTTTTTCAACAAATATGTGAATATTACATAAACATTCGGTATTGCAAAATGTAAAGTTAATTTAAAATTACCAAAATCCACTTGAAAAATCGTGTGGTTGTGGTAAAATAGATTTAAAGTGGGGAAGATATTTCCACCACGGCTGTTTACCCAAGAATTATCCCCACCCCAACGCATGAAACGATGCGCGGCAAGTGGCATTGCGCCGTTTTACGGCGAGAACTAATAGCCACCCAAAACGGAGGAAACGACCAATGAATCCTGCAAACAATGATACGCTCAGCCTGCCGGTGTACCTGTTCCATCAGGGAACCAACCACCGCGCTTACGAGCTGCTGGGATGCCACCTGTTTGAGGACGAGGCGGTGTTTCGGCTATGGGCGCCCAATGCGGCCAAGGTCTCGGTGGTGGGTGACTTTAACAACTGGAACAGCGACATCAGCCCCATGACTAGGCTAAACCCAGAAGGGCTGTGGGAGTGCCGCATTGCGCACCTAAAAAAGTATGACAACTACAAATTCCGCATAAAGACGCTTGATGGTCGGCTGCTGATGAAGGCGGACCCCTATGCGTTTCACAACGAGACCCGCCCGCAAACCGCATCCAAGGTTTACAACCTTGCGGGGTACGTGTGGCAGGATGAGGCGTGGCTGGAACAGCGACGCTGTACCGACCCATTTTGCAGCCCGATGAACATCTACGAGGTGCATCTCGGCTCGTTTATGCGCCACCCAGACGGCAGCCTGCTTAGCTATGAGCTGCTTGCCGACCGGCTGATTCCGTATGTACAGGAGCTTGGGTATACCCACATCGAGATTCTTCCCGTTACCGAGTACCCGTTCGACGGCTCGTGGGGCTATCAGGTGACGGGCTACTTTGCCCCCACCGCCCGCTACGGCACGCCGCACGACTTTATGCGATTTGTCGACCGCTTTCATCAGGCGGGCATCGGTGTGATTATGGACTGGGTTCCCGCGCATTTCCCCAAGGACGAGCACGGTCTGTATGAGTTTGACGGCACCAAATGCTACGAATACGCAGAGCCCTCCAAGATGGAGCACGCGGGCTGGGGCACAAGGGTTTTTGACTTTGGTAAAAACGAGGTTCGCTCGTTTCTAATCTCCAGCGCGATGTTCTGGCTGGACAAATACCACATCGACGGGCTGCGGGTAGACGCCGTTGCGTCGATGATCTACCTCGATTACTGCCGCGAAAAGTGGCAGTGGCAGCCCAACAAGGACGGCGGACGCGAAAATCTGGAGGCGGTAGAGCTGGTGCGCCTGCTCAACCGTGCGGTGCTCGAAGCCTACCCCGACACGCTGATGATCGCCGAGGAATCCACCGCCTGGCCTATGGTGACTAAGCCCGACTACGACGGCGGCTTAGGCTTTACGTTTAAGTGGAACATGGGCTGGATGAACGACATGCTGCGCTATATCTCCACCGACCCACTGTATCGCAGCTATAACCACGATAAGCTGACCTTTTCGTTTGTATACGCCTTTTCGGAAAACTACATCCTACCCATCTCTCACGACGAGGTGGTGCACGGCAAGTGCTCGCTGCTTTCCAAGATGCCGGGCGAGTACGACGACAAGTTCTCGGGCGTACGCGCCTTTCTTGCCTATATGATTACGCACCCGGGCAAAAAGCTATTGTTTATGGGGCAGGAATTCGGGCAATTTATAGAGTGGAACTACAAGCAGCCGCTGGACTGGCTGCTGCTTGACTACGACCGCCACCGCCAGCTGCGCGAATTTGTAAAGACGCTCAACCACCTGTATCTCGCGTCGCCTGCCCTGTGGCAGAACGACTGTACCCGCGACGGCTTTGCGTGGATAGCGGGGGATGACTTTAAACACAGCATCATCTCGTTTCGGCGCATCGCATCGGACGGCGAGGAGATCATTGCGGTGTGCAACTTTAACCCGCTTCATCGGGAGGATTACCGCATCGGCGCGCCATATAAGGGACGATACCGCGTGCTGCTCTGCTCGGACGATGCCGCGTTCGGCGGCTCTGGGGCGACCACGCGCCCATACTACACCACAAAAAAACAGGAACTACACGGCTTGCCCTATACCCTATCCCTAGATCTTGCGCCAAACTCGGTGCTGCTTCTATCACCAAACAAGTCGGGACAGGGGTAACGTTACAAAACGCGTGTTATACTCGAGAAAGGCAACACGCCGCCAATTACATGAAATGTACCCCTGCCCGAAAACCCGGGCGGCATAAATACATCAGTACCATCTATGGGGGAGAGGATCAATTGTATGAATCGTAAAAAAGAATGGCTTGCCATGCTGCTGGCGGGCGGACAGGGCAGCAGACTGCATGTGCTGACCAAACGCTTGGCAAAGCCCGCCGTACCGTACGGGGGAAAGTATCGTATCATCGACTTTACACTGTCAAACTGCGTCAATTCGGGCATCGACACGGTGGGGGTGCTCACCCAGTATCAGCCGCTTGAGCTCAACGAATACATTGGCAACGGGCAGCCGTGGGACCTTGACCGCAACCACGGCGGCGTACACGTTCTGTCGCCCTACCAAAAGGCGACCGGCTCGGACTGGTACAAGGGCACCGCAAACGCCATCTACCAAAACATCCATTTCATCGAGGGCTACGACCCCGATTACATCGTCATCCTCTCAGGCGACCACATCTACAAGATGAACTACGAGACCATGCTCGACTTTCATAAGCAAAAGTGTGCGGACTGCACCATCGCGGTAATCTCGGTGCCGTGGGAGGAGGCGTCCCGCTTCGGAATTCTTGACACCGACGAGGAGTACAAGATTCGGGAGTTCGCCGAAAAGCCCGAAAAGCCCAAGAGCAACCTCGCCTCGATGGGCGTGTATATCTTTAACTGGAAGAAGCTGCGCCAGTACCTTGAGAGCAACGAGCGAGACACCGCCGCCTCCAAGGATTTTGGCAAGGATATCATCCCCGCCATGCTCGCGGATGGGCAGAAGATGTACGCCTACCCGTTTACAGGGTACTGGAAGGACGTGGGCACCATCGACAGCCTGTGGGAGGCAAACATGGACCTACTCGACCCCAAGGTACCGCTTGAGCTGCAGGACCCATCGTGGAAGATCTACGCCCGCAACCCCGTTTTACCCCCGCAGTATTTAGGCAATACCGCGAACGTGCAAAATTCAATGATCGCCGACGGCTGCAACATCTTTGGCACGGTGGATTTTTCTGTGCTGTTTGCCGGCGTTACGGTGGAGGAGGGTGCCGTGGTGCGCGACAGCATTGTGATGCCCGGCTCGGTGATTAAAAAAGGAGCCTTCGTTCAGTACGCCATTGTTGCCGAAGACTGTGTGGTGGGCGAAAACAGCTTTGTTGGCATGCGCCCCGAGCAGGTGGAAAACAAAAGCGACTGGGGCATCGCGGTAATCGGCCCCGGGGCTACGATTCCCGCAAACAGCATCATAAAACCCAAAGAGATGGTTGACGCAGACCGCATGGAGTCGTAAATATAATTAGAAATTTCTGTAAGGTGCTCGCCCTTTACACAACTTCTTTGCTGTAAAGGCTTCCCCCTGAACAGAATAAATGTCACTGGGATCGTGATGTCCACTTTGAAGCAAGCGGTTTGTGCACAAGGCAATCGCTATGAGTGTGGGATTAACCCAAATTCAGAGCTTGACCTTGCAGGCACGAACCCAAGGAAGGCATGGTGAATGGTATGCATGATACAAAAAAGATTTTAGGCATTATCTTCTCTAATATGCACGACGAGGTTTTGCGCGAGCTGACCGAGCGACGCACGATGGCATCGGTGCCGTTTGGCGGACGCTACCGTTTTATCGATTTTACGCTGTCGTCGTTTGTCAACTCTAACATCCAGTCGGTCGGAGTTATCACCAAAAGCAACTACCAGTCGCTGATGGACCATCTGGGCTCCGGCCGCGAGTGGGACCTTGCAAGAAAGCGCGAAGGGCTGTTTATACTGCCGCCCTTTGGCAATGCGGGCAGCGGCATCTACCGCGGGCGCATCGAGGCGCTCTCGGGCATCATGGGCTTTATCAAGCACTCAAACGCGCGTTATGTGGTGCTTGCCGACTGCGATATGATCTATAACATCGACATCAAGGACGTGCTGAATGCGCATATTGAGCGGCAGGCGGAGATTACCGTAGCCTACCAGAAAAAGCTGATTACCACCGATAATTCGCGGGAATCCACCGTGGTGGTGTGTGATAATAACGCAAGGGTACAGGATGTGATGCTCTCGCCCACCATAGAGGGCGAACACTGTGTCTCGATTAACCTAATGATCCTTGAAAAGTCGCTGCTTGAGCGGCTGGTAAGCGAAAACATGAGCCGCAACCTGTACAGCCTAGAAAAGGACGTGCTGCAGGCACGCGCATCATCACTGCGCATCTATGGCTACGAATACACCGGCTTTTGCGCAAAGGTAGACAGCATGCGCGACTACTACGACGCCAACATGCTGATGCTGAAAAAAGAGGTGCGCGACGAGCTGTTTTTGCCGATTCGCCCCGTGTACACCAAGGTGCGCGACGATATGCCCGTTAAGTACGGGCTGTCCTCCAGCGTAAAGAACTCGCTGATTGCCGACGGCTGTGTCATCGAGGGCGAGGTGGAAAACTCGGTGTTGTTCCGCGGTGTGACGGTGGGCAAGGGCGCAAAGGTGCAAAACTCGATTGTCATGCAGGACACCGTTATTGGCGACCAGAGCGTGCTCAACTACTGTATTACCGATAAGGATGTGACCATAAAGGATAACCGCACACTGATGGGCTACCTATCGTACCCCGTGTTTATATCAAAGGGCAGTGTGGTGTAATTCGTATACTGTAATTAAGGCGCAGTACCGAAAACAATCGGTGCTGCGCCCTCATCCATACCGCTTCCCGCAACAGGAGGAGATTGTACATGGCACAAGCAAAAACAAAAGCGACCGAAAAGTCAGCCGCAAAAAGGCCCGCGTCCCCTGCCAAAAAGGCGACGACTACCAAAGCACCTACAAAGCCACAGTCATCGGCAAAGACAAAAAAGAGTGTAAAACGTGATAGCCTGAAGATATTATTCTGCGCAAGCGAGGCGCAGCCGTATATTGCATCGGGTGGACTTGCCGACGTTGCGGGCGCACTGCCCCCTGCACTTGTGGCAAACGGTGTGGACTGCCGCGTGGTGCTGCCGCTGTACGGCAGCATGAAGCAGGAACTGCGCGACACGCTGACCTTCGTAACCAGCTTTGAGGTGACCCTTTCGTGGCGCAAGCAGTACTGCGGCATCTTTACGGCGCGGCACGGCGGCGTTACTTACTACCTGATAGACAACGAATACTATTTTAAGCGCGACGCGCTGTACGGCTATATGGACGACGGCGAGCGCTTTGCGTTTTTCTCAAAAGCGGTGGTAGACATGGTTCGCCACATCGATTTTACCCCCGACATCCTACACCTAAACGACTGGCAGACTGCCCTTTGTGCGGTGTACCTAAACCTTGAGTACCGCGGCTTAGAGCAATACCGGGATATCAGAACCCTGTTTACCATCCACAACATTCAGTATCAGGGTGTGTATAACAAGATGACGCTGGGCGATGTGTTTGGCATCGACACAAAGGATGAGCGCATTTTGGAGTTTGACGGCAACCTAAACCTGATGAAGGCCGCCATTGAGCTTTGCGACCATGTAAGCACCGTCAGCCCTACCTACGCGCAGGAGATTATGAACCCGTGGTTTGCCCACGGGCTGGACTGCTTTTTGCAGGCGCGTTCCTTCAAGCTTTCCGGCATTTTGAACGGGCTGGATACCGACCGCTTTAACCCCGCGACCGACCCGATGATCTACGAAAACTTCGACGCGACTTCGCTTGAGAATAAAGAGCACAACAAGCAGCGACTTTTGGATGCACTACCCCTGCCCGCAAGCGAAAACACACCGCTGATTGCCATCATCACCCGCCTTGTGGCGCACAAGGGTCTTGATCTGGTGCGCTATGTGTTTGAGGATATGGTGCACATGGGCAACCAGTTTGTGATACTCGGCACGGGCGAGCAGCCGTACGAGGAGTTTTTTCACACCATGCAGGCAAAGTACCCTGACCGGGTTCGCTTCATTGCGGGCTTTCTGCCCGACCTAGCCCAAAGGATCTACGCCGGAGCGGATCTATTCTTAATGCCGTCAAAAAGCGAGCCGTGCGGGCTGGCACAGATGATTGCCGCGCGGTACGGCACCGTACCCATCGTGCGCGAAACGGGCGGTCTGCGCGATACCATCCGCGATTTTGGCGAGGGCGGAAACGGCTTTACGTTTAAGACCTATAACGCACATGATATGCTGGGCGCGGTGGTTCGCGCAAGAGACTGCTACCTAAACAAAGAGGCATGGCTCTCGGTGCAACAAAACGCGATGGCAAGCGACTTTACCTGGGGTAAGTCGGCAAAGGAATACGAGGCGTTGTACAACGGTTTACAGCGCGGGGAGCCATCAAACCCATAAAAGCACCCATGATATTTGAATTATATCTGCCAAAAGCGGACGTTTCGATTTAAGAAACGTCCGCTTCTATTTTTATGTAGGTAAGACCCCTCTAAAATGTTTCGGGCGCACCCTGCCTTGTGCATGAATAGTATATATTGTCTGCTGAATCAAACAAAAACGGCATAGTATTAGGCAGCGCTGTTTTTTTATTCTACAGCTAATTCGCATAAAGCCGCACCAATTGTGCCGGCGCATTGCTTGCGCAAGCGGCTTGATGCAAGACCCATTTACCCGGCGTCAGACCGAGGAGGAGTGATAACCAAAGATGTTTTGCGATAAAACACTGCTAATAACCGGGGGCACCGGTTCGTTTGGCAACGCGGTGCTCGACCGTTTTCTCCCCACCGAGATTGGAGAAATACGCATCTTTTCGCGGGATGAAAAGAAGCAAGACGATATGCGCAGGCTGTACAAGGACAAACGCCTAAGGTTTTTAATCGGCGACGTGCGCGACAAAGACAGCGTAAAGAGCGCCGTACAGGGTGTTAATTTTATCTTTCACGCCGCTGCGCTCAAGCAGGTGCCAAGCTGCGAGTTCTTTCCGCTCGAGGCGGTAAAGACCAATGTGCTGGGCACCGACAACCTGCTCTCCTGCGCAATTGAAGCAGAGGTCGAGAAGGTGGTCTGCCTTTCTACCGATAAGGCGGTGTATCCCATCAACGCAATGGGTACCTCCAAGGCGTTGATGGAGAAGATTATGCTCGCACGTGCGCGCGCCGCAGGTCACGCAAATACGCTGATCTGTGCCACCCGCTACGGCAACGTCATGGCGTCGCGCGGCTCGGTGATTCCGCTGTTTATCGACCAGATTAAGGCGGGGCTGCCGCTCACAATCACCGACGAAGGCATGACACGGTTTTTGATGGATCTGGAGGAAGCGGTGGAACTGGTGCTGTTTGCGTTTGAAAACGCAAGCCCCGGGGATATCATCGTAAAAAAATCCCCCGCTGCGACGATACGCACCGTTGCCCAAGGGTTGTGCGAACTGTTTGGTGTGCCATGGAACATCCATCACATCGGCATTCGGCTCGGAGAAAAGCTGCACGAGACCTTGCTCACGCGCGAGGAGAGCGCACGAGCCGTGGATATGGGCAGCTTTTACCGCGTCCCCGCAGAGAATGGCGACCTAAACTACGCAAAATACTTTACCCACGGCAACGGCGGACTGGGCGTACCCGTCGAATATACGTCCGAAAACACCGAGCGGTTGGATGTAGCGGGGGTAATACAGAAACTTTTAAACTGCAAGTACGTCACAAACGAGTTGAAAGGGTGGACAGCATGAAGGTGCTCGTAACGGGCAGCGAGGGGTTTGTAGGTAAAAACCTGTGTGCTTTGCTGCGCACGCGAAGCGACGTGACGGTGTACGGGTACGATAAGGACAGCGAGCCCGACGCCCTGCCAATGCTTACCGCAGACTGCGATTTTGTGTTTCATCTTGCGGGGGTCAACCGTCCTGACGACACCTCGCAGTTTGCGCAGAACTTCAGCATCACCTCGTATCTAACCGACTGCTTAAGGCAAAACGGCAACCGTGCCCCCATTGTGTTTGCGTCCTCAATACAGGCGCAATGCGACAATCCGTACGGGCAGAGTAAGCGCGAGGCGGAACGCCTGCTGCTTGAATACGGGCAGCAATGCGGCACAAAGGTACTTGTGTATCGCTTAAGCAACGTGTTTGGCAAGTGGTGCCGCCCACAATACAACAGCGTGGTAGCCACATTCTGCGACGCAGCGGCGAACGGACGCGTGCTCCCCATAAACGACCCCGACGCTACGGTGCGTCTCGTGTATATCGACGACGTGGTAGCCGAATTCTCGCGCGTACTGCAGGCACACGACGAGATGACCTCAGACATCTACGCGGTGCAGCCCATCACGTCGGTAACGGTGGGCTGGCTTGCGTGCCGCATCGCGGGGTTTGCCGCCGAGCGCACCACCCTGTGCGCACCCGATGTGGCAGACCCACTTATCAAAAAGCTGTACAGCACCTATCTAACCTATCTTCCCACAGAAAAGCTCTGTTACACGCTTACGGCGCACGCAGATGACCGTGGCGCGTTTTATGAGTTTATGCGTCTGAAAAACGACGGGCAGATATCGATAAACCGCATTGCGCCACATGCCAGTAAGGGCGGGCACTACCACCAAACCAAGGCGGAAAAGTTTTTAACGGTAAGCGGCGTAGGCGAGGTACGGCTAACCCCGTTACACGGCGGCGAACCAATTGTTCTGCCGGTAGACGGGCAGCAATGCGCGGTTGTGGATATCCCTCCCGGGTACGTCCACTGGATTGTTAACACAGGCGACACCGAGCTTGTGACCATCATATGGGCAAACGAGTGGTTTTGTTTGGAGCAGACCGACACCTTCCTACCCGGTTAAAGGGACGACTAAATAAAGCCGAAAGCAAAGGGGGCTGCTTATGCACAGGTTGAAGGTAATGACGATAGTGGGCACGCGACCCGAGATTATCCGGCTGAGTGCGTGCATCAAGGCTTGCGACCGCTCTTTTGACCACCTGCTGGTGCACACCGGGCAGAACTGGGATTACACGCTAAATCGTATCTTCTTTGAGGAGTTGGGTATCCGCGAGCCGGATTACTGCCTTGACTGCGCGTCCGATAGCTTAGGCAGGACGATGGGCAATATCCTTGCATCCTCCTATGACGTGCTGGAGAAGGAGCGCCCCGACGCGTTGCTTGTACTGGGCGACACCAATTCCGCGCTTTCCGCCATCTCGGCAAAGCGGCTAAAGGTGCCCATCTTTCATATGGAGGCAGGTAACCGCTGTTTTGACTTTAACGTGCCGGAGGAGATTAACCGCCGCATCGTCGACCACATCGCGGACATAAACCTGCCATACACCGAGCACTCGAGACGCTACCTGTTGCAGGAAGGGCTGCCCGCCGATCGGGTTTTTGTAACCGGCTCCCCCTTGCCGGAGGTGCTGGCAGGCTGCCTTGACCGCATCAAGCAGAGCGATGTGCTTGCGCGGCTCTCACTTACGCCGCAGGACTACTTCTTGCTCAGCGCCCATCGGGAGGAGAACATCGACGACGAACAGACCTTTTTGTCGCTGATGAACGCGGTAAATGCCATTGCCGAGACGTACGGGCTGCCCGTTGTTTACTCGGCGCACCCGCGCAGCGTAAAGGCAATCGAGCGGCGTGGGTTTGTATTCCATCCGCTCGTGCGCCCGTTAGCACCCTTCGGTCTGCTGGACTACTGCCAGTTGCAGCTGCACGCGCGGTGTGTTTTGTCAGACAGCGGCACCCTTTCGGAGGAGAGCGCCATCCTCGGCTTTCCCGCGGTGCTCATCCGAACCAGCACCGAACGCCCCGAGGCTCTGGATAAGGGCACGATGATACTCGGCGGCATTGCCGAGCGGGATATTATGCAGAGCATCGAGCTAGCCATTGCGCAATATGGCGCCGCGCCGCCCATACCCGATTATCAGGATAGTAACGTATCGGGCAAGGTGGTAAGGCTGATTCAAAGCTACACCCACATCATCAACCGCAACACGTGGCACAAACGGGAGGGATGACCGATGAGCAACATTGCGCACACGCTGCTGCTCTTTGTAAGAGAGCAACAGCGCGCGCACGACCTTTCGCTGATTGCCGCCTGCCTGCATTCGCTCGAGGCAGGCGGGAGCAGACCCGTGGTGGTATACAACCAGGGCGGCCTAAGCAACGAGCAGGCTCTTGCGCAGCTAAGACCCTTTCATCTGGAGTTTCACCTGATCGGCAAGGGGGAAAACACGGGCACGACGGTGGGCAGGCAGGCGTGCTTTGAATATATCTGGCACAACCTTCCCGACGTGGACTATATCACCGAGCTGCACCCCGACATGCTTTTTACCCCCCATTGGGCGGATGTTCTCGCCGGCTATCTCGACCAAACCGACGAGCCGATGGTAAGCAGCGGCATCGTCAACCGCAGCGGGGCTATGCCGTTTGCCGACCGCTCTGTCGTCCTGCCCGAACATGGCAACCCCAGCGCGGAGTTTTTGGATGGTCTTTGCGAAGACCGAATTGTACACGGCTTTAACAACCCGTGTATGCACCGCTCGCACGCGTTGCGGTCTACTGGCGGCTACAACCCATTGTTCTTAACGGGGATGTCCTGCTTTGAGGACGACAGCATGCTGCTGGGCTACTATTACTATTGCGGTGTCCGTTCAGGATGGCGTCCAAAGGTGAACCTGAATGCGATGGTTTACCACGCAACCGCAAGCCAATGGGTTGGGCTGGGGTACAACCAGATGGATAACTTTAACGGTCTGGTGCGTCAGTACGGGGCAATGGGTCTAAAGCACCTAAGCGAGCTGCACCAAAGCCCGTGGCACCGAAACTTCTTTTACGGCCGGTACGAGCGGCTGGCAGCATCTGAAAGAGATTGATGGGGTGCTCGTAGGCGTATCGCAGTTAGCTATAATACTAAACTTCGATAAACATATGGCTACGTATGACAATCTCTTATCTACATAACAAACGCAAAAAGGGCGGGATCAATCATCCCGCCCTCAAAAGACATTATACGGTTTTATAAAGCCGGCAGCATTAAACCTCGGCTTCGATATACTTTACGATGTCCCCGACCGATTTGATGTTTTCTACCTGCTCGTCGGGAATTTCGATGTCAAATTCCTCTTCAAGGCTCATCACAAGGTCAACAACATCCAGCGAGTCAGCACCCAGATCATCAAGAATGCTTGCCTCCATGGTGACAACATCCTCTTCTAGATCCAGCTGGTCGCAGATAATCTGCCTTACCTTTTCAAATACCATATCAGTGTCCTCCTAAGTTTAATATAATTGACAAG